>JBOHSY010000079.1:0-4545 GCA_050733355.1 Gemmatimonadales bacterium | reverse complement strand
CGTACTGGGCCACGCAGGTGCGGATCCAGCGGGTGGCCGCGGAATCGTGGGCGCTGCTCGCCGCGGGCGACACGGCCAAGGCGCTGGAAGAGGCGCGCGCGGCCGCCGACCTCGACGACATCACCGCGAAGCATCCGGTCACGCCCGGCGCGGTGCTGCCGGCCCGCGAACTGTACGGCGAGATGCTGCTGGAGACGGGACGCCGCGCGGAGGCGCGGGCGGCATTCGAAGCCGCGCTCGCGCGGCAGCCGGAGCGAGCCCGCAGTCTGGCGGGGGCCGCGCGAGCGCGGCATGAGCAGAAGAGCTGAAGAGCAGAGGAGCAGAAGAGCCGAGGAGCAGAAGAGCGGATGAACTGCCGCAGCATCCGCCACATCTGCTCTTCCGCTCTCTGCTCCTCGGCTCTTCCTGTTCGCGTCAGATCAACTTCCTCGACCCGGCGGGCCCCCGCTTCGAGGGGCGCTACGCCCCTGCCACCCCCGACACCACGCCCGCCGAGATCCGCATCGTCACCCTCAACGTGAGGTACGCCCGGCGGATCGATCGCGCGATCGAGCTGCTCCGCGAGAGCGACAGTCTCCGGAGCGCCGACATCATCGCACTCCAGGAGATGGACGACGGCGCGGCCGAGCAGATCGCGCGCGAGCTCCGGCTGAATTACGCGTACCTGCCGTCCACCATCAATCCGATCACCGACACCTTCTTCGGGCCGGCAGTGCTCACCCGGTGGCGGATAGACAGCGCGTGGAAGGTGCTGTTGCCGCACGCGGGCGTGTTCCGGGGCCAGCGCCGCACCGCCACGGCCGCGATCGTGCGGGTCGGCAGACAGCGGCTGCGGGTGTATTCCGTGCACCTCGAGACCCAGGTCAGCATCGCGCCCGAGGAGCGGGAAGATCAGGCCGCCGCGATCCTGAACGACGCGGAGCGTGCCGGGGAGCCCGTGATCCTGGCCGGCGACTTCAACAGCTACGGCATCGGCGAGTACTTCAAGCGGCGGGGCTTTCGCTGGCTCACCCAATCGTTCGGGGAAACGATCCTGCTCTGGAGCTGGGACCACCTGCTGGTGCGCGGCTTCGAGCCGGGCCAGATCCGCAGCATCGGCGTGGAGCGGGACGGTCGCGGCGCGAGCGACCACCTGGCGGTGTGGGGGGTGCTGTCGCTGAAGCGCAGCGGAGCCGAAGAGCGGAAGCGCAGATGAACTGCCGCCCATCTGCTCTTCTGCTCCCCCGCTCTTCTGCTCTTCAGTGAGCCTTCCGGCGCTCGCGGCGCCTGAAAAAGGCTACCAGGCTCTCGCCGTAAGGCGCCGTCGTGTCCAGCGGCAGCAGATCCGCGCCTCGCCTCCGCACCTCGCGCTCCAGCGCCACGTCGAACGCCGCCGCGGCGCGGGCGAAGTGCTCCCGCACCCCGGCGCTCGACGTGTCCGCCCAGACCCAGTCGCCGGTCTCGGGATCGGCCATGGCGGCGAGGCCCGCGTCGGGCAGCGTGCGCTCGCGTGGATCGGCGAGCCGCACCGCCACGACGTCGTGCCGGCGCGCGAGCCGCTCCAGCGCGCCGCCCCACCCGTCCGACATGAAGTCCGACAGGATGAACAGCACCGAGCGGCGCCGGAGCACGTTGTCCAGCCAGCCGAGGCTGGCGGCGAGGTCGGTCTGCCGCCCGGCGGGGTCGAAGGCCAGCAGCTCGCTCACCACCCGGAGCGCGTGGCGGCGTCCCTTGCGCGGCGGGATGTAGCGTTCGGCACGGTCGGTGAAGCAGAGCGCGCCGATCCGGTCGTTGCTCCGCGCGGCGGCAAGCGCCAGCACCGCGGCCACCTCGAGCCCGGTGTCGGCTTTGGCGCGGCGCCGGCTGCCGAACCGCCCCGAGGCGCTGTAGTCCACCGCGAACATCACGGTGAGCTCGCGCTCCTCGAGGTGCCGCTTCACGTACGCGGTGCCGAGCCGCGCGGTCACGTTCCAGTCGATGCTGCGGATGTCGTCGCCCGGCTGGTACTCCCGCACCTCGGCGAACTCCACCCCGCGCCCGCGGAACGCGCTGGCGTACTCGCCGGCCACGATGTCGCGCACGAGGTGGCGGGTGGTGATCTCGATCCGCCGGACCTCGGCGGCGGCCGCTTCGGGGGTCACGCGAGCGTCACCTTGGCGTCAGGGGACGCGAACCGCCCCAAGGATGCGCGTGAGAACCTGGTCGGGGCCGATGCCTTCGGCGTCGGCGCGGTAGGTGAGGATGACGCGGTGGCGGAGCACGTCGAGCGCGAGCGTCTTGATGTCCTCCGGCGTCACGTAGCCCCGTCCCTGGAGCGCGGCTTGTCCCTTCGCGGCGCGGAGCAGGAAGATGCCCGCGCGCGGCGAAGCGCCGTACTCGATCATCGGGCCCAGGTCGGCGAGGCCGGCCAGCCTCGGCTCGCGCGTGGCCGACACCAGGTCGAGCACGTACTCCTTGACCCGGTCGTCGGCGTAGATCTCCTGTACCGCCCGGCGGGCCCGGAGGAGCCGCGGCGCGTCCACGACCGGACGCGACGACGGCTCCTCGCCACCCGTCATCCGATCGAGCACCAGCCGCTCCTCGCGGCGCTCGGGATAGCTCACCACCAGCTTGAACATGAACCGGTCCACCTGGGCCTCGGGGAGCGGGTAGGTCCCCTCGTGCTCGATGGGGTTCTGGGTGGCGAGCACGAGGAACGGCTCGGGGAGCGGGAGCGTCTCGCCGCCGATCGTCACCTGGCGCTCCTGCATCGCCTCGAGCAGCGCGCTCTGCACCTTGGCCGGCGCGCGGTTGATCTCGTCGGCGAGCAGGATGTTGGTGAAGATCGGCCCCGGCTGCACCGTGAAATCGCCGGTGCGCTGGTTGAAGATCTGGGTGCCGATGAGGTCAGCCGGGAGCAGGTCGGGCGTGAACTGCACCCGGCGGAACGTGCCCGACACCGTAGCGGCCAGCGAGCGGACCGACAGCGTCTTGGCCAGGCCGGGGACGCCCTCCAGCAGCACGTGTCCATCCGCGAGCAGGCCGGTGACCAGACGCTCGAGCAGGTGCCGCTGCCCCACGATGACCTTGCCCAGCTCGGCAAGGATCTCTCCCGCGAGGCGGGTCTCCTCCGCGGCGGCGGCGACGTGAGCCGGCGCCTCGACGCGCGCGCCGGTGGTCATCGGCGGCAGTTCGTGTTGTCGGCCGTCGAGATCAAGTGCCGTGAGCGCATGAGCTTCCCTGCGTGTGAGCCGGGAGAATCGCGGGTTGTGAAGGCTAATACCGGAGGAGGCGGAAACCGAGATTCGAGGCGCCGGTGGACGGGTCCCCCCGGCCCCGGCTGCCGACGAGGTAGCGGGTGCAGTACTGGTCGCTGCAGAGGAACGACCCGCCGCGAATCGCGCGCTCGGCTCGGCCGGCCGGCGGCCGCGTAACGGCGGGGTTCCGGGTCACGCCGTTCGCATGCGCGGCGTAGGCATGATCGTCATACCAGTCGGCCGTCCACTGCCACACGTTCCCGCCCATGTCCAGCAGGCCGAACCCGTTCGCCGGGAAGGCGCCGACCGGCGACGTAGCCGCCCAGCCGTCGGCCGCCGCGTTCCGCACCGGAAACCTGCCCTGGTAGACGTTGGCCACCCAGCGGCCTCCGGGCCGGAGGGTGTCGCCCCAGGCGTACCGGCGCCGGTCGAGCCCGCCGCGCGCGGCGAACTCATACTCCGCCTCGGTGGGGAGCCGTTTGCCCGCCCACCGCGCGTAGGCCAGCGCGTCCTCGAACGCCACGTGCACCACGGGATGGTCGTCCCGTCCGCGGAGATCGCTCCCGGGCCCTTCGGGATGACGCCAGCTCGCGCCCGGGACCCAGCGCCACCAGTCCACGTAGCGCATGCCCGGAAACTCCCGCGCCGGCGGGCTGAACACCACGGAGCCGGCGCTGAGGCTCTCCGGCGGCGCGTCGGGGTACTGGCGCGGGTCCGGCCGCCGCTCGGCGACGGTGACGTACCCCGTGGCCTCGGCGAACCGGGCGAACTCCGCGTTCGTGACCGGTGCGCGGTCCATCCAGAATCCGTCCACCTCCACCGGATGGACCGGCAGCGCGTCGGGCATATTGCAGCTCTCGCACCCCATCCAGAACCGGCCGCCGGGAATCCAGACCATGCCTTCGGGGGCGGGACCCGGCGCCGGCGCCTCGCGGACGGCGGGAACGAAGGCGGGGCGGGCCGGCGGGGCGGAGCGGCATGCCGCGGCGGCCAGGGCGCCGGCCACGAGCGAACGTAGGCGCTGCATGCTGCGGGAGACGCCTCCCACCTTCAAATCGAGACAACCGCGGAACCTATGAGGATGGGCAGAAGAGCAGAGGGAGCGGAAGAACCGATGGGGCGGGCAGTTCATCCGCTCATCGGCTCTTCCAATAGGCTAGGATTCTGAGCCGGTCCGGAGAAACCGGGCCAGGCCCTGTGTGCGTACGGTGCCGGACGTTCGTCACGTCCGTCGCAGACTCGTTGAGGAGACCCGATGGTGCAGCCTGCCTTTCGCCCCGCCGCCGTGCTCGTGATCGGGGCCGCGTTCGCCGCGGCCTGTTCCCCGGGC
>JBOHSY010000078.1:0-10486 GCA_050733355.1 Gemmatimonadales bacterium | reverse complement strand
TCTCTCTCGAGAACCCCGGGGCTGGCGGCCCTCAGCGTTCCCTCCAACCGGAGTCACGGCATGACTTTCACTCACAAGCTTGCGCGGCGTCTCGCCCGGTTGCGACCCCACGCTCTGTCGCTGCTTTCGCCGCTGATCCTGCTCGCGGGCTGCGCCGCTGGTGAGCCCACCTCTGCCAACACCACCATCGACGACACCGACACGGGCGGGCCCGTCGTGCTGAACCCTCGCTCCGTCGTACTTGAAGGAACCCAGGGCGTAATCTTCCGCGCGTTCGACTCGCCGCTACCCGGCTCGGCCGAAGTCACGTCCATCGAGTGGACCGCGACCGGCGGGAACATCGGGTCGGACGGCAGCTTTTCCGCCGCAGAAACGGGGGAGTTCAAGGTGATCGGAAAGCGCCGCCGCGTCGGGAACCCCCACGACCGGCCGGACACTTCGGTGGTGATCGTGGTACCGCCACAACCCTCGCTGGAAGGGCTGACGGTGAGCCCGGCGAGCGCCACCGTAGGCGCCGGCCTCCAGCAGACGTTCACGGCGGTTGGCCGGTTGACCGACGGCGACCTGGTCTCCGTAGGCGTCACCTGGACCGCGACCGGCGGCACCATCGACGCGGGGGGCGTCTATACGTCGGGCAACACGGCGGGGACGTACCAGGTGACCGCAACGCACAGCACCACCGGCTTGACGGCTACTGCGAGCGTCACCATACCTGCACCTGCGGCCGCGACGCTGTTGACGCTCAAGCTCAGCCCGGCAAGCATCTCGATTCCGGTGGCTACATCGGTGCAGTTCAGTACGGTCGGAACGCTCTCCGACGGCTCCACCGCGAGCGTCCCCGTGATCTACACGGCGACCGGCGGCACGATCTCGTACAGCGGTCTCTACCGGGCGGGTTCCACGGCCGGCACCTACCGCGTGATCGCGACGGCGGCGGGCAGCACCAGGGCCGACACGACCCCCGTTTCGGTCACTTCGGCTCCGGCACCGCCGCCCCCCACGTCCGGCGGGCTCTGGCGCAATGAGACCTTCTCGACCTACACCAGTGACGCCCACTGGCGGAGCGACCCCTGGGACTGGATGCCCGGGGCTCCCACCTGGTGGAATCAGGACGCCATCCACATCGACCGGTCGGTGACCTACGACGGTCATCCAACACTGCGCTACGACTGGCCCGCGCCGCCGGACGGAGACGCCAGCTATTGGTGCGGCAAGGACATCACGCGCGAGGCCGGCTACAGGATGCCGGACGTGCCGGAGGTCTGGATCGAGGTCGTCCACAAATTCGCTCCGACCTTCAACACGAACAGCACGAGCAGCGGCGGCTCCTGCGGCGTCGGCCAGTACAAGTTCCTGCTGATCTGGCGCAAGTGGACCAGCGGCGACCGGTTCGGTCTCTCGAACGGGACCCGCGGCCGTGAGTGGTGGGCCTCGCACGCGCAGACGGCCGGCGAGACCGCGTTCGGGACCAACTGCTCCGGGATCGGCTGGAATTGCCGGCTGGGCTACGGCACTGGTCAGGAGCAGTACCTTGCCAGCGTACCGGGCCCGCTTTGGGATGGCCAATGGCACACCTATCGGGTGCATATCAAGCTGCCCACCGTGAAAGGCGAGAACACGGGTGTGCACGAGATGTGGATTGACGGGAAGCTCGTCAAGCGCGTGACGGGCGCCGACTTCATCCGCCCCGACGGGCAGTGGAGCAACCGGCTCGATTTCATCGGGCTCGGCAGCAACTCGAACTCCGGTACGACACAGGCTACCAGTAACTGGTGGGGCCACCTCAAGGTGTGGACCTCGAACCCCGGCTGGTGATCGGGTCGGTCATCGAAGCGCAGTGACTCGGGGGACCCGGCGGCCGAAGGCGGCGGTCGGGTCCCCCGACGCTTCATGGCCACCCGGCCGCATGCTGGCCATCGGGCAGGGGGCGATCTACACTTCTCTTCGCTTGCAGCGGCTGGCTTTCCGGTCGTCAACGGAGGTCCACGGGCCCGGTGCGCACTGTGCTACTCACTCCACTTGCCGCACTGCAAGCCCTCATCGGGATACACCTCGCGCCGCCCGCGGGGGCCGCCCAAGCTCCCGACGTACGAGTGGAGTACCGGGCGTCGACCGGCACAGTGGCCGAAACCGGTCTCTACGCTGCGCCGCCAACCGCAGGGACCGGTGCCGTGACCGCCCGACATGGCGGGCGGACGAACCGGATCCCGGTGGTCGTCGTGGGTGGTGGCGGCACCAGCGGCGGCAGCGGACGGCCCGCTCGCGGCGGGCCGTGGCGGGACGAAGACTTCTCCCGCTATACCAGCGCCGACCACTACCGGAGCAACCCGTTCGGTTGGCTGGCGAATGCGCCCCGCTGGTTCAATCAGTCCCGCATAGCGCTCGATCCCACGGAAGGCTACGACGGCTCCCCCCAGAGCCTCCGGTACGACTGGTGGGGAAACGGCGCGAGCGGCTGCGGTAACGACATCACGATCGCCACGAGCTACAAAGCCCCACCCGCCTCGGAGGTATGGATCGAAGCGGTCCACAAGTTCGCGGCCACGTTCAACACGAACGTGATCGGCAGGGGAGGGGCCTGCAAGTTCGGCGAGTACAAGTTCCTGCTGTTCTGGCGTCCGGCAGGCGATCGGTTCGATCTCATCAACGGGAAGCACGGACGCGAGTGGTGGTCGGCCAATCCGGAAACGCCGGCCTTCGGCTCACCGCCGGCGTGCTCCGGCTCCAACTACAATTGCCGCGTGCCGGCTCTCGGCTCGAACCCGCTCTGGGACGGCCAATGGCATGTGTACCGGGCGCACATCCGCTTCAGCAGTGCCCGGGGCGTTCCCGACGGCGTCTTTGAGCTCTGGGTCGACGGCAGACTGGTCAAGAGTCGGCAAGGCATCGACATGACGAACTCAGGAAGCGGAAACTGGTCCAACCGCCTGTCGGAGATCTTTCTGGGAAGCAATTCGAACGCCGGGACCGGACAGCCGACTCACACCTGGTGGGGTCGCCTCCGCATCTACACCTCCGACCCCGGCTGGTGATACCTCCCCTCCTGCGTGGCGTGGTGGCGTGAGAATCGTCTATGTCTGGGACGGGGACTATCCCTGGGACGTGCGAGCGGAGAAGATCTGCTCCTTCCTCGCGAGCCGAGGTGACGACGTCACCATCGCCGCCCGCAACCGCGCCTGGCTCCCAGTCACCGAGCATCGCCCTGAAGGCGTGGTGCGGCGGATGCCGCCCTGGCGCTGGCTCGGTCGTTCGGTCGATGGGCTGCTGAGCTTCCCGGCCTTCATCAACCCACGCTGGATCCACTATCTCGACCGGACGGTCCGGCTGGCGCAGCCGGACGTCATCATGGTGCGGGATCTGCCGCTCGGACCGACCGGGTTGCGGGTGGGCCGGCGCCACGGGATTCCGGTCGTGCTCGACATGGCGGAGAACTACCCGGCAATGATCGCGGGTGTCTGGGAAACCGGCCGGCAACGTTGGTTCGACGTGTTGGTCCGGCATCCGGCGGCGGTTGCCCGGGTCGAGCGATGGACCCTCGATCGTGTCGACCAGATACTCGTCGTTGTCGAGGAATCGGGCGACCGGCTCGTGCGCATGGGCATCCCGCCCGAGCGGATCTCGATCGTTTCGAACACACCGCCGCGGGACCGCGCGGCGTCGCCCACCGTGGCTCGGGTTGCGTCAGCTGGGCCGGCCCTGCGGCTGGTGTACCTCGGGCTGCTCGAGGTCCATCGTGGAGTGGGCGAGCTGCTGACCGCCCTCGCACTTCTCCGGGAGCGGGGTCATGCGGTTGAGCTGACCGTCATCGGCGACGGCCGCGACCAGACCGAGTTCCACCGCCAGGCCGAGCGACTTCTTCTCGGTCCTCCGACGCTGATCTTTGCGGGGCGCTTGCCCAACGCAGCCGCTCTCAGGACCGTCGCTCAGGCCGATGTGGGCGTGGTGCCGCACCTCGCGAACCAATCGTGGAACACGACCGTGCCCAACAAGCTGTTCGACTACATGGCGGCCGGCCTGGCGGTCGTCAGCTCCGACGCGGCCCCCTGCCGCCGCATCGTGACCGAGACGGGAAGCGGAAGGATCTATCGGTCGGGCGACCCAGCCGATCTCGCGCGAGCTATTGAGGCACTGCTCCCGGAAGCCAATCGTGTAGCCTGCGGTGAGGCCGGGCGCGCGGCCATTCTCGCCCGCTACAACTGGGAGAGTGATTGTGAGCGGCTATCGCGGGCGATCGAGCGTGTCGCGCACGCGCCGTCATTCGCCTGAGCCATTCTCCGTGCGGCTTCCCCGTCGCGCGACGCGCTCGAACCAGTCCACGTGCTGCCGGGCGCTCTGTACGAGCCCAAAGCGTTCCTCTGCGCGCCGTCGGGCGTTCCGGCCGAGCTCGAGCCGCCATGCGACATCGTCTCCCAGCTTGACGATCGTCTCGGCGAGCGCGGCGGGATCGCCGGGTGGCACCAGCATCCCGCTCCGACCATGCTCGATGAGTTCCGGAATCCCCCCGACTGTAGTGGCGATGACCGCGCAACCGGACGCCATCGCCTCGGCGATAGTCCAGCCGAAGGCCTCCGCCCAGGTCGCGGGATGGACGAACACGTCTGCTTCCTGAAGCAGGGAGGCGACGTCATCCCGCAGACCGCAGAACCGGGTCCGGGTCGCGATGCCGAGCTCGTTCCCGAGCCGGCGGAGCCGCGCCTCCTCGGGGCCGTCACCCACCAGCACCAGTCGGGCGGACGTGGGCGGCACCGCGGCCAACGCCCGGAGCAAGTGCTCGATCCCCTTTTCCGGGATCAGGTGCGCGACCGCGAGAAGGGTGATCGGTCCCTCTCGCACGGACGAACGGGACCGGAACGAGAAGAGGTCCAGATCGACGCCGTTGTAGATCGTTGCCGTCCGCTCCGGCGGGAGTCCGAGCAGCCGCGCCGTGCGATCGCGGGCGTAGTCCGAGACGCCGATCAACCCGGCGATTCGCGGGGTGCTCACCAGGTTGAGCGCCCGCAGCTTGAGGCGGCCGAAGACGGTCCGCTCACTTCCCCAGTCGGAGGTGCGCTCGACCAGAATGATGCGGGCCGGCCAGGCCAGGTAGCCGAACAGGGCTGCCCGGCTCCGCGCGCCGAAGAGGTGGTACTGGATGACGTGGTACCGTCTCAGCCGCGCGACCGCAGCGACCGGATTGCGCTCCAGTCGGTCGACCCGCTCCCAGCCGGCTCCGAGCGAGGTCAGCGCCTCGCGCACGTCGGGATGGAGCGGCTCGCGAGCGAGGACATCGACTCGATGACCTCGTCCCCGCGCCTCGCGCACGACGCCCACTACCCACCGTTCGAGGGAGCCGAGCTTCCGGGGCGCGAGATCCAGGACCAGCGCGACGCGCAGCCGCGGTGCCGGCCCTCCGAGCTCAGCCGGCTGCGCCATCTACGGCGTTCGCCGCCGCCACACTCGCCGTGGAGCCGCGGAGCAGCCCGGTCAGATCGCTTGCCGCACCGGACCAGCTGTGGACTCGAGCGACGCCCTCCCGCGCGGCCAGTCCCAGGCGCAACCGCCTTTCGCGGTCGTCGAGCAGCCCCAGGACCAGTGAGGCGAACTCCGCAGGCTTGCGCGCAACCAGCTCGGCCACTTGCCCCCGCACTCGAAGCCCGTTGCGGGCGAGGGGAGACATGACTACCGGCTTCCCACTTGCCCACGCCTCGAGCACCTTGTTCTTGATCCCGGTGCCGGTCTGCATCGGAGCCACGGCCAGCCAGCAGCTGCGGAGCACCGCTTCGATGCTGGGCACGTCCGGCAGCAGCGTGATGCCGGGCTGGGCCCCGAGGGCAGCCACTGCCGGCGTTGGGGATCGGCCTGCGATCACGAAGCGCGCATCGGGGCGAGCGGCGTGGACCAGCGGCCAGACCCGCTCGGCGAAGTAGCATGCCGCGTCGATATTGGGGCCGAAGCTCATCACCCCGGTCAGGATGATGCTCGGCTCGGGGGACTCCCACTCGAGTCGCGGCGCCGGGCCAACGGCGACCCCGTTGGGGACGACGTATACCGTGCGCCGGCCCGACAGACGACGCAGCACTGCGGCGTCCGCGTCGCCCACCACCGTCATCGCGGTGAGCGCCCGGACCGCATGGCGCTCATACCAGGCCGCGCGAGCGGCGATGCGAAGTGCGACGGCGCGTTGGCGCAGAGTCCGGTAACGCGGCAGGGCGCGCCAGCCCGCGAGGGCGGCGCAGTCGATCCGGTCGCCCACGACAATCGGCCGTCCGGGCAGCGGCGCGAGAAATTCGGCCCCGCTCCAGAGCAGGGCAGCGTGCAGCCGCCTCGCGACTGCGACCTCGGCAACCGCAGCTCGGAGCCGCTCCGCCTCGAACTGCCATGGCATGGTGACCACCTGGCCGCCGAGCTCGACGGCGTGGTGAGTCGCGAGCGACAGATCCGCGGTCCGGTCGTCACTCGGCGGTGAAGCTGCCGCGACCAGGTGAATCTCCCACGCCTGGGCGAGCTCCCGGAGCAGGTTCGTGACAGCCGTTCGTGGCCGGCCACAGCGGAACCGGACAGACGGCAAGAAGGCGCTGTCGGGTCGCGGTTCCGGGAGCGGGCGTAGCTTCGAGGGCAGGCAAGACCATGGCGCGTGACCGTCGCAAGAAACATGGCACCCGGAATCGTAGCGTGCGCGCAACAGTTGGCAACAGTCAAGCGGCGTAGCGATAGCGGCGTAGCGATAGCGGAGCGAGGGCTTCGGGGCCACCGCGGGGCCGGTTCCGGGCGCATGACTCCTGCTCGGACCTCAGCTTCTTCTCCCGGAGCGGCGTCCCTGCCAGATTGTGGGGAACGCCGGCTAGGCAACCCTGGTTTCGGAGGCAGTTCATGGCCACCCAACTCGCCCCGTCCGTCGCGGCGGAGCTTGCAGTGCTCGGCCTGGGCCTGGAGATCGGGATCGCCCGCGAAGCTGCGACCGTAGAGAAAGCTCTGCCGCAGGTAGCGGATTGGCCGCTCCACCTTGCCTTGGTCTGCGCGCGATAGGGCCGGCAGGCCTTGCTGAGCCCGGCCTCGAGATAGTGGCGCAACAACACATGGCGCTCCGATCCGTACACGCGCGCCTCCGCACTAGGGGAGACGCAAAGTGACGCCACCGTCAGCCGACCGGCGAGTCGGTGACCTGAACAGGAGACCGATCTCTGGCATTTTCACCCGGCGGATCTGAGGAGTATTCACTCGGCGCTAACACCATATAGACCCAGGCGCCGGCATGAAATGGCGGAACCGTGAGCAGCGATCAAGCACAGGCGTCCTCATCCCCCCCCGGTGCACCGTTTGCGCGGAGGCCGCGGTGGACCGAGAGCCGTTCTACTACGACTGGCGGAACCGTCGGTTCTGGCTGTACCGCTGCCGCCAGTGCACGCATCAGTTTGTTGACCCACCCGTAAGCGCCGCTGACCAAGCTCTGATCTATGCCGACTCGTATTTCGAGCGCGATGGAGACTGGTCGTGTGGCGTCTTTCGGAATAGCTACGTCCAGGCCGAAGCCGCGCTCCGGCGTGAAGCGCGCCGTGTCCTAGCCTTCCTCCCCCAGGTAGCAGGCGGGAACCTCCTCGACATCGGCTGCGCCGGCGGCGTGTTCTTAGACGAGGCGCGGGCGCACGGATTTGCCGTGACCGGGATTGAGCTCAACCCTACGATGGCCGACCACGCGCGTCGTACGTATGGCCTCGAGATCCTGACGGGTCGCCTTGAAACCACACCGGTAGAACGATGGCATCGGGCTTTCGACGTCGTCACGCTCATGGATTGTCTCGAGCACCTGCCGGAGCCGCGAGGCGTGATGGAACGGGTCGCCCGGTGGATCCGCCCCACCGGGTGGCTTCTGGTACGGGGGCCGCTGGCGAACCGCCCTCTGGCGCACTTGAAAGAAGCCCTGCGCCGCCTGATCCGGCTCCCGAAACGGCTGCCCGGCTACCCGCTTGACGCCAACACCTTTAACAAGCGGTCGCTCACGACGCTCCTCCGTCTCACCGGATTCGAGCCAACCGCGTGGATCGGTGAAGCGCCGGGGTTCGCGAATCTTCTGGCTCGGGCGGACGCGCAGAGGCCGGCCGGCCGTCCCACTCCCAGTCGACCCCGTAGTTGAGGATCCGAATCGGTAGCCCCACACCTCCCGTCTTCACGGCTCGCGTCGCGCGCGACGTGCTCGAACCAGTCCACGTGCAGCCGAGCGCTCCGCGCCAGGCCGAAGCGCTCCGCGCCAGGCCGAAGCGCTCCTCGGCCCGGGCCCGGGCGTTCCGGCCCAGCTCGAGCCGCAGAGCCTCGTCGCCGGCCAAGCGCGTCATCGCATGAGCGAGCGCAATCGGGTCGGCCGGCGGCACCAGCATCCCGCTCCGACCGTGCTCGACGAGCTCCGGAATGGCCCCGACGTTGGTGGCGATCACCGCGCAACCCGATGCCATCGCCTCGGCGATGGTCCAGCCGAAGGCCTCCGCCCAGGTTGCCGGATGGACGAATATGTCGGCTTCGCGAAGCAGGGACGCGACGTCATCCCGCAGACCGCAGAACTGGGTCCGGGCGGCGATGCCGAGCTCATCGCCGAGCCGGCGGAGGCACGTCTCCTCGGGGCCGTCACCCACCAGCACCTGCCGCGCGGATGTGGGTGCACCGCGGTCAACGCCCGCAGCAGGTGGTCGATCCCCTTTTCCGGGATCAAGTGCGCGACCGCGAGCAGGGTGATCGGTCCCTTTTGCGCGGACGACGTGACCGGAACGAGAAGAGGTCGAGATCCACCCCGTTGTAGATCGTGGCCGCCCGCTCCGGAGGAAGTCCGAGCAGGCGGGCCGTGCGATCGCGGGTGTAGGCCGAGACGCCGATCAGCCCGGCGATCCGTGGCGTCGTCACCAGATTGAGCGCACGCAGCTTGAGGCGGCCGAACACGGTCCACCCACGTCCCCAGTCGGAGGTGCGCTCGACCAGAATGATGCGAGCTGGCCAGGCCGCGTAGCCGCACAGAACGGCCCGGCTCCGCGCGCTGAACAAGTGATACTGGATGACGTCGTATTGCCGCAGCCGAGCGACCGCACCGATGGGGTTGCGCTCCAGTCGGTCGACCGGCTCCCAACCGGCTCCCAGCGAGGCCAGCGCCTCGCGCACACCGGGATGCCGCGGCTCGCGAGCGAAGACGTCCACTCGATGACCCCGGGCACGGGCCTCGCGCACGACGCCCACCAACCACCGTTCGAGGGAGCCGAGCTTCCGGGGCGCGAGATCCAGGACCAGCGCGACGTGAAGCCGCCGTCCCTGCCTCCCGAGGTCAGCCGGCCGCGCCATCGACAGTGTTCGCCGGCACGCCCGCCGTGGAGCCGTGGAGCAGCCCGGTCAGCTCACTCGCCGCACCGGACCAGCTGTGGACGCGCGCGACGGCTTCCCGCGCGGCCAGCCCCAGACGCAACCGCCTTTCGCGGTCCTCGAGCAGCCCGAGAACCAGCGAGGCGAACTCCGCCGGCTTGCGCGCAACCAGCGAGGGCTCGGAGGCGCTCCGCGTCAAACTGCCAGGGCATAGTAACCACCTGGCCGCCGAGCTCGACGGCGTGGTGAGTCGCGACCGACAGATCCGCGGTCCGGTCGTCACTCAGGGGTGAAGCTGCCGCAACCAGGTGAATCTCCCACGCCTGGGCAAGCTCCCGGAGCAGGTTGGTGACCCGAAGCGCGTAGCCGTTGGTGGCCGGCCACAGCGGAACCGGACATACGGCAAGCAGTCGCCGTGGAGTCGCAGTCGCGGGAGCGGGCGTAGCTTTGAGGGCAGGCAAGACCATGGGCGTCGTCGCGTTGCAAGAAACATGGCATCGTCGGTCGGCTGGGCCGCGGGGTCCTTGCCGTTGTCCGGAATCGTAGCGTGCGCGCAACAGTTGGCAACAGTCGAGTTGGCGAGCAACGGCCTTAGGGGTTACCGGGGGCCGGGTTCCGGCGCATGACTCTTGCTTGGACCTCAGCTTCTTCTCCCGGAGCGGCGTCCCTGCCAGATTGCTAGGGACTCACCCCCGCACATCGCCCTGGCGTCGCCGGGAGCGCCGGGAGTGCGGTTAGGCACCCTCGTTTCGGAGGCAGTTCATGGCCACCCAGCTCGCCCCGTCCGTCGCGGCGGAGCTCGACACGAACGGCATCGTCGTCCTGCCCGACCTGGTCGACCCGGAGCAGCTCCGGTCGATGCAGCGCGCCTTTGCGCTCGTGCTCAAGCGGCTCCGTTGGAACGATTTCGACGGATACGAGAAGACCGAGCGCCATCGGCACATGGTGCAGAACGTCCTCATGCTCGACCAGGGATTCGTCGACGTCGCCCTCCATCCGGTGGTGAAGGAGGCGCTCCGGGAATACGTGGGGCCAGGCGTCGAACTGGTGGAGGCCAAGGGGTGGCTGTCGCTGCCGACCAACGAGGACTTCCATGGCTGGCACGGCGACAAGTGGTATGATCAGTCCCGGGTGCAAGGCATTCCGCGGGAGGTGAAGCTCGCCCTCTACC
>JBOHSY010000077.1:0-26902 GCA_050733355.1 Gemmatimonadales bacterium | reverse complement strand
CCGCGGAAGCCTGTGCGGCGCTCGCAGCGTTGGCACTGGCGCGGCGGACGCTCACCGGCGCCGGCTACTCCAAGGCGCAGCGGCTCGAGGCGGTGCGCGCGCTGGCCCACGCGGACTCGCGACACGCCGCCGCCGCGCTCGAGCGGGTGGTGCGTGAGGCGGGGGGCGCGGTGCGGAGCGCGGCGGCCGAGGCGCTGGCGGCGCTCAGGGCCACCGCCGGCTAGGCCGCCGAGAGCGGCGCTACAGCTTCTTCACATCGAAACTCTGCACATGCAGGTCCAGGTTGTGATTCACCCTGAGACCGGCGATTCCCTTGGTCTCGATCAGCCGCGGGTCGGCCGAGTAGACCTCCTTGCCGTTCACCCGGAACACCAGTCGGGTCCGGTCCATCGTCACCTCGAGCCGGTTGGTGGCCTCGCCGGTAGGGCCCTGCTTCATGATCGCGGGGTGCGCCGTCCACGCCGAAATGAGGTTGGTGACGTTCGCGCCGTCACGCTTCTTGATCAGGTACCTGCCGTCGCCGCGGATGAGGAAGTACGCGTACTTCTGCTGCGGGTCGGCTTCGAGGCTCTGCCCGCCCACGAAGATGCCGTAACCCTCCGGATGCTTCGGCGCCGTTGTCTGCGTGAGGAGCGCGGTGGCGGTGAACCCGCCGTCCACCTTGTCGGCCGGGCGCCAGAGCAGGGCGGCTGGACCGAGCGTCACGTGCCAACCCGGATCCATGACGACGAACCTGACGTCCGCTTCCTTGCCTTTCGCATCGGTGCGGGCGCTCCAGCCGCGGGGCAGCGAGCCGCCGCCGGCAACCGCCCGGTCGGGGTCCGCAGGAGCCTTGGCGGGCTTGGTCTGCGCCTGTCCGGCGGCCGGCGGCGCCGCGGCGAGCGCGAGGGCGAGCGACAATGCCAGCGAAAGCGTGCGCATGGGGTCAACCTCGAAGAGAGTGGCATCGGCGGTTGCGGCCGGTTCCGCGGACGGCTAATCTACCAGCCGCGGTTACCCAGGGCCTTCACCGGGGATCGATCGTGCACTGGTTCGGCGTGCTGTTCGCGGCCATCGGCGCGGGCGCGATACTCTTCGCGCTGACGTTCGTGTCGTTGCTCATCGGCGTGGTCGTCAACGCCATGGCGCTGCTCATCGCGGGTCCCGTGGTGGACCGGGTGCTGACGCGCCGGCGCTAGGCCCCGGCGGACCGCCACGCCGCTCGTCGATGGCCTCCGGAGTGGTCGCCTGCCGGAGGGCTCCCTCGTAGTTGGTCTTGAGGCTCCCCAGCAGCTCCCGCAGACCCCGCACCTTCATCTGCAGTCCGCCTCCCCGGCGGGCTATGGTGGCCATCAGCCCGGCCGAGTCGGCGAGCGACGTCAGGCTCAAGGCCGCCGCATTCGCCTTGAGCTCGTCGAGCCCACGGATGAGGCCGCGCACCACGGTGTCGTCGGCGTGCAAGGCCGCCATCTGCTCCACGAGTGCGTGCAGCCGCTGGAACTTCGGCGGAAGCGTTTGCAGGAACGCGAGTTGGGCCAGCTGTCGCGAGGAAAGCTTGGGGGTGCCCATGAATCGGCCGTCGGCGTTTGATTGCGAATGTTAACCTTCCGGCCGCGCCGCACGCAGCCGGAGTCTCGGCTCGCGACGCCCCTTGACAGCGGCGTACGCCGCGTTTATTCGTAACCACTCGGTTACCTATGGGAGCCACCCGCCGTGCCGACTCCGAGGCCCGACCAGACCCGCGATCGCGTCTTCCGCGCCGTGGCCGATCCCGTGCGCCGGAGGATTCTTGATCAGCTGCAGGCGCGCGCGCTGCCGGTTCACGCGATCGCCGCCCGGTTTCCGATCAGCCGCCCCGCGGTGTCGCGGCACCTCCGCATCCTGCGTTCGGCGCGCCTGGTCCGGCAGCGGCGCAGCGGCCGCGAGCAGGTGTACGAGATCGACCCGACTCCGCTCACGGCGATCGATGGGTGGCTCGATCGCCATCGGGCGGCGCTCCGCGCCGCGCTGCACCGGCTTCAGGCGCACGTCGAGGCGGACTCACCCCAAGCCCGCGGCACCCATGCCGACCGCCCCGAGCGCGAATAGGGACGAGATCCGCGAGGAAGTAGTACTGCGCGCCTCACCCGGGCGCGTCCGGCGCCCGCTCACCGATTGCCGGGAGCTGGTTGCGTGGTGGGGCGACCCGGCCGCCTACCGGTGTACGGCCAGGACGCTGGATCCCCGCGTCGGCGGACGCTGGCGGGCCGAGGGGACGACCGCCCAGGGCGGCGCGTTTCACGTGGGCGGCGAGGTTCTCGAGATCGACCCACCGAGCACCCTTGCGTATACCTGGGAGCCGAGCTGGATCGACGTTCCCCCGACGACGGTCCGCATCACGCTGACCGAAGCTCCGGAGGGCACCCGGCTGGTGTGGCGGCATTCGGGGTTTGCGGACTACCCGCGTGCGCTGGAACATCATCGGGGCGGGCTCCCGAACATGCTTCGCTGGCTGGCGCGATATGTCGATCCGCTTGAATCTCCGGGCAGCCGACCCCGTAGTATGCCGGGTCTCGAGGAGCCCCTATGAAGATCTCAGACATCTCCATCCGCCGCCCCGTCTTCGCGAGCATGGTGAGTCTCGCGCTGGTGCTGTTCGGCGCGATCGGCTACACCCGGCTTTCGGTCCGTGAATATCCGGACGTCGATCCGCCGATCGTCTCCGTCACGACCGTGCTGCCGGGCGCCAATCCGCAGGTGGTCGAATCGGCCGTGACCGACATCCTGGAAGAGGAGTTGAGCACGGTGGAGGGGCTCCGCACGCTGACGAGCGCGAGCCAGGAGCAGGTCAGCAATATCACCCTTGAGTTCAACCTGGACCGCGAGGTCGAGGCCGCCGCCCAAGACGTGCGCGACAAGGTGTCTCGGGTACGGGACCGGCTGCCGGAGGACGTGGAAGAGCCGGTCGTGGCCAAGCAGGAGGCCGACGCCAACCCGTTCTTCTGGCTGGCGCTCTCGGGCGAGAACTACGATCTGCTCCAGCTCTCGGACATCGGCGACCGGCTGGTCAAGTCGCGGCTGCAGACCCTTCCAGGCGTGGGCCAGGCGCGCATCTACGGCGAGCGGCGCTTCTCGATGCGGGTGTGGCTCGGCGCGTCGGAGCTCGCGGCCCGCGGGCTGACGGTGCAGGACGTCGAGAATGCGATCCGGACCCGCAACGTGGAGATCCCCGGCGGACGGATCGAGTCGGAGCGGCGCGAATTTACCGTCCGCTCGCTCGGCGAGCTCAAGACACCGGCCGAGTTCGCCGAGCTGGTCGTGTCGAGCCAGGGCGGCCAGCTCGTCAAGCTCAAGGACATCGGGCGGGTCGAGCTCGGCGCGGAGGACGAGCGCAGCGTGCTGCGGTTCAATCAGCGGCCGGCGGTCGCGATCGGCGTCATCCGGCAGTCCAAGGCCAACATCATCGAGGTCGCCGACGCGATTCACGCCGAGCTGCCGACGATCCAGCGCTCGCTGCCGCCCGGAGTCCGGATCGATGCAGCGTTCGATCAGTCGGTGTACGTGAAGCGCTCGATTCTCGAGGCGCAGCACACGCTGCTCATCGCCGGCGGGCTGGTCGTCATCATCATCTTCGTGTTCCTGCGGAACCTCCGTGCGACGCTCATCCCCGGGCTCGCCATCCCGGCCTCGATCGTCGCCACGTTCGCCGTGATGTACTTCTTCGGGTTCTCGATCAACAACCTGACGCTGCTCGCCCTCACGCTCGCGATCGGCATCGTGGTGGACGACGCGATCATCGTCCTGGAGAACGCGTACCGGCACCAGGAAGAGCTGGGCGAGGCTCCGGACACGGCGGCGCGGGAGGGCACCCGTGAGATCGGGTTCGCGGTGGTGGCCACCACGATCTGCCTCATTGCGGTGTTCACGCCGCTCGCCTTCCTCACGGGGTCCACCGGGCGCCTGTTCAACGAATTCGGCATCGCGGTGGCCGGGTCGGTCGCGGTGTCGGGTCTCGTGGCGCTGACCCTCACGCCGATGCTGTGCGCCAAGATCCTCCGGGTGCCCGAGTCGCACGGCCGGGTGTACCGGCTGCTCGAGCGCGGATTCGAGGGCATGTCGAGCGGCTACAGCTGGCTGCTCGACCGCGCCCTTCGGGTCCGCTGGGCCGTCGTGCTCGGCGCCCTGGCGCTGCTGGTCGGAGCGGGTCTGGTGTTCCGGAGCCTCAAGCGCGAGTTCATCCCGCCGGAAGACCGGGGCTGGTTCATCAGCTTCCTCATCGCCCCGGAGGGCTCGTCGCTGCGCTACACCGACGGGTACCAGCAGCAGGCGGAGGCGGTGCTCGCCAAGACCGAGGGCATCGAGAGCTTCTTCAGCATCGTGAACATCGGCGACGGCGTGAGCCGGGGCCTCATCTTCGTCAATCTCGACGACTGGTCCGAGCGGACCCGCAAGGTCGATGAGATCGTGGGCGAGGTGCAGGGCCAGTACTTCGGGATCCCCGGCGTGTTCGCGTTCGCCAACAACCCGCCCGCGTTCGGCTGGGGAAGTCCGGTGCAATACGTCGTGCAGCACTCGGACTTCGCGCAGCTCGCGAAGGCGGCGGACACGCTGGTGGCGCGGGCCCGGGGCATCAAGGGCCTGCTGAACGTGGACACCGACCTCCGGGTCAACAAGCCCGAGCTCACGGTGAGCTTCGACCGCGACCGCGCCGAAGATCTGGGCGTGCCGGTGCGCGACGTGGCGGCGACGCTCCAGACGATGCTCGGGGGCCGCGAGGTGAGCACGTTCACCCGGGCGAACAAGCTGTACGACGTGATTGTGCAGCTCGCGCCGGAGGCGCGGGCGACGCCGAGCGACATGACGGGACTGTACGTCCGCGGACGGAACGACGAGCTGATCAAGCTCGATGCCGTCGCGAGCATCACGGAGGGCGTCGGTCCGCGATCCCTCAACCACTACAACCGGGTCCGGAGCTTCCGACTCACGGCGAGCCTGGCACCGGGGTTCACGCTCGGCGAGGCGATCGACTCGCTCAACCAGGTCGCCGCCGAGGTGCTCCCCCGCGGCAGCACGACGGCGCTGGCCGGCGAATCGCGCGAGCTGGAGGAGAGCGGCGGGGCCCTCTACTTCGCGTTCGTACTGGCGCTCGTCGTCGTGTTCATGGTGCTGGCCTCGCAGTTCGAGTCCCTGATGCACCCGTTCACCGTGCTGCTGGCGGTGCCGCTGGCGGTGACCGGCGCGCTGGTGACGCTCCTGATCGCGGGCTCCACCATCAACCTGTACAGCCAGATCGGGATGATTCTGCTCATCGGCCTGGTCACCAAGAATTCGATCCTGCTCGTGGAATACGCCAACCAGCTCAAGGAGCGCGGGCTCGACACCCTCGCGGCCGTTCGCGAGGCCGGACGGATCCGCCTGCGGCCGATCCTGATGACGTCGGTGGCCACGATCATGGGTGCGCTGCCCATCGCCCTCGGCCTCGGCGCCGGTGCCGCGAGCCGGCGGCCGCTCGGCTACGCGATCGTCGGCGGCCTGCTGGTCTCCACGATCCTGACGTTGTTCCTGGTGCCGGTGGTGTACGTGCTTCTCGACCACGCCCGCGAACGGGTGCGAGCTCGCCGCCCCGCGCTGGCCCCGGCCCCGGCGACGTCGGGGGCGGAGTGAGGACGGCGCTGATGCTCGCATCCGTACTCGCTATCGTGCCCCTTGGCGGGGCTGGCGCCCTCAAGCATTCACGGGGAGGCGCGGAGGACACGCTCCCTGTGAATGTTCTTGCCGAAGCGTCGCAGGACACCATCCCGACGGTGACGCTGGCGCAGGCGCTCGAGCGCGCCACGCGGCTCGACCCGGACTACGTGAGCGCGCTGGGCCAGATCGACAACGCGGAGTGGTCGCGCCGGGCGGCGCGGCTCGCGTTCATCGTCCCCGCGATCACGGCCGAGCTCGACGCCACCAAATATTCGGTCGACTTCTTCAACGTCGGCACCGGCCAGCCGCAGAGCAGCGCGGTGAACTCGCGGCTGCTCGCCAGCTACGAGCTGTTCCGCTGGGGCAAATTCACCGACCTGAGCGCGTCCAAGGCCGAGCTGGAAGCGGCGGAGGCGGGCGCGCTCCAGCAGCGCTTCCGCACCGCGTTGCTGATCGAGTCGGATTTCTACGGCGTGCTGGCGGCGCAGGAGCTGACGCGAGTGTCGGAGGAACGGCTCCGCCGCGCCGAGGAGCAGCTCGCGGTCGGCCGCGCGCGGGTGGTGTCGGGCGCGGCGGTGCAGTCGGACTCCCTGCAGCTGGTGCTCGAGGTGACCCGGGCACAGATCGATCTCACCCGGCAGGCCGCCACGCTGCGCGTGTCGCAGCTCCAGCTCGGCCGGCGGATCGGCGCGGACGGTCCGGTGGGCGCCGCGCCGACCGACAGCGTCCCGCCCACCGAGCTGCCCGTGGCGCTGCCGGCCGCAGTGAGCGAGGCGCTCCAGCAGGGCCCCCAGTACCGCGTGGCACGGGCGAACGAGCGGCAGGCGGATGCGGTGCACCGTGGCCGCCGGGGCGAGTACCTGCCCACACTCACGGTGGCGGGCGGCACCTTCACCTTCGATTCGAAGTTCTTTCCGACCGCGCGGGACGTGCAATCGATCACGCTGACGGTGTCCCTGCCGATCTGGGATCTCGGGAACCGCGAGATCGGGATGACGCAGGCGCGGGTGAACCGCGATGTGACGCGTGCCATCCGTGCCGACCTGGAGCGCGGCGCGGCGCGCGACGTGACCGAGGCGTATGAAGCGTATCGCACCGCCCGGACGACGGTGGATCTGTCGGGCGCCGCGCTCACCGCGGCCACTGAGAACTTTCGGGTGCAGGAGGCGCGCTACCGTGGGGGCGCGACGACGATTCTCGAGCTGCTCGACGCGCAGATCAGCCTCACTCAGGCCCAGGCCGACCTGGTGCAGGCGAACTACTCGACCCGGCTCGCGCTCGCCGGGCTGGAGGCGATTCTCGGCCGCCGGCTGTTCCCGAACAAGGATATCCCGTGAACGCGCTCCTTCGCACCGCCCTCGCCGCGACGATCGCGACGGCGTGCAGCAAGGCCGAATCCGCCGACAACGGCCAGCTGGCGGAGGGTCGAGGCGCACCGCCGCCAATGCCGGTGGAAGTCGCCGTCGCCGCGAACGACACCGTAGTCGATGCCATCAACGCCTCGGGGCAGATCGAGGCGATCCAGTCGATCGAGCTCAAGCCCGAGATCGAGGGGCGGCTCCGTCAGATTCTCGTGCGGGAGGGCGCGTCGGTGGCGAAGGGCACCGCGCTCTTCAAGGTGGACGATGCCGAGCTGCGCGCGGAGCTCGCGCGGGCGGAGGCGGAGCGGGATCTGGCGCGCCAGGCGCTGGACCGGACGCGGGAGCTGCTGTCCCAGCGCGCGTCGTCGCAGGCCGATCTCGAGCGTGCCGAAGCGACGGCGCGCAGCACCGAGGCGCAGGTCGCACTGCTGTCGGTGCGGCTGCGGCGCACCACCGTCCGGGCGCCGTTCTCGGGCGTGGTGGGCCAGCGGTTCGTCAGCCTGGGCGACTACGTCGAGACCTCGACCCGCCTGGCCGCGCTGCAGACGGTCGATCCGCAGCGCGCGGCGTTCCAGGTGCCGGAGCGCTATGCCGAGGAGCTCGCGGTCGGACAGCGGGTAGTGTTCCGGGTGGCGGCACTGCCGGGGCGGGATTTCACCGGAAGCGTGGACTTCGTTGATCCGGTGGTCCAGCTCCCGGGCCGCACGATCATGGTCAAGGCGCAGGTGCCGAACCCGAAGCGGGAGCTTCAGGCCGGCATGTTCATCGAGGCGCGGCTGGCCACCGCCGTCCGCCCGAACGCGGTGATCATCCCGGAGGACGCGGTGCTGCCGCTCCAGGGCGCAAGCTACGTGTGGATCGCGAAGGACGGCAAAGCCACTCGGCGCCAGGTCGAACTCGGCGTTCGGAGTCCCGGATTCGTCGAGGCGCGCTCCGGTGTGGAGGGCGCGGAGCAGGTCGTGGTCGCCGGCCAGGAAAGGCTTTCCGAGGGTGCGCCCGTGGCGCCGAAGGTAGTGGAGCGGCGTCCGCCGTCGACGAGTGAAACCGGTTCGGACAGCAGGCGCTAACAGCGGTACGGGCGGTAGGGGCGCGGGGGTGGCAGAGAGAATGAAGCAGGCGGGCTCATCCGCCTTGCCACTGTCTCTACATTTCCAGCATTTCCAGCTCCTATACCGCCGGTAGCGTCCCTACCGCCCCTTACCGCCTTTCGCCCCATGCCGAAGCCCGGTGACCAGGCCCCCGCGTTCAGTCTCCCCGCCGACGATGGCGGTACCGTCCGACTGGCGGAACTCAAAGGCAGACCCGTCGTGCTCTATTTCTATCCCAGGGACGACACGCCCGGGTGCACCAAGGAGGCGTGCAGCTTCCGTGACGCCTGGGCCGACGTCCAGGAGACCGGCGCCGTCGTCCTCGGCATCTCGCCCGACGGAGTGGCGTCCCACCAGCGGTTCCGGGAGAAGTACCGGCTCCCGTTTCCGCTGCTGGCCGATACCGATCACGCCGTGGCGGCGGCGTACGGGGCCTGGGGCGCGAAGTCGATGTACGGAAGGAAGTACGAGGGCATCCTCCGCACCACGTTCGTGATCGATGGGGCGGGAACGGTGCGCCGTGTCTTCGAGAAGGTGAAGCCGGAAGGTCACGCGGCGGACGTCCTCGCGGCGGTTCAGCAACTCCGCTAAGCTTCTCCCGTTGGCACCTCCGCGTTCGCCCACCGCGGCGCGGATGGTTTTCACGTCCCCGTCGGATGAGTGCTCGGAGATGACCGTTTCGCCCCGCACCGAGACCACGCCCACCCCGCGCCCCGCGGCGCAGGTCACACGGTCGTTCGCCACCTGGCTCTGGGAGTGGACCAAGTCCATCCTCGTCGCCTTGGTGGTCTGGTTTCTCCTCCGCACCTTCCTGGTCGAAGCGTTCCGCATCCCGTCCGGGAGCATGGAGAACACGCTCCTGATCGGCGACTTCCTGTTCGTCAACAAGGCACTGTACGGCGCGGAGGTGCCGATCGTCGGCGCGCGACTTCCCCCGGTTCGGGAGCCCCATCGCAGCGACATCCTCGTGTTCGACTCGGTGGAGGAGCCCGGGCTCAAGGTGGTGAAGCGCCTGGTGGGGATGCCGGGCGACACGCTGGCCATGGAAAACG
This sequence comes from Gemmatimonadales bacterium, assembly GCA_050733355.1. Classification (GTDB taxonomy): domain Bacteria; phylum Gemmatimonadota; class Gemmatimonadetes; order Gemmatimonadales; family GWC2-71-9; genus DASQPE01. The sequence goes on along the minus strand of JBOHSY010000077.1, from coordinate 17,755 downwards.
GCGTGCTGTACCGGAACGGCTTGAAGGTGGACGAGCCCTACGTAGTGCACACCGACCACGCCCGCTCGGAAGACGCGATGCAGCGGCTGAAGATGCGCGAGTGGCAGGTGCCCCATCTGGTGCAGCGCGATGCGGCGACCTACAAGCCAGACCTCCAGGAATGGGGTCCGATTGTGGTTCCCGCCGACTCGTTCTTCATGATGGGCGACAATCGCGACAGCAGCTACGACGGGCGCTACTGGGGTTTCCTCCCCCGCGAGAACGTGCGCGGCCGGCCCCTGCTGGTGTACTTCAGCTACGACGCGAACAGCTGGCGCTCGCTTCCCTTCCTCACCGCCGTCCGGTGGGACCGTCTGTTCTCCACGCCCGAGTGACGCCCGCGGCGCCATGACCCCGCCCGGGCCCGGCCGGTGAGCGGCGACGTTCTGCTCCTGCTCTCGGAGCCGGAGGGCGCCCGCCTGGTGGCGGACATGCTATCGCGGGGGCGGCGGGTGATCGTCGCGAATGGCGAGGCGGCGCTCGACGGCCCGTTCGCGCTTGGCGTCGTGGACGGCCCGTCGCTGCACCGCTCCTGGCGGCGTATCGCGGAACGCAAGCGGGCCGACTCGCCGGCGTTTCTGCCCTTCCTGCTCGTCACGACACCGCAGGACGTCCCGCTCTTCGCGCGCTTTCTCTGGACGGCGGTGGACGAGCTGATCCAGACGCCAGTGCAGACGCCCGAGCTTCTCGCGAGGGTGGACGTGCTGCTCCGGGCGCGAGACGCCAGCCTCCGTGCCCTCGACCCCGCGCTCGCCCGGTTCCGCGGCTACTTCGAGAACGATCTCGTCGGGCGATGGATCGCCGCCACCGACGGACGCATCCTCGTGTCGAACGCGCGGTGTGCCGCCATGCTCGGACTCGCGACGCCCGACGACGTGCGCCGCCGCACCTGGAGCGATTTCGTGCCCGACGCCGAAGCCCGGGGGGGCCTGCTCCAACGGCTCGCGGCCGGGGCGCCGATCGACGGGCTGCAAGTCGAGCTCCGGCGCCAGAACGGAGCGCGGTTCCCCGCGGTTCTGAGCGCCATTCCGTACCTGAACGGCGGCGAAACCGAGATGCACGGTGTCCTGGCCGACGCCTCGATGTCCGCCGTCCAGCTGCGCCGGGACCAACTGTCGGAGCGGCTGGAATCGGTCAGCACGCTCACCGGCGGCATCGCCCACAACTTCAACAACGCGCTGAGCACGATGCTGGGGTACGCGGACCTCCTCCTCAACGACCTGGCGCTCGACGACCCCCGCCGCGCCGACGTGGAGGAGATCCGCCATGCGGCGCTCCGGTCGGCCGAGCTGACGAAGCAGCTCCTCGCGTTCAGTCGCCAGCAGCTCCTCAGGCCCACCCCGCTCCGGCTGTCCGAGATCGCGCTCGGCATGGAGCGCACCTTGCGCGCGATGCTGCGCGACGATCTGTCGCTCACGCTGGCGTTGGGGCGCGACACCCCGCCCGTCCTCGCCGACCGGCCGCAGCTGGAACGGGTGCTGCTGAACCTGGTTCTCAATGCCCGCGACGCTACCGTCGGCATGCCCAACGGCGAGGTGCGGATCGAAACGTGGTCGGAGTCGTTGGTGGAGCCCGATCGCAGCCGGATCTGGATCGAGATTCCGGCGGGCGAGTTCGCGGTCCTGGTCGTCCGGGACAACGGCCGGGGCATGAGCGCCGAAACCCGGAGTCGCGCGTTCGAGCCGTTCTTTACCACGAGGCGCTCCGGCGATGCGCTCGGCCTCGGCCTGGCCGCGGCGTACGGCATCGTCAAGCAGAGCGGCGGATACATCTGGCTCGACAGCGAGCCGGGGAACGGCGCCACCGTGACCGTGTATCTGCCGGCCGCCCCGCCCGCCGAGCCGCAGGTCGGCGACGAATCAGGCGAGGCGATGACCGCGCCGGCCGAACCGGCGCCGGCCGGCGGCACCGTGCTGCTCGTGGAAGACGAGGACGCGGTGCGCATCATGGCCGCCCGGATTCTCCGGCAAAAGGGATTCACCGTGCTGGAAGCGAGCGACGGCGGCGCGGCGCTCGAGGCGCTTCAGGACTACGGCGGCCCGCTCGATCTGATCGTCACCGACGTCGTGATGCCCGGAGTGAGCGGCACGGAACTCGCCGACCGGGCGGTCCAGCTCCGCCCGGGCATGCCGGTGCTGTTCATGTCAGGGTACACGGAGCGCGAGGTGGCGGATCGCGGAGGAGCACGGGCCGGCACGCTGCTGCTCAACAAGCCGTTCCACGCGGGCGAGCTGGTGGCCGCCGTGCGGAAGGTGCTGAGCGGGCACCGCGGGAAGGAGCCCTAGCGGGAAGGAGGGGGCCCCCCGGCCACTTCCGCGGGAGTCTGGCCCCGATCGATGTAGACGGCGCAACGCCCGCACGATGTGCAGTGCAGGGTCACTCGTCCGGTGGGGTGCTCGTCGTCCGAGGCGCGGGGAGGATTGCGTTCGACGGCCGACGACCCGCAGGAGGGACACACGAGAGGTTTGTGGTCCCGATCGGCCGAGATCAAGATCAGTGCTTCCGGTGCCCGGTATTCCTTGATGCCCCGACGACCCACAGTCGGCCCTTCCGGTGGGAAAAACGTGAACCGCCTCAAGATGTCCCACCTCATGGAAATCTACGGATACCGCGGAAGGCACGCAAAGGCGCGCGCCGCATGGTTGATGTGCTTCGCCGCACTCGCGCCCTCCGCCGTGGTCGCCGCGCAGGCCACGCATGTGGTTCGCCTCGAAGTGGATACTGAGCGCGACGTGCACCGGTTCGTGCCCGCGAGGGTCACAGCCAGGGCGGGCGATCTGCTGGTGTTCCGGGTGTCCAGCGGCGCCCCGCATGCGGTGGCGTTCGAAACGGCAGGACTGTCGCGGGCGGCGCGCGGGTTGCTCCAGTCCGCGATGGCTGACCGGAGCGCCGACCTTCAGGGTCCGGTGCTGGCGAGCGACGGGATGGAATACCGGGTGACGGTACCGCGGCTGCCGGCCGGCGTCTACCGGTTCTACAGTACGCCGCACCGTGCGTACGAGATGCACGGTGAGCTGATCGTGAAGTAGTTGACGTCGTAGCGACGACTACTACGTTAGACTGGAAAATGTTGCCGCTATTTGCTTGACGACGATCACGCCTCATGATACGTTGCCGCCGCAAGCTCGCCGGGCGGATCCGCCGTCCGACGCGGAGCCCAAACGCAGGAGAAATCGTGGTGTCCGAGCTCGGCGGCTCACAGATCTCGACCCTTCTCGAGACCCTTCCCGGCATCGCGAACGTGCTGCGGAGTCCGGTGGCCGACGCGCTGGTCAATACGATCCGGGCGGGAGCGCGCATCGGCGAGTTCGCGGTGGCCGACGCGGACGAGCTCATCAAGTACGCCACCCGCCGCGGCCTCATGGCCCAGGACGAGGGCGATCGGCTCCTGGCCGACGTTTACGAGGCGGAGCGCAAGCGGGCGGACCGCGCGGCGGACCGCGCCCGCGCGCAGAAGGCACGCGGCAAGGCGAAGCCGGTCAAGGCGGTCAAGTCCGTGAAGAAGGCGGCCAAGACGCGCCGCCGCCGCTAGCGGCTCAGGTCCGGAACTCGGCCATCAGGGCCGAGAGCCGGTTGGCGCGCTGCAGCAGGTCGGCCGCGGCGGACGCCATCTCCTCGGTGGACGCGGTCTGCTCCTCGGCGGCGGCCGATACTTCCTCGCTCATCGACGCGTGCTCGGTTGCCGTGTGGCTGGTGGCCGAGGTCCTCCGGCCCAGCTCGTCCACGATGCGGCGGTTCTCCGCCGCTTCCTTGGCCACCACCACCGCCGCCGCGCTGACCTCCTCGATCGCCGCGGCGATCTCCTCCAGCCCTCGCGCAGCCGCCGCGGCGACCCCTTCGACGCCGCTCACCCGGGCGGAGCCGTGCTCCATGGTCGCGGAGACGTCCCGCACCTGGGTACGGATGAATTCCACGGTCTTGGCCACGTCCTCCGCGGCGGCGGCGCTCGAGTCGGCGAGACGGCGCACTTCCTCCGCGACGACCGCGAACCCGCGGCCGTGCTCGCCGGCGCGGGCCGCCTCGATTGCGGCGTTGAGCGCGAGGAGGTTGGTCTGCGACGAGATCTGCTTGATGAGGTCGATGAAATCGGTGATCGGCTCGGAGAGGCGGGCCAGCTGCTGCACCTGGCCGGCCGAGGTCCGGACGACTTCGCGCACGCTGAGCAGGGTGTCACCGGCCGCCCGCACGTCGGCCTGGTGATGGCCGGCGAGGTCGCGGATCTTGTCGCCGATCGCCACCACCCGGCCGGCCGCATCGGCGTTGCTCTCCGCGGTGCGGCGGAGCGTGAGCAGCAGCTCATCGGCCTCGCGCATTCCGGCGACCTGATGGTCCACGCTCGACGCCATCCGTACCATGGCGGTGGAGATCTCGCCGCTCGAGGCTGCGAGCTCCTCGCTCATGGCGGAGAAGTCGCTGGCGCTGGTGCTGATCTGGGTGGCTTCCTTCACCACCGAACCCACGGTCGTCCGGAGCCGCGACCCCATGTCGTCCATGGCCGTTGCGAGCCGCTCGAGTTCCTCGGGCATGGCCCCGAGCTTGACCGGACGGAGGTCGCCGCCACCGAAGCGGTCGGCGGCGCCGATCAGGCGGAGCAGCGGCAGCTTGATCGCCCGCTCGGTGGTGAAGGCGACCACGATGGCGAGACCGACGGCGAGGAAAAACCCCAGCCACATCAGGTTCCGCCGCTCGGCGGCCGCTTCTTTCAACTCCTCGGCCCGGGTGAACGAACGGTTGCTCTGCGCGACGGTGAGCGCCTGCACGTCGCCGACCAGCGTGTCGGCGGCCGGGGTGGCGCGCGCCGCGAGCGCCCGCGCCTCGTCGCGTCGTCCGAGGTCGGTCAGCGCGTGCGCCTGCGCGTACGCGACTTCGAGCCGGGCCTGGATGCCGCCGATGCGGTTGACGATGTAGCGGTCGGACGTGGTGAGCGAGGCGAGGTCGCGATAGCGGCGCTGGAAGGCGTAGGCCGAATCGCCGGCGCGGAGGAACTCGGTGCGCGCGGCGACGGACGGCTGGTCGAGGTACTGTTCGGCAGCCCGGATTTCGGAGCCGACCGAGGCCACGAGTCCATTCCCCAGCGTGGCGGTGCCGAGCAGGAGACCGAGCTCTTCGTTGATCGAACGGTCGAGATCGCGGATGGTCACGACGGCAAGCAGGGCGAGCAGGAACACCACGAGCGCCAGCGCTCCCATGCCGATCCGAAGCCGCTTCTCGAGGCTGCCGAGCAGGCTCATCGGGTGCCGGCCGCCTGCACGACGCTTCCGCCCCGCACGACCGCTACGTGCACCGCACTGGTCGGCACGTCTCCCAGGGAGTCGAATGCTACGCGGCCGGTGGCGCCGGTGAACGCGGGGCGGGAACGCCCCACGCGGGCCAGTTCGTCGCGAACCGCCTGGCGCTCGGTCCCCACGCGGGCGATCACGTCGCGGAGGAGGTAGACCGCGTCGTAGGTCGCCGCGGCGGGCTGGTTGGGCTGGCCGGCGCTCGGGTATTTCCGTCGCCACACCTCGACGAAGCCCCGGTTGGCCGGCGTGTCGATCGTGGGCAGATAGGCCTGCGAGATGTAGACCCCTTCCGCGATGGGGCCGGCGGCTTCGATTCCCTCGAGCCCGTCGGCGCCGAGCACCGGCATCGTCAGGTTGCGGCGACGCGCCTCGCGCAGGATCAGCTCGGCTTCGCCGCGATTGCCCGCGACCACCAGGAACTGCGCGCCGCCGATCTTCGCGAGCCGATCGAGATAGATGGCGATCTCGGGGGGCGCCTCCCCGAGGTACGGGTCGACAGCGACGAGTTCACCCCGCAAGCGGGCGAACTCGGACACGAAGGTCTGGCGCACGCCCCGGCCATACTCGTCGTTGAGGTAGAGGACGGCGCCGCGCTCGAGGCCGAGCTGGGTCTTGATCCAACGCGCCAGGGTGGCGCCGTGCTCGCGGTCGCTGGGGCAGATCCGGAACGTCCAGGGGCCGGCGTCACTCACCGCCGGCGCGGAGGACGACGGGGAGATCGCGGCAACGGGATCGTCGCCGCCGTTGTACACCGGGGCGGCGGCCAGCGTGGTGCCCGACCACAGGTGGCCGATCACCGCGGCGGCACCGGCGCTGTAGAGATCGGTGGCGACGAAGACTGCGGAGTCGGGGTTGGCGAAGTCGTCGCGCGCGAGCAGCTCGATCGGTCGCCCGCCGATGCCGCCCCCCGCGTTGATCTCCTCGACCGCCAGTGCAGCCGCGAGCTTCATGGGCGCGCCGACGGCGTCGGTGAAGGGACCGGCGAGTCCGATGCGAACCGGGCCGGAGTCGGAGCGGCCACACCCGGCCGCGAGCAGCGCGGCGCCGAGCGGGAGCACGCAGGCCGCTCGGCGCAGAGACCGAGGAGTTCGGTGCGTCACTGCGGAGAGGTTTATGCGCAAGAGGTGTCCAAGGTTAGGCGCACGCCAGAACGAAGGCAATGGGCCCGCGACGTTCGACTTGCACGGCATGACGGTGCTCGAAGCCGTGACGCGAGCGGAGCAGTTCCTGCGGATCCAGGCCAAGGCTCGGCCGGGGGAAACGGTGCGGCTCATCACTGGGCGCGGGCGGGGCGGCGGCGGCGCGCCGATCCGCACCCGCACGCGGACCATGCTCAGGGGGCTGCGTGAAAGCGGGCGCGTCGTCGCGGACTTCGAGCTCGAGGACTCCGAAGGAAGCTTTCTGGTGCGGCTACGATGAGCGACCGGCCGCGCGCCGCGCCCGCTCCCGCCCCCAGGCGTCGAGCACGCGCCCGTCCACGAGCGAGACCGAGGCCATCTTGCCCGACGCCTCCACGCGCCAGGTGAGGCGGATCATGCGGCTCTGCCGCACCCACTGCATCATCCACTGCGGTCCTTGCACCTTCGCCCCGACGCGTCCGTAACTGGTCTCGAGGTCCCGGCGCCAGGCGTCGAGCTGGTCGGCCGCGACTTCGCCCGACAGCGTCAGGACTCCCGACACACTGTCGACCGCGGAAACCCAGAGCTCGACCGGGCCGCCCAGCTCGGGCGCGGTCAGCACGCTGCGGCACTCGGTCACGCGGCGATCGGCCTTGGCGCGCTCGCAGCGGAGGCGGCCTCCGTCCAGCCGCGCCACGTGTTGGGCGATTTCACCCAGCGCGGCACCGGCCCGGAAGCCGTGGAATGACAACGCGGATGTGTCGGCTGCGGCCATCTGAGCGGCCGCGGCGCCGGGGCTCGCAAACAGGGCTGCGGCGAGGGCCGCGGCGAAACGAACGCGGTTCGGCATAGTGCTGGACCTGGGTCGGCGGCCGTGAACGTTGAGTTACGGGTGCTGCTGCGAGTGTGGGCAAGAAACAAGCCGACAGGGGCGAAACGGGGGCGGAAGGACGGTAAAAAGACGGTAAGGGGCGGGCCGGCGGAGGGGGGACGTCCCCGCCGGCCCGCCGGCCCGCTGCCCCTGTTCGCTACACCTTGCGGACGTTGGCCGCCTGAAGGCCCTTGGGTCCTTCGACGATCTCGAACTCGACGTGATCACCTTCGGCCAGCGAGCGAAAGCCTTCCGCCATGATGGCCGTGTGGTGCACGAACACGTCCTTGCCCCCATCCTGCGCGATGAACCCGAACCCCTTGGCGTCGTTGAACCACTTCACCGTGCCCTTCGCCATTGCACCAACCTCGTTAGAACAGGGGCGGTTGGCCCCGGACGACGGCCCGGCCCTTGTGGTCGAGCCGAAAAAAGCCGTCCGGAGCAAGGGCTCCGAACGGCTCACTCGGTCTTCAGGTGAAGATGGAACGGCAGGACATGAGGGATAAGCTTCCGCCCGGCCTGGGGTTTGTCAAGTAAACCGACGGCCGCCCGGTCAGCGCAGCACCACGCCCGCTTTCCTCGACTCGTGTGCCAGCAGCCAGCGCTTGGCCTCCAGGCCGCCGCTGTACCCCACGAGAGCGCCGTCCTTGCCCACCACGCGGTGGCACGGCACCAGGATGGCGAGGTGGTTTGCCGCGGTCAGCCAGCCGATCTGGCGGGGATGCAATCCGGTGCTCCGCGCGATGTCGTCGTAGGAGCGCGTCTCGCCGAACCGGATCTTCCTGAGCGCGCGGTACACCGCGAGTTGCGCCGGCGACAGGTCGAACCAGTCCCGGAGATGGCGGGGAAAGGCGAAGCGAAGCGGTTCGCCGGCGAAATAGGCGTCGAGCCAGGCGGTGCTGGCGGGGCAGGCACCTTGGGTGATGTGGAGCTCGGGGAGGGCGGACCGGAAGCGGACTGCCCAGCGGATCCGGCCGGCGCGATGAGGAAACTCGACTGCGAGCGGACCGGCGTCGCACTCGACGACGACCAGGGCGCCGATGGGAGACGTGTAGGACATCCATTGCACCCGCACGGGCGCTCCCGGAGGGGTCGCGGGAAACGTAGCCTCCCGTTCGCGCCGCGGCGAGCGACGCTATAGCTTTGAAGTATGTCAGCGCCCCAGACGCTCGTCGTTCGCACCTTCACCGACCGGGCCGAAGGCCTCTCGCATTTCATACTCCGCGCCGGCGAGGCGCCCCGCCTCGTGGCGTTCGACGACGCGCTTGGTTGCCCGGTGGAGAGTGCGTTGGCCGCGCTGGAGTGGACCGGCGCGGTGGGGATCCTGGCCGACGACGACCTGCTGCACGCGGCGCGGCTTACCAGCGACACCGCCGCGGCCGTCATCGAGCGCAAGGGACCGGACGGCAGGCGCTACGTTTACCTGGGCCCACGGCTCGACGCACCGCCCATGGACGTGTTCGAGGGCGCGGTGCTGTTCGACGAGCCCGGGGTCAAGGCCATCGAGTTCAGCCAGCGGGCCCACAGTCTCGCGCATTTTCTCCGGGCCACGTCGGGCGCCGGGGCGCTGCTCGCCCTGCTGGGCCGCCGGGCCCCCGAAGTCCGGCACCTCCGGCGGTGGCTCGGCGCACTGATCCGGGAGCTCGACACGCCGCGGCCGCTCGTGGCCGGGTGGTTTGCCGCGACGGCGGCCGGCGCGCTGTTCGGCGCCACAGCCGACGAGCCGAATTACCGGTCGATCGAGGTTGGTCTGGAGTCGTAGCTCAACGCCCTGACCGGTGTCGATAAGTCCCAATTCACATCTCCACATCGTGTTGACGGTCAGGCGCAGGTGATGATTTCACGGCCGCTTATGTATCCACATAACTCCCCAGTTCTGGCGACGTAACCCGAATAAAATCAGGCACTTGCACCGACTTGACGCGACCGTATCTTCCCTCTGCTGGTCGCGCGGCGGCGTGGCGTGAGTCATGTTGCCAACGACAGGCGAGCCTCTACGGCCCCATCGGGGGAGAGCGACCGCACGCGAGTGCAGGCGTTCGTGGATCCCGTGGTCGCCTTGGGGGCAGGTGGAGCCAGTCGCGTGCTTCACCCTCTCCGATCTGGCGCCTCGGAGAGCAGTGCGAAGGGTCGGTCCGCGACCCGATCCGACTCGCAGCGCTCGCACGGACGAACCAGGTGGGATGGCCATTCGGCCTGGGAATAGTTGCCGAGGCTCTGCTCTGCCCTCCCGTATCGGTCCACGAACCGAGCGGCGGCAGGCGGAAGAAGAACGGCGGCCTGCGTGCCCCGTCCGCGGTAATGTCGGTGCGTGGAACGGCCGCTCAGCCACGACTGAGCGGCCGTTTCGCTTTCGGGGTACCCGACGACGCGTAGCGGATCCCGGACGGCCCGGTACCTTCCCTCTCATGTCCTCCTTGCATCTCCTGGTCCTCGGCGCGGACCCGGGGCGCCGGCGGGCGCTGGCGGAGCCGCTTCGTGCAGCTGGCGCGCCGGTGTTCGAGACCGACGATCCGGCCGTCGCCGCCGAAGCGCTGGCCGGCCCCGGTTTCGACGCCGTGCTGATTGACCTGCGCCTGCCCCCGCTGGACGGCGCGGCGCTGCGTGCAGCCATCGCGCCGGGGAACGCCGGGCCGCCGGACTCGCTGGACGACGCGGAGCGCCGGCACATCGCACATGCGCTCCGCTACACCGGCGGCAATCGCCGGCGCGCCGCGCTGATTCTCGGCATTTCGCGCTCGACGCTGCTGCACAAGATCCGGAAGTTCCGCCTCGAGTGAGCGACGAGTGACGGGTGCCCAGCGGTGGGTGGGGGTTATTGCCGCACGATCCGGGTGCGTCCCAGACGCGACACCACCACTCGGCGGACGACCGAGCCGCGCGTAAGCTGATACGTCGCGTTGGAGACACCCAGCGGCAGTCCCGTGGGAGCGAACACGAGCGAGTAGGAGGGGCCGGCCAGCGCCACATGATCGGCGGCCGGCCCCTGGTGCACCCACAGCGTGAGCGTGTCCCCGCCGCGGACCGTGCGTACCACGAGCGACTCGGCGCGCACGGTGAGCAGCGTGCGGCGGCCACGCATGATCGCGGTAAAGCGGGCGACGCGGTGCCCCGCGACGATGGCTTGGGCGGCGCGGTCGGTAATGATGGCGTCGGTAAACCGCCGGGCAGCGGGGAGCGCAAAACCCGCAAGGACGGCGGCAACCGCGACGACGACCGCGAGCTCGGGTAACGTGATGCCACGACGCATGGCTCACCGTACCCCGTCAGCCGCTCTCCTCTGTCATCCCGGCAGTGCAGGGCGGTGCACGCTCACCCGGGCGATCTTGCCGGGCTTGATCCGGGTGGCTCCATCGACGATACTAGCGTGACTGCCCCGACCCCCCCTCGAGAACGCACCCGGGAGTCATACGCTGAGCCACTTCCAGCCGCAGCAACTGTTTGCCTCCGCCGCTCTCGCGGCGTCGGGATGGTACGAGCAGTTCCTGGAGCGGGCGCGCGACGACCGATCGCGCGCGGACGACCCCGCGGCGCGTTGCGCCCTGGCGGCGTATCTGGTGTTGCGCCTCGCCGACCGCCGGTTCGCGCTCGATGGTGGCGATGACGGGCGCCAGGCCTACCTCTGGCAACTCGAAAGCACCCGGCGATACGTCGACGAGCTCGACGAGTCGCGCGCGGAATCGCGACACCTGCTCGGGCTGGTCGATGCGCTGCGGCTCGACGACCGGCCGCCAAGCGTGGCCACGATCCGCACCGGACTCACCGCGTTCGCCTATTTCCTGGAGCACGAGGGCCGTCTTTCGGAGGCGCTCGAGGTGCTCGGGTTGGCGGCTCGTACCCATGGCGCCGACATGGCGCTGAGCGACTTCACCGCGGTGGCGCTGTTTGCCGGCCGCCTCAACCGCCTGCAGGCGAGGTGGGAGGCCGCGAATCACGCCTATCAGGCGGCGGAGGAGGCGGCGCTCTCGGCCGGCGACGCGGGTGCGGCGCTCAGATCGCGGCTCGGACGGGCGAACGTGCTCCGCGCCCAGGGCAATCTCCCGGCGTCGCGCGAGGCGGTCGAACGGGTCATCGCGGATGCCGGCGGGGAGGACCTGACGGAGGTGAGGGGCGGAGCCTACGCCGACCTCGCCTCCGTGCTGGGACTGCAGGGATACCGACTCGACGCGCTGCTCGCGAACTATCGGGCGTTCCGACTGACCACCGATCCGCTGTCGCGGACTCGCATCCTGGGCGACCTGGGCGTGCAGCTCTCAGAGCTCGGGTATCACGCCGAAGCGCGGCTCGCGCTGGACATCGTCGTCGAGTCGCAGACCAGCTTCCTCGTGCGGGCGAACGCGTTGCTGGAGCTGCTCGAGCTCGCGTCGGCGGTTGGCGATCGGCTGGCCTTCGAGCGCCATCGGACCACGGCACGGGAGCTGGCCGTCCGCATGCCGCCGAGCATGGCGGTCGACTTCCGGTACAAGGTCGGGCTCGGGCTGGCCCGGTTTGGACAGACGGCACGGGCCCGCGCCACCTGGCGCGACGCCCTCGAGCTCGCCGAGAGCCACAAGCTGAACGAGTGGTATTTCCGGCTCGAGCGGCTGCTGGCTCACCTGGAGGATTGCGGCACGGCCGAGCTGCCCATCGAGCGCGCCAGCCCCGCGCGTCCCGCCGAGCTGGCCGAGGTGGCGGCCGGGCTCAAGGAGTACGCCGCCAGCGGCATTTAGCTTCGACTGCCGGCCGGCCCGGAGGCCGGGATTCAGTTGTTGGACCCCTGGGTTTCCGAGGCGGCCTGGATACGGGTGACCTTGTTGTTGGATCCCTGGGTCTCGGAGAGTTGCGGCTCGAGGCCGGGATTCGGGGCGGTGGTGTCCGAGCAGGCGGCCGTCGAGAGGCTCGCGACCGTGAGTGCGGCAAGCAAGGCGATGCGGGAACGGGACATTGGGAACGCCTCCAGAGGCGGGTTTCTCAAGGATCCGTCATGCTAGGGGTTTCCCGGCGTCTGCGTTAGGGCGATTTTGCGACAACGAGGGGCGCAAATGCGACAGGTACCCATCCTGGCCGCTGTCACCGAGGCGCGACTGTTCCGCCTGTGTGCCGTGGATCCGGAGCGGTACGAGTGGCTGCCGGCCCGCACCTGGCCCGACGCGGTGGCGGTCATCCGCACGCGCGCCGTGGACCTTGCGGTGGTCGATCCCCTGCTCGGGCAGGCTCCCCGGTCGCTCGAGATCGCCCGGCTCCACCAGCATTTTCCCTCGCTGCCCCTGGTCATCTACACGGCGTTGGTCCCTGAGACGGCCGGGGTGCTGCTGGACCTGGGGCGAGCGGGGATCCGGCGCGCGCTGTTCGAGCGCTTCGACGACGCGCCGGCCTCCATCCGCCGCATGCTCCGCTCGGAGCTGGACTCGAGCGCGTCGCAGGTGCTGATCCAGCAGCTCAGCGAGGCACTGCCGGGGTTGCCGGAGCCGGTCCGGCCCGCGCTGGAGGCGGCGCTTCGGTCGCCGGCCGATTGCCTCACGGTGTCGGCGCTGGCGCGCCGGGCGCAGATCACCCGCCGCACCTGCGAGCGGAGTTTTGCCCGGGCGGGTCTGCCGTCGCCCAAGATAGTGATGCTGGTGGCGCGGGTACTCTATGCGCACCGCCTGCTGCTGGACCCGGGCTACACCATCGAGGACGTCGCGCTGAAGCTCGGTTACGCCACTCCCCGAACGCTTCAAGCCCACTTCCGGGACGTGTTCGGACTGACCGCCGGAGATCTCCGCATGTCGGTGTCGCCCGAAGAGGCGCTGGAGCTCGTCGTGCGGCGCTATGTCGCGCGCGAGCGGGCGGCCGCCTCGTGAGCTACCGCGTCCTCATCCTGGAAGACGAGCCGGCCCTGCGCCGGGCCCTCGAGCGTGCGCTCCTGTCGTTCGGATACGAGGTGGCGAGCTCGGGCGATCCGTCGTCGGCCTACGTGATACTGTCGGAGGGCCGGTTCGACGCGCTGGTGCTGGATATCCGGCTGCCGCAGACGCTGGGCGACGCGTTCTACTTCGCCGTCGTGCGCCAATGGCCGTACCTGCGGGGTCGCGTGATCCTCATGTCGGGCGATCCCTGGACCGGGACCGAGGACTGGCCGCAGGAACTGCACGACTGCCCGATGCTGGCCAAGCCGTTCACGCTCGACGTCCTCGCGCGCACCCTGAGCGCGGTGATCGAGCCGGGCGGGCGGCGCCAGACCAACGGGATGTGACCGCGGCCCTCTCCGCGCCGGCGGTCGATCCGCTGGCCACGCTTCGCGAATATCGAGGCCTCGCGCCGTGGGGGCTTCGCGACCTCACCGCCCTGGCCGCGGGCATCCTCGACGCGTCGGGCGTCGTGCCGGTGAGTGCGGTCGCCCGGTCGCGCCCGACCGAACGGACCATCCGCTTCTACGTTGGGCGTCACCTCGTCAACGCGCCGGACGGCCGGGGGACGGCCGCCACCTACGGCTACCGGCACCTGCTTCAGGTGCTCGCGGTGAAGCTCCGCCAGATGGAAGGCGCGACGCTCGAGACCATCGAACGGGACCTCGCCGGCCTCACCGGCGACGCGGTGGAGCGCCGAGTGGCGGGGGCGCTGGGCGCGCGTCTGCCCCGGCCGGCCGACCTCCAGCTCCTCCGCGGGCCGGGGAACGCGCGGGGCCGGGTCGCGCGGGCGGTGGACGCCTGGCTGGCGCCCCCGCCCGACGATGCGCCGCGCTCTTCGATCTGCCGGCGTATTGCCATCGCACCCGGCGTCGAGCTTCTGGTGGACGAGGCCCATCCGGCGCTGCAGCTGGGCGGCGACGCCGGGCTGGCCACCCGCGTGCGTGCGGCGCTCGAAGAAGCCGTGCACGCCGCGCTTCGCTGAGCCGATCACCCTCTCGCCACCGGCAACCGGAGGTTCGCCCCATGGGCATGATCGTCCTGCTCGCCACCCTCGCCCTCATCGCTCTCTGGGTGATGGGCGCCTACAATGCGCTGATCGGGCTCCAGAACCAGGTGGCCAACGCCTGGAAGCAGATCGACGTCCAGCTCAAGCGGCGGCACGATCTGATCCCGAATCTGGTGGGGACCGTGAAGGGCGCGATGGAATTCGAGCGCTCGACGCTGGAAGCCGTCATCTCCGCCCGGAACAGGGCCGTGGGGGCGAGCGGCGTGCGCGCGACGGCGCAGGCGGAAGGCGAGCTGAGCCAGGCGCTCGGGCGCTTCTTCGCACTCGCCGAGGCGTATCCCGAGCTCAAGTCGAACCAGAACGTGCTCCAGCTCCAGGAGGAGCTGACGAGCACGGAGAACAAGATCGGGTTCGCGCGGCAGCTCTACAACGACGTCGCCACGCAGTACAACACCAGGCAGGCGCAGGTCCCCACCAACATGGTCGCCGGGCTCGCGAAGGCGACGCCCGCGGAGCTCTGGGCGGTTGAGGACGCGGCCGAGCGTGCGGTGCCGAAAGTGGATCTGTCGCTCGGCAAGCCGCCGGCGGCGTGAGCGACCGCGCGCCCAATCTCTTCGAGCAGCAGGAGGCGAACCGCGAGCGGTCGAAGTGGCTGATCGCCGGGTTCATCGCCTTCTTCGCGTGGGTGGGCTTCGGCGGCGACGTGGCGTTCCTGCTGCTGACCCGGGACGCGGGCGGCCCCTACCAGCACAGCATCCCTGTCATCGGCATCCTCACGACCCTCGTCGCGGGCGGCATCTGCTGGTACTCGTGGCGCCACGGACCGGAGCGCGTGCTGTGGGCCACGGGCGCGTGGGAGGTGATCGAGCCCGCGACGCCGGAGCAGCGCCAGTTCGTGAACGTGGTGGACGAGATGGCCATCGCGTCCGGGCTGCCGCGCCCGCGGATCTGGATCGTTCCCGACGACGATCCCAATGCGTTCGCCACCGGCCGGGCGCCGGAAGACGCGAGCGTGGCGGTGACGGACGGGTTGCTCCGCGCGCTGGACCGGGCGGAGCTCCAGGGCGTGGTGGCCCACGAGATGGCGCACATCCGGAACCTCGATACTCGGCTCATGACGCTGCTCGCGGCGATGGTCGGCGCCATCGCGCTCATGTCCGATGGCATGGGGCGCATGAGGGGCCGCGGGGGCCGGGTGTTCGGCGGGCAGGCGGGGCGGCGGGCGGGCGGGCAGGGGAAGGGCGGGAGCCCGCTGGGCCTGCTCGTACTCGGGCTGTGGCTGCTCACGCTGATCGTCGCCCCGATCGTGTCACGGCTCCTCGCCATGTCGGTGAGCCGGAAACGCGAATACCTGGCCGACGCGACGGGGGCGCAGTTCACCCGCAACCCCGCCGCGCTCGCGTCGGCGCTGGAGAAGCTGTCCCGGGCGTCGGCGCCCACGCGCACGATCACGCGGGGCGCGGCCCACCTGTGCATCGTGGACCCGACCCACAGCGCGTTCACCGCGCGGGAAGGGTTCCTGGGCGACCTGTTCGCGTCGCATCCCCCCCTCGCGCAGCGGATCGCGCGTCTCAAGACGATGGCGTTTCAGGGCAGGGCCAGGATCGCGATGACGTGATCGGCGCCGGCCCGGCCCGCCGCTCCAGGACCGTCGTGAGAGCGGACGCGAGGGCGGGCTCGATCACCGTGCCTGCGAGGTCGGCGAGCCGGGCGAGGGCGACCGCCGGCGCCACGGTCCGCTGGTACGGCCGGGGGGTCGTCAGCGCGTCATAGATCTCGACGGCGCCGATCACCCGCGCGCCCCAGGGGATCGCGTCGCCCGCGAGCCGGTCGGGATAGCCGCTGCCGTCCCAGCGCTCGTGGTGACTCCGGACGAACCCGAGGACGGGCTCGAGGTGGACGAGGGGCGCGAGGATCTGGGCGCCCACGACGACGTGCGCCTTCACGTGCTCGAACTCGGCGTCGGTGAGCGGGCCCCGCTTGCCGAGCACGTCGTCGCGGATGCCGATCTCGCCGATGTCGTGAAGCCGGGCCCCGATCCGCACGGCCTCGATGTCCGGGTCGGCGCGTCCGAGCTCGGTGGCGACCAGCGCCGACAGCTCGGCCACGCGCGCGGAGTGACCGCGGAGGTGCGGCGCCTTGGCTTCCAGGGCGTTCACCAGCGCGTCGAGCGCGGCGCTCGCGGCAGCGTTCACGGCGGTGAGCATCCGGACGGAGACTCCGGCAACCCGACGAACTCGACCGCCACGCGGTGCGGGATGAGGCCGGCGTCCGCGCCCCGATCGAGCAGAAGCTGCACGGCCCGGCGGCCGCGCGGGCCCCAGTCCACGGTCCACTCGTTGACGTACATGCCGACGAAGCGGTCGGTGTGCGCATCGCTCAGGCCCCGGCTGTAGCGGCCGGCGTGCGCGAGCGCGGGAGCGCGATGCTCCAGCGCGTAGCAGATGCTGGCGCGGAGGTCGCGGGCGATCTGCTCCAGCACGGCGCCGCCGAGATCACGGCGCACGACGTTGCCACCGAGGGGCAGGGGCAGCCCGGTGTCGGCGAGCCACCAGGCCCCGAGGTCGGCCCAGAGGCGCAGGCCCGCATCCGCATAGGTGAGCTGCCCCTCGTGGATGAGGAGCCCCGCGTCCACCCCGCCGGCGAGCACGGCGTCCTCGATCCGGTCGAACGGCACCACGACGGCCTCGAACGCCGGCTGATACAGCCGGAGCGCGAGGTAAGCGGTGGTCAGCAGGCCCGGGACTGCCACCCGGCGTCCGGCCAGCGCGGCTCGCGGGTCGGTCGGGGCGTCCGCCCGCGCCACCACCCGCGGCCCATAGCCGTCGCCCATGGAGGCGCCGCAGGCCAGCAGCGCGTAGCGGTCGGCGAGGTAGGCGTAGGCGTGGATGGAGACCGCCGACACCTCCAGTTCGCCGGACAGCGCTCGGCGGTTCAGCGTCTCGATGTCGGCGAGCTCGTGCACGTAGCGGAGCTCACCGGTGTCGAGCTTGTCCGCGGCGAGCGCCCAGAACATGAAGGCGTCGTCGGAATCGGGGCTGTGGGCGACCTTGATCACCTGGGGCATGCGAAGCTCCGTAGCTTCGTGAGCAGTGAGCAGTGCGCAGAGCGCAGCAGGGAGCAGCGAGGGGCAGCAGCCGGACGCCCCTGCTTACTGCTCACTGCTCCCTGTCGTTCGGAATGCGTCCAGCGCCGCACGGTGCTCGTCGTACTCCGGCTTCCGCGTGGCGATCTCCGCCTCGTACCGCCGGCCGAACGCCTCCCTCGCGCGGTGCCCGGCCGCCGCGTCGCCGCGCCGGTCGGCCACGTTGGCGCGGACGAGGAAGCCGAAAAGGTGGCCCGGTGCCCCGGCGAGGATCGTGTCGGCGAGCGCGGCGGCCTCGTCCAGCTGCCCGGTCTCGATCATGAGCACCGCCGCGTGATAGCGGGCGTCGGTGTCGATGGCATCGAGCTGGGCGTACGCGCCGAGCGCCATCGGCGCGAAGCGAAGCACCTCGGTCGTGTCGGCGCGCCCGGCCGCGGCGGCGACGCGGTTGAACAGCCGGTCGAACCGCTCGCGGGGCGACATC
>JBOHSY010000076.1:0-2934 GCA_050733355.1 Gemmatimonadales bacterium | reverse complement strand
GCGCGTAATCGCCCGCCGCGAGCGCGGCGACCAGGGCGCCGACCTGCGCGGCCTGCGCGAGGGCCACGTCGAGCGGCACCTCGCGCGGCAGCACGGCGCGCGATTCCCGAGTGCGGAGCCGCTGGTCAGGATGCGCGAGCACCACGCGCAGCTCCGGCGGCACGGGCAGGCATACCACGTCGAGCGGCGCGACCGAGCGGACCAGTACCACGCCCCCGAACAGCGAGGGGGCCACGTTGTCCGCGTGGCGCCCGGCGACGGTGGCCTCGGCCGCCAGACAGGCCTCGAGCATCGCGGGACGGGCGAGCGGATCGCCCAGCAGGCGGTTGGCGGCCAGCGCGGCCGCGACGGCCGACGCCGCGCTGCCGCCCTGACCGCCCGAGAGCGGCAGTCCCTTCCGCACCGACACGGCGAGTCCGCGCACTGGCGATCCCGCGCGCCGCAGGACCTCGGCCGCGGCCAGGGCGGCGGTGTTCCGATCCGCGCGCGTGGGGAGGTCGGGGTGGCCGGCGTCCCGCACCACGACGCCGGCGGCGTCGGTGAGCTCCACCAGCACCTCGTCGCCGGCACCGGCGACGGCGAGGCCCAGGATGTCGAGCCCGGGGCCCACGTTGCCCACCGAGCCGGGCGCGAAGGCCCGTGCGCGCACCAGCGGGGCGGTCGTCATGCGCCCGCGAGCTGAAGAACGTCGTTCAGCACGCCGGCCGCCGTCACCGCCGGCCCCGCGCCCGGTCCTGTGATCACCAGCGGATGGGACTTGTAGCGCGCCGTGGTGAACACCACCGTGTTGTCCGCGCCCTTGAGCGTGGCGAACGGGCTCGAGCGATCCACCTCCCGCAGCTCCACGGCGAGCGAACGCCGGGTGACCGTCGCGACGTAGCGCAGGACGCGGCCCCGCGCGACTGCCGTGTCCACCCGGCGATGCCACCGGGCATCGAGCCGCTCGAGGCCCGCCAGGAACGCCGCGAGGGGCAGCGTGCGGGCAGCCCGCGGGACCAGCGAATCCACCATGCCGGGCCTGAGCTCGCCGGGGAAGCCCAGCAGGCGGCCGAGAATGAGCGCCTTGCGGCCCACGTCGATGCCCGACAGATCGTCGCGCGGGTCGGGCTCGGTGTAGCCCCGGGCCATCGCGTCCCGGAGCGCCGCGGAAAACGGCCGGCCGCCGCTCACCTCGTCGAGGAGGAAGCCGAGCGTGCCCGAGAGGCAGCCTTCGATCTTCTCGACCCGGTCGCCGGACTCGATCAGCTTGTAATACGTGTCGATCACCGGGAGACCGGCGCCCACCGTCGTTTCGTGGCGCATGCGGCGGCCGTACGCCCGCGCGAGCTCGTGCAGCCGCTGGCTGTCGGCGCGCGGGCCGGCGAGCGGGCGCTTGTTCGACAGCACGAGATCCATGCCGGAGCCGAGGGCCTGCGCGAGCAGCGGCGCCGTCTGGTCGGCGGTGAGATCCACCAGGATGGGCCGGCGGAGCGCGTGCCGCGAGATGAACGCGATGGCGTCGGGCGGCGCCGCAGCGTGACCGCCCGGCAGGCGCGCCAGCGACGCACCGCTGGCCTTGGCGCGCGCCAGCTCGTCCAGGCGCCGCCCGCCGAGCCCGCGATGGTCGAAGAGGTAGCCGCTCCGGTCAATGATCCCGACGATCCGGAGCGAGAGCCGGGGCCGCCGCACGCGGGCCAGCAGCTCGGCGAGCATGCGCCCGATCTGGCCGAAGCCGAGCAGCACCACGTCGAGCCGCTCGGCCCGCGCGACGCTGCCCCCGCCGATCCGAGCGAGCTGGAACGCGGCGTGGATGCGCCGCTGCGCCTCCGCCGCGCGGTCGGCCTCGACCACGACCGAAATGTTCAGCTCCGACGAGCCCTGCGCGATGGCGACCACGTTGATCCCGCCAGCGGCGAGCGCCGAGAAGACGCCGGCCGCCACGCCCGGCGTGCCCGCCATGCCGAGCCCGACCACGGCCACCGTGGCGACACCGGGCCGCACCTCGACGCCGTCGATTTCCCGATGATCGATCTCCTCGCGGAACTCGCGCTCCAACGCGGTGCGCGCCTCGCGGGCGGCTTGCTCCGGCACGCTGAAGCAGATCGAGTGCTCCGACGACGCCTGCGAGATGAGCGACACGGAGATGCGGCGAGCCTGGAGCGCCGCGAACGTGCGCGCCGCGATGCCGGGCACGCCGAGCATACCGCTGCCGGCGACGGTGACGAGCGCCTGGTGCGGCGCGGCGCTCAGCGCCTTGACCGGCAGGCGCGCAACCGCCACGCGCTCGGACACCTCGGACCCGGGCGACGCCGGGTCGGCGAACGGCCGGACGAACACCGGAATCTTCCGCCCCGCGAGCGGAATGAGCGCGCGCGGGTGCAGCACCTTCGCGCCGTAATATGCCAGCTCCGCGGCCTCGCGGGTGTGGAGCTCCGGGATGACCCGCGCGTCGCTCACGACTCTCGGATCGGCCGTGAGAAACCCGGGGACGTCCTTCCACAGCGAGACGCGGCTCGCACCGAGTGCGCGGGCGAGCAGCGTGGCGGTGAGGTCGGAGCCGCCCCGCCCGAGCGTCGTCACGTCACCCGCGGGCGAGGCACCGATGAATCCGGGCACGACGGGGACGATGCCGCGCGCGAGCAGCGGCCGGAGCGTGCGCCGGGCGGCACGGTCGGTCCGGGGGTAGTCGGGGGAGGCATGCCCGAAATGCGCGTCCGTCCGGATGACGGCCGTTGCGTCGACGAAGCGCGCACGCACGCCTGCCGCGGCCAGCGCCGCCGCGACGATCCGCGCGCTGAGCCGCTCGCCCCGCGCGACGACGAAGTCGCTGGTGCGGGCCGAGAGATCGCGCACCAACCGGAGGCCGGCGGCGAGCTCCGCAAGCTCGTCCAGGTCCGCCCTGACCGCGGCGAGCAGCTCCCGCCCCTCGGCGCCGCGCTGGCCCACGGCGCGCGC
>JBOHSY010000075.1:0-1309 GCA_050733355.1 Gemmatimonadales bacterium | reverse complement strand
CGACATTCGCCACTATCTCGAGCGCCGGCCGGTGAGCGCGAGGCCGGCGACCTGGGGGTATCGAACCGGGAAGTTCGTCCGGCGGCATGCCCGAGGTGTCGCTGCGGCCGCGGCCACGCTCGCGCTCGTGGTCGCGCTCGTCGGTTGGTACACGGTCCGGCTCGCCGGAGAGCGCGACCGCGCCCGGGCGCAGTTCGAGCGAGCCGAGCTGGCCAGGGACTTCCTCGCTGGCGTGATCGGGCAGAGCAATCCGGTGCGGCAGGTGGGGTCAGCCGGTCAGCCGACGATGCGCGAGCTGGTGCTCGCTGCGCGGGATCGGCTGCAGAGCGAGCTGGTCGGTCAGCCCGAACTTCAGGCCGAGATGGGCATCGCGGTCGCGAAGGCGTTGCACGGGCTGGGCGAGATCGCGGCGGCACTCGAGCTGCTCCAGGCGAGCACCGAGCAGCTCCGGCGGCTGCAGGCGACGAACACAGTCTCGTTCGGAGAGGGACTGAGCAAGCTCGGGACAATGCGGTCCGACATGGGCGACCTGACGGGCGGAGAAGCGGCGTTCCGCGAGAGTATCGCGGTCCTGGAGTCGCTCCCGGCGTCCGCCAAGGTCGACCGGCAGCTGATCCTGGCGCGTACCGGGCTCGCGAACCTCCTGCAGCGCGCCGGTCGCGCGAGCGACGCCGTGGTAATGCGGGAAGCGATCCTGGAGGCGCATCGGCAGCTCCTGGGCGATGACGAGCATCCGGACCTCGCCTGGGACTGGCACAACCTGGCGATCGACTATCAGAGCGTGGGGCGCTTTGCCGACGCCGAAGCGCCGCTCCGTACGGCCGAGCGGCTGCTGGTCGCGGCCTACGGCGAGTCCGATCCGCGCCTCGTCACCGTCTGGCTGCAATTGACCTCCTTCCTGGCCCTGCGGGGGAAGTTTGATGCGGCGGCGGAGTACGACCGCAAGAGCGAAGGCCTGATTGCGGACCGATACCCTGACATCCATCCGCTTCGAGCTTCTCTACACCGGATCCGCGCGCGTCGCCGGTTGTTCCTGGGCGACGCGGGAGCCATCGCCTCGGCCCGTAAGGCGGTCGAGATCTACCGCCGGAGCCAGCACTTCGCCGTGGGCAGCGCGCTCAGCGTACTGGGTACGACCCTGCTCCTGGATGGACATTTCCGGGAGGCGGCTGACGTCTTTGCTGAGGCGCATGCGGTTCAGCGGAAGCTGAAGGGGGCCGAGGCGGCCGATACTCGCCTTCAGCGCGTGGGTCGCGCGGTCGCCCGCTGGCGCCTGTCGGGCGATGCGGACCAGCTCCAGGACGCGGTG
>JBOHSY010000074.1:0-2485 GCA_050733355.1 Gemmatimonadales bacterium | reverse complement strand
CGTCAACCCACGGCGCCAGCAGCGCCCGGAAGCCCTTCGGTCCCTCGATGTGATTCTTGATGAGGTCCGGCAGCTTGCGGCGAAACAGGTAGACTTGCAGGCCGGGAATGTCGGTGCACCACACGATGGACGCCGCCCGCATCAGATGCGATTTGCCGCCGCCGGCCGCTCCGCCATAGAGGACTTCGGTTGCCGGCGTCAGCAGCGCCTCGAACTGCTTCGGGTGCAGCCCTAGCCTAACTTCGCCGATTCGGAGTGCGCTATCGCGATTTTCATGGCTCAAGTGATTGATCGCACAGGGGTGAGATGGTCGAGAACGGCTGTAGTGCCGACCTGCTGTGTTTTCAGCGGCGCGAATCTGCTGATAATGGGCAGCCGTCATGTTCTTGCGGGCCAAGATTCGCCGGAAGGACGGCAAGGCTCATCGCTACTGGAGCATTGTCGAGAACCAACGCGTCGGTCGTGGGCGCGTGGTGCAGCGGCACGTTCTGTACTTGGGCGAGATCAACGACAGCCAAGAGCTGGCGTGGCGCCGATCGATCGAGGTCCTGGAGGACGGCGCCGAGCGGCCGCGGACGCTGGCTCTGTTTCCGGAGGATCGATGCGAGAGTCTGCTGCCGGACGAGACGATCGTCCGCGTGAAGCTGTCACAGCTGCGGCTTGCTCGCCCTCGGCAATGGGGTGCGTGCTGGTTGGCGCTGACGCTGTGGCGGGAGTTGCAGCTGGATCGATTCTGGTCGCAGCGCCTGCCGGCGAGCCGCAAAGGCACCCGCTGGGATCAAGTCCTGTTCGTCCTGGTGGCTTATCGACTGATTGCGCCGGGCAGCGAATGGCGCCTGCACCGGGAGTGGTTCGCGCGTAGCGCGCTTTCTGATCTGCTGGGTGCAGACGCCGGGCTTTCGGAGAGCCACAAGCTGTATCGCTGCCACGACCGGCTGCTGGCGCACAGGCAGGCGCTGTTCGATCACCTGGTGGGACGCTGGCGCGATCTGTTCAACGCCAGCTTCGACGTGCTGCTCTACGACCTGACGAGCACCTACTTCGAGGCCGATCCGCCGTTTGCAGAAGGCGACAAGCGCCGGCACGGCTACTCGCGCGATCATCGGCCGGACTGCGTACAGGTGATCATCGCGCTGGTGGTGACGCCGGAAGGCCTGCCGCTGGCCTACGAGGTGCTGGCCGGCAACACCGCGGACAACACGACGCTCAAGGAGTTCCTGGCGCGGATCGAACGGCAGTACGGCAAGGCGCGACGCATCTGGCTGATGGACCGCGGCGTGCCGACCGAAGGGGTGCTGGCGCAGATGCGGCAATCCGATCCGCCCGTGCAGTACCTGGTGGGTACGCCCAAGGGACGCTTGAGCCGTCTGGAGCAGGACCTGCTCGCCAAGCCCTGGCAAGAAGCCCGGCCAGGGGTGCAGGTGAAGCTGTTGCCGCAGGACGGCGAACTCTACGTCTTCGCCCAGAGCCGCGATCGCGTCGCCAAGGAGCGCGCCATGCGCCGGCGGCAATTGAAGTGGCTGTGGCAGCGGCTCAAGCAACTTGCAGGCATGAAGCTCACGCGCGAGGAGCTGTTGATGAAGCTCGGCGCCGCGCGCCAACACGCGCCCACGGCCTGGCGCCTGGTCGCGATCGAGGTGGCGAGGGACAGCGCCACCTTCAGCTCCCGGCTCGACCGCAGCAAGCTGCGCCAAGTGCGCCGCCGCGAAGGGCGCTATCTGTTGCGCACCAACCTGACCGAGGACGATCCGGCCAAGCTGTGGAGCCTGTATCTTCAGCTCGTGAGCGTGGAGCAGGCGTTCAAGAACCTGAAGGGCGACCGCGCCATCCGGCCGATCTTCCACCAGGACGAGGCGCGCATCGAGGCACACATCTTCATCGCTTTCCTGGCCTATTGCCTGCACGTCACTCTTGCTCGGCGATTGCATGCGCTGGCGCCGGGACTGACGCCGCGCAGCGCGCTCGAGAAGTTCTCCGCCGTGCAGATGATCGACGTGCACGTGCCCACGGCCGATGGCCGAGAACTTCTGCTCTCGCGCTACACCGAGCCCGAACCTGAACTCAAACTGCTGCTCGACAAACTGAAACTCGGTCTGCCCGCTCAACCGCCGCCCAAAATCACCGCCAGCCAGCTCTCCCCAGACGCCCCCCTGTAGTGCAGACCTTCGGGGGCTCGGTCTCGCAATATCAAATGGTTAGTTCTTTCAAACCTGCCCAATCGGCGAAGTTAGGCTAGGCACGACGGGCACCAAGCGTTTGATTCCATCCACTAGCTCTTCGAGCATTCTTCGGCCGAACTCGTCAATCGTGAGGTAGTCCTGCAGCAACTGCTGGTGAAAGACCACAGCAGGAGCCTTTGGTCGTGTCGCTCGGTTGGTGGGAAATTGGCGGCGGCGTAATCTCCTGATTGAGAAACGACGAACAGGCGGTTGGACGACCGCCCCAGGAGACTACGCCATGGACAAGATTACAGCCGACGTCGCGC
>JBOHSY010000073.1:0-3035 GCA_050733355.1 Gemmatimonadales bacterium | reverse complement strand
GAGCGGCCGGTGTGCAGCCGCTCGCCCGCCCCCGGCGCACGGCGGGTGAGCCATGCCTCGACCGCCGAATGGGCGTCCTCCTGCCCGGCACCGACGCCGAGACGGCCGGCATCGACGGCCGCAAGCGCGGCGCGGAGCCCGCGGCGGAGGCGGGCGTGGTCGGCGCCGGTCAGGAGCCCCGAGGCGCGGAGCCCCTCGACGTGTCCGAGGCTGCCGAGCACGTCCCACCGGAGCAGCCGGGAGTCCCAGACCCGGTCCTCGCCCGCGGTGAACTCCAGCATGCGGCGGTCGAGCCGGGGTCCGGAGGCCCAGAGTGTGTCCGGCCGTGCCGTGGGACTCATCCGCCTTTGAGGTACTCGCGGGCGAGGTCGGCGTAGAAGGCGCGCGCCGCGCCCACTTCGGGCAGATCGACGTATTCGTCGGCGGTGTGCGAGCGCCGGCTGGTGCCTGGTCCACACTTGATGGCATCGGCGTGCCGCAGAAACACCCAGTCCGAGCAGGTAGGGCTCCCGAACTCCTTCGCGTCCGGTCGCACGCGGCCGGCGGCCACCAGCAGCCGCGAGTCGTCCGGCGTCTCGCACGGCACCAGCCGCTGCGAGGTGACGATCACCTCGGAGGCGAGCGAGTCGCGGAGCCGCTCCGCGATCTCGGCGTGGGTCCAGGCGGGCGTGCTCCGCACGTCGAGGATGGCCCGGGCCACCGGCGGCGTCACGTTACGGCTGACGCCCGCCTCGAGCATCGTGGGCGTCGCCGTGACCTGACCGAGCACCGGGTGGAGCCGCTCGGCGAAGAGCGACCCCAGCTTGACGAGGTCCTGGGCGAGGACCACCGCCGCGTTGACCACGCCGCCGTTGCCCGCCGCGTAGGCGGCATGCCCCTGGTCGCCCCGGGCGACGAGGTCGACCATCATGAGCCCGCGCTGCGCCACCGCGAGGTCGAGATTGGTGGGCTCGCCGATGACCGCCGCGTCCACGTGGCCGATGCGATCCACCGCCTGCTCCATGGAGGTGTGCTTGGTCTCCTCGCCGTAGCCGAACACCACCACCACCCGCCCCGCATCGGGACGGCCGCGCTCGGCCAGATCGTGCGCGGCGAGCATCATCGCGGCGACCGACGCCTTGGCATCGCCCGAGCCTCGGCCGTAGAGCCGGGCGCCCTCGATGATGGGCGTGAACGGGTCGCGGGTCCAGCCGGCGCCCGCCGGCACGGTGTCGAGATGGGACACGAGGGCGAGACTCGCGCCGGGCCCGAAGCCGCTCACCTCGATGCGCACGCAGGTCTCGTCCCGCACGACATCGAGCCCCCACCCCCGGGCGGTCTGCTCCACGAACTCGGCGACGGCCGCCTCCGTGCCGCTCACCGACGGAATCGCGACGAGGTCGCTCAGCAGTTCGACATCAGCCTGCAAGATCGACCCCCAGGTACGTGGCCTTTTCCTTTCGGCCGACGATCATGGTCCCGCACCCCGCGCCGGTGAACACCTCGAGCAGGAGCGCGTCGGGCACGCGGCCGTCGATGATGTGAGTGCGCTCCACGCCGCTGGTGGCCGCGCGGATGCAGGCCTCCACCTTGGGGCGCATGCCCCCCGCGAGCGCCCCGCTCGCCATGAGGCCGGCGAGGTCGTCCGGATCGGCGAAGGTGACCAGGGTGGACGGATCCGAGCGGTCGCGCAGCACGCCGGGCGCGCCGGTGAGGAAAATGAGCTTCTCCGCGCGGAGCGCCACGGCGAGCGACTCGGCCACCGTGTCCGCGTTCACGTTGTAGACGCCGCCGTCGTCGTCCCCCGCGAGGCTCGCCACCACGGGCACGAACCGCGCCTCCATCAGCGTGATCAGGA
Source organism: Gemmatimonadales bacterium (assembly GCA_050733355.1). GTDB lineage: Bacteria > Gemmatimonadota > Gemmatimonadetes > Gemmatimonadales > GWC2-71-9 > DASQPE01. The sequence continues at coordinate 1,198 of JBOHSY010000073.1, read as the reverse complement.
TGCGCGGGTCCACCCGGTCGATGTCGCCGACATTGCCGTAGTCGACCTGCACCGACTGCCCGTTGTCATCCGCGACCGAGACCGGCGGGCGCCGGTGCGCCAGGAGGAGGTCGGCGTCGACGCCGCTCAGGCCCACCGCCTGCACCTTGTGGCTGCGGAGCGCGGCGAGGAGATCGGTGTTGAGCTGGCCGGCATAGACCATCTTGGCCACCTCGAGTGCCGCATCGTCGGTGACCCGGCGGCCCGCGACCACCCGCGGCTCCTGCCCCAGCCGGCGGCTCAGGGCGGTGGCCTGCGGGCCGCCCCCGTGCACCGCGACCAGCCGGATGCCCAGCGAGTGGAGCAGCGCGAGCTGCGTGGCGGCCTGGTCCCGCACGCCGGCGTCGCTCAGCACGTCGCCGCCGAGCTTTACCACAAAGACATGGTCACGATAGGCGCGGACGTACCTGAGTGCGCCTTTCAGACCCGCGATGCCCTTGGAGGTGTCGATAGACAATCTGAGCTCCCGTTCATTGGTGAGAGGTGAGAGGTGAGAGGTGAGAAGGCGTCCGCCAGTTGCTCTCACCTCTCACCTCACACCTCTCACCTCTCACCTCTCACCGATAAGCTCCAGCAACAAGGCGCGCTGCACGTGCAGCCGGTTCTCCGCCTGGTCCACCACCACCGAGTGCGGACCGTCCAGCACCGCGTCGTCGATCTCGACGTTCCGCCGGACGGGAAGACAGTGCATCACGATCCCGTTCCCGCCCCGGGTGGACTTGAGGCGGCTCTCGGTGATCCGCCAGTCGCGAAGCGAGGCCCGCAGCTCCCGCTCCTCCTCCAGCTTCCCGAAGAGCTTCACCGCGCCCCACGACTTGGCGTACACCGCGTCCGCGCCGACCATCGCCTCGTCGAGATCGTTGATGATGTGGACGAACTCGCCGCCCCGCTGCTGCGCGATCCGGCGCACCAGCGCGGTATCCTCCGGGTCAAGCTCGTAGCCGTCGGGCCGGGCAATGACGATCTCCATGCCCATCGCCGCCGCCGCGATGGCCGCACTCGCCGGTACGGCGGTGGGCAGCGCCTTCGGGTGCCACGCCCACGCCAGCACGAATCGCTTCCCCTCGGTGGTGCCGAGCTTCTCACGCAGGGTCATGGCGTCGGCCAGGCCCTGACACGGGTGGCGCCGGGCCGACTCGAGATTGATGACCGGCTTCTC
>JBOHSY010000072.1:0-3622 GCA_050733355.1 Gemmatimonadales bacterium | reverse complement strand
GCCCAAGGCTCCGCGCCGGAACGTCGCGGCCCTGGCCGCCGTGGCCGTCGCCGTTGTGGCTGCCATCGCAGCGGTCTGGGGATGGCTCCGGCCGCCCCCCGCGCCCCAGATCAGCCGGTTCAGCCTCTTCTTCCGGCCGGGCGAAGGGCTGCAGCCCACGCCGACGGCGGGAAACATCGCGATTTCACCGGACGGCAGGAAGCTGGTATACGTCGGCCCCGGCGAGGGGAGCGCGCGCCTCTGGCTCCGGGAGCTCGAGAAGCTGCGCCCGACGCCGATTCCGGGCACGGAGGGCGCGGTGAGCCCCTTCTTCTCGCCCGATGGACGCCAGCTTGGCTTCATACGGAACGGGCGAACGGTCCGGGTCCTCTCGCTCGACGGCGGACCGCCGCTCACGCTCTCCGACAGCATCAACTCCACCGCCGGCGACTGGGGAGACGACGGCTACATCTATGTCGAGGTGGACTCGGGGATGGCCCGGGTCCGCGCCAGCGGAGGGCCGCTCGAGCCGATCTACAAGTTTTCCGCCGAGCGGCGCGAGATCGGCACCGAGTTCTCCAACGTGCTTCCCGGCGGCAAGGGGCTGGTCTTCCGGGTCCGGCGCGCCGGGCAGCCGCCCACCGAGTTCGACGTTTTCGGCATGAAGCTGCCGAACGGGGAGGCCCGGCCGCTCATTCGCGGGATCTACGCCCGCTACGCAGCCTCCGGCCACCTCCTGGTGGTCACTGCCGACGGCAAGCTGCTGGCGGTGCCGTTCGACCCCGACAAGCTGGCGCTCACGGGCCCCGCGGTGGCGATCCTGGAAGGGCTCCGCTCCGGCCCGTTCGAGCAGAACATGGCGGTGGCCCGAAACGGGGCGTTCGTCTACGCCACGGGCGGGTCATCGGCCTCGACCCTGCCCTTCTGGGTGGACCGGGAGGGGAAGGCGACGCCGATGGACCCCGCCTGGGATCCGCAGGGCTCGCTCAATACGGTCGCGCTCTCAGCCGACGGGAAGATCCTTGCCGTGGGAATGGGACGGGACGGGTCGGGTCCGAGGACGTCTGGGTCAAGCAGCTCCCGTCCGGTCCGTTCTCGCGGATCACCTTCGGGGACAATCCCCACTTCCGCCCCGCCTGGTCCGCGGACGGCCGGTCGCTGGTCTACATCGCCGACGCGGGCCTCGGGGCCGGCGTGCCCACGATGAGCCGGGCGGACGGAACCGGCCCGCCGCAGGCGCTGCTGACGTCGCCGTACAGCTTCGGCCAGGTGCTCCAATCCCGCGACGGCCGGTGGCTCCTGCTCCGCCGCGCCTTGAACGAGTCGGGGAGCGGCGACATCTACGCGGTGAAGAGCGGAGACACCACGCTCGTCCCGCTGCTGACCTCGCCGGCGCAGGAAACCGCTCCGGCGCTCTCGCCGGATGGCCGCTGGCTCGCCTACTCGTCGGACGAGTCGGGCACGCCGGAGGTGTACGTCAGGCCGTTCCCCGACGTGGCGTCGGGGCGGTGGCAGGTGTCAATCAGTGGGGGGACCGCGCCCAAGTGGGCGCGGAGCGGCCGCGAGCTGTTCTACCTCAACGGCCGGCAGGAGAGGGTCGGCACCGCAGTCCGCCCGGGCGCCGCGTTCGAGGTGGGCCAGCCGAAGGTGCTGTTCCCGGCCAGCTCCTACATCCTCAACCCCACCTACGCGATCTACGATGTAGCCCCGGACGACCGCCGGTTCGTGATGGTCCGGAGCGCCGCGGCGACGGAGGAGACCGAGGTGATCCTCACCCAGAACTGGTTCCAGGAGCTGAGGGCGCGGGCGCCACGTTAGGCGGAGAAGCACGCCGCACCTTGACGGGGCTACTCCGTAATGGCTATTATAGCCATATGAAGATAGCCTCCGTATCCTCGGCCAAGAACAACCTCAGCGCCCTGCTCCAGGCGGTGCGGGCCGGGCAGAGCGTCCTCATCACCGACCGGGGGGTCCCGGTCGCCCGTTTGGAGCCGGTAGGCACGGCCGGAGCCGGCGGCGCCGCGCTCGAGGCCCTGGTTCGAAGCGGGGTCGTGGGCCCGGGCCGGCGCCCGCTCTCCGCGGAGGCGCTCAGGCGGCTCGACCGCCCCGCCCTGGCGGCGGGGGTGAGTGCGGCCGACGCGCTCGTGGCGGAGCGCGAGGAAGGCTATTGAGGTACTGGGACAGCTCGGCCCTGGTGACCCTCATCGTCCGCGAGGCTGCCACGGGGGCGATGGAGTCCCTGCTCGCGGCGGACCCGGTGATCATCACCTGGTGGGGGAGCCGGGTAGAGTGCGCTTCTGCGCTGGCGCGCCTCGAGCGGGAGAGTCAGCTCGGTGCTTCGGAGGCCATCGCAGCGGCGAAGGTGCTGGCCGAGTTCCGGGAGGGCTGGCGTGACGTCCTGCCGTCCGACGTCGTGCGCGAGAGCGCGGAGCGGATGGTGCGCACCCACCCGCTCCGAGCCGCGGACGCGTTCCAGCTCGCCTCCGCGCTGGTCGCCAGCGACTTCCGACCCGCCACCATGGCTTTCGTGTCGCGGGATCAGCGCCTTCTAGCGGCGGCGCGCCGGGAGGGCTTCGCGTAGCGCCGCATCACCTGACTGTCGGCGACAGGAGCCAGCGGGCAAAGGCGTCGGGACGGCGCACCTGGGAGCGGCGGAGATCGGGACTGTCCGGCACAGTTTCGCCGAACTCGGCCGCGGCGCTCGCAGCGCCGCTCCGTGACACGACGCGGACCAGCTCGCACGCTGAGCGCCAACCACAGCTCGCCTACTTGACGATGCGGTACTTGAGGTGGGTGACGCCGGGCCCCTCGATCGTGCGGACCGGCTCGAGCCTCACATCGAGGCCGCCGCAGTGGTCGAAGAGCCGGGCACCGCCGCCGAGCGCCACGTCCTTGCCACCCGCGGCTTTCCTCGCCTGCTCCAGCGAGGACTCGATGCCGTCCGTGACGAAGGTGAAGGTCGTCGGGACCACCACCGAACATGTTCCGGCCCATGATCGTTGCGCCGAGGTTCTCGAATGCCTCCCGGAGCACGTCGTCGTTGGTTCCCGTCTCGCCGCCGCTCCCGTCTCCGTGCATTTCCCGAAAGCTCTTCAGCTTGAACACCCACTCGTGGAGCTGGTCGCCTCCTTCGCCCAATGGGTTCTTGACGCTCTGGTTGGGCCCGGCCACGTAGCCGTCGAGCGTCATCGTGATATTGAATCTCAGCCGGCTCATCTCCGCGCACCTCGGGCCGCTTCCTCGTACTCGTCGTGGCGGCGCCACCACTGATAGCGCGGGGTTTGCGGGTACCCCGCGGGTGAGTCCTCCCAGTCTTCCTGCCGGCCGAGCGGCGTCAGGTCGAGCAAGGTCCAGACGCTGCCGAGCGCCTCGACGCCGCGCCCCGCGGTGAAATAGGACCGATAGATGCTGGCGCCATCGCGGAGAAAGACGCTGAGGCCGAACGTCTCACCCTGGTCGGTGGAGAGTCCGAAGTCAACATTGAAGTCGGTGCCGGACGAGGAGAACCACGGGATGGTCCACCCCATGCGCTCCCGGTACCGTTCGATATTCGCCAGCGGGGCACGCGACACGAGGGCAAACGAGGTGTCGCGCGCGTGCAGGTGCGCCAGGTGGACGACCTGATCCACGACCATCGAACAGC
>JBOHSY010000071.1:0-16633 GCA_050733355.1 Gemmatimonadales bacterium | reverse complement strand
CCGCCACGGTGACCACCGATCCGTCCGCCCGGTCGTCGCCGGCGGTGAGCGCGGCCACGGAGCAGTCGGCGGCAGCCGCGAGCACGTGCTCGATGCCGAGCAGCGGGTGGTCGGAGACGTACAGCCCGAGCATCTCGCGCTCGTAGGACAGCAGCGTCTGCTTGTCCCACTCCCCCTCGGGCACCGGGATGTCGAACGCGACGTCCTCCACCGCGTCCGTGCCGTCCGACCAGCCGCCGAACAGCGAGTCCTGCCCGATCGCCTCGTTGCGCTTGATGTCGATGATCGCGTCGATCGCCCGTTCGTGGATCTGCAGCAGGCCGCGGCGTGCATGCCCGAGCGAGTCGAAGGCACCGGACTTGACCAGCGACTCGATCGTCTTCTTGTTGCAGACCGCGGGCGGGACCTTGCGCAGGAAGTCCTTGAAGTCGGTGAACCTGCCCTTCGCGCGCCGGGCCTCCGCGATCGCGGCGACCACGTTGGCGCCGACGTTGCGCACGGCAGCAAGCCCGAAGCGGATGTCGACACCGGTCGGCGTGAAGTCGGCGGCGGACTCGTTCACGTCCGGGGGAAGCACGCGAATGCCCATGCGCCGGCACTCGTTGAGGTAGAGCGCGCTCTTGTCCTTGTCGTCGCGGACGGAGGTGAGCAGGCCGGCCATGTACTCGGCCGGGTAGTTGGCCTTGAGGTAGGCCGTCCAGTACGAGACCAGGCCGTAGCCCGCGGTGTGCGCCTTGTTGAAGGCGTAGTCGGAGAACGGGACGAGGATGTCCCACAGCTTCTTGATCGCCCCGTCGGAGTAGCCGTTCTGGCGCATGCCCTCGGAGAACGGGACGTACTCCTTGTCGAGGATCTCCTTCTTCTTCTTGCCCATCGCGCGGCGGAGCAGGTCGGCGGCGCCGAGCGAGTAGCCGGCGAGCTGCTGCGCGATCGCCATGACCTGTTCCTGGTAGACGATCAGCCCGTAGGTGTCGCCGAGGATCTCGGCCAGCGGCCCGGCCAGCTCCCGGTGGATCGGCAGCACCGGCTTGCGGCCGTTCTTGCGGTCGGCGTAGTCGTTGTGCGCGTTGGCGCCCATCGGGCCGGGCCGGTACAGCGCGAGGACCGCCGAGATGTCCTCGAAGCTGTCCGGCTGCATCGAGCGCAGCAGCGCGCGCATCGGCCCGCCGTCGAGCTGGAACACGCCGAGCGTGTCGCCGCGGGCGAGCAGTTCGTAGGCGTTCTTGTCGTCCAGGCCGATCGTCTCGAGCTCGAGCTGCTGGCCGCGGTTCGCCTCGATGTTGACCAGGCAGTCGTCGAGGACGGTGAGGTTGCGCAGGCCGAGGAAGTCCATCTTCAGCAGCCCGAGGTTCTCGCAGGCCCCCATGTCGAACTGCGTGATGACGGCGCCGTCCTGCTCGCGGCGCTGGATCGGGATGACGTCGACGAGCGGCTCACTGGAGAGGATCACGCCGGCCGCGTGGACGCCCCACTGCCGCTTGAGCCCCTCGAGCCCTCGCGCGGTGTCGACGACCTTGCGCACGTCGGCGTCCGTCTCGTACAGCTGGCGGAACTCCCCGGCCTCGGAGTAGCGCGGGTGCGACGGGTCGAAGATGCCGGCCAGCGGGATGTCCTTGCCCATCACCGCGGGCGGCATCGCCTTGGTGATCCGCTCACCCATGGCGAACGGGTAGCCCAGCACCCGGGCGGCGTCCTTGATCGCGGCCTTGGCCTTGATCGTGCCGTAGGTGATGATCTGCGCGACCCGCTCCTCGCCGTACTTCTCCGTGGCGTAGCGGATCATGTCGGCGCGCCGACGCTCGTCGAAGTCCATGTCGATGTCGGGCATCGACACCCGCTCGGGGTTGAGGAACCGCTCGAAGAGCAGGTCGAATCGCAGCGGGTCCACGGTCGTGATGCCCAGCGCGTACGCCACGAGCGAGCCGGCCGCCGAGCCGCGTCCCGGCCCCACCGGGATGCCGCGCTCCCGCGCCGCCGCAATGAAATCCTGGACGATGAGGAAATAGCCGGCGTAGCCCGCGCGGTTGATCACCCCCAGCTCGTAGGCCAGCCGCTCCGCGACTGGCACCGGCAGCGGGGCGCCGTAGCGTCGCTCGGCGCCGGCCTGTGAGAGCGCCTCGAGCAGGGCCTCGTCGCTGGCATACTCCGCGGGGCGGGGGAAGCCGGGGAGGTAATACTTTTTCTCGAAGGAGAACTCGCACAGATCGGCGACCCGCGCGGTGTTGTCGAGCGTTTCCGGGTGCTCGCGGAAAACCGTCCGCATCTCGGCCTCGCTCTTCACGTACGACTCCTGTCCGGTGAAGCGGAACCGCTGGGGGTCGTCCAGGTCGGCCCCGGTGCCGATCGCGAGCAGCACGTCGTGCGCCTCGGCGTCCTCGCGCCGGAGGTAGTGCGCGTCGTTGGTCGCGACTACCCCGATGCCGAGCTCCCGTCCGAGCCGCAGCATGCCCTCCATCACGATCTTCTCTTCAGCGATTCCGTGCTGCTGGATCTCGAGCCAGAATCCGTCGGGTCCGAAGAGGCGCGCGAAGTACTTGGCGGTTTCCCGCGCCCGGTCCCAGTTCTGCTGCCGAAGCCACAGCGCCACTTCGCCCGAGAGGCACGCGGCCAGACAGACGATCCCTTCCGAGTGCCGCTCCAGCGACTCGCGGTCCACCCGCGGGCGCCGGTAGAAGCCCTCCGTGAAGCCGATCGAGGTCAGCCGGACGAGATTCCGGTAGCCGACGCGGTTCTTCGCCAGCAGGACGAGGTGACTGTAGTTCGAGGGCGCCCACTGGGGTGTCTGCGGCTCGCGGCGGGGGCCGAACGCGAGATAGGCCTCGAACCCGAGGATGGGACGGATGCCGTGTGCCTTCGCTTCCTCGTAGAAGCTCCACGCCGCGTGGAGGTTCCCGTGGTCGGTGACCGCGAGACTGTCCATGCCGAGCTTCCGGACGTGCGCGACGAGCTCCGGAATCCGGTTCGCGCCGTCGAGGAGAGAGTACTCGGAATGCGTATGGAGATGGACGAAGGCCATTGCTATCCGCTATCCGCTATCCGGTATTGGCTCGCTCCGCAGTCGCTCGACGTCCCTCGCCGACGTTTCGGTCGGCGGGAGAACCGGAGTAGCGGATAGCGGATCGCGGATAGCGGATAGCGCATATCGCTCCTCCAGCTCGTCCCACACCCGTTCCAGCGGCACCCCTCGGGCGTGAAAAAGTACCGCCAGGTGGTAAAGCAGATCCGCAGCTTCCGCGGCGAGCCGGGTATCGTCCTGTGCCAGGGATGCTACGACGACCTCCACCGCTTCCTCCCCGACCTTCTGCGCGATCGCCGCCGGCCCGGCGTCGAGCAGGCCTACTGTGTAGGATCCTTCGGGGCGCGCGGCGGCCCGGCTGCCGATCCGCTCGGCGAGCCGGGAGAGCACGTGCCCGCCCTCGTCCGGGGTGTGCGCGGCCCCGCCGTCAGGCGTCACCATCGTGGCGAAACAGGTGCGCTCGCCGGTGTGACAGGCGGGCCCGGTCTGCGCCACCCGGTACAGGACGGTGTCCCCGTCGCAGTCCACCCGGATCTGCCGGACCCGCTGCACGTGGCCGGACGTCTCCCCCTTTTGCCAGAGGGCTCGGCGGGACCGGCTGTAGTAGTGGGCGAGGCCGCTGGAGCGGGTTTGGCGCAGAGCGTCCCGATCGGCGTAAGCCAGCATCAGGACATCCCCGGACCGGCTTTCCTGCGCGACGACTGGGACCAGTCCTTCGGCATCGAACTTGATGGCGGACAGCCAGGCGTCGTCGGACACGGAGTCAAGGTACCGGGAGGTCCGACGATTGTCAAAAGCCGTTGTAACCCAATATCTTGCAGCCTTGCCGGTCCCTCCAATTCCCCCGGAGCCCGCATCCGTGTCGCTCAGAATCCGTGTCGTTTCCGCGGCGGTCGCCGCCCTATTCCTTGCAGCCTGCGGCGGTGAGCCCGCCGGGCCGAACGGCCCCTCCTTGAGCTGCGGCCAGATCCCGCCGACCACGCTCGACGTCGGCGCGTCCACGATCGTGGATCCCACAGCGCAGGGCGCCTGCGTGGCCGTGCCGTCGGTTGGGGCGGCCGGGGCCGGCGGGGCCGAACATGTGTATGTGGCCGTGTCCACCGCCGGGGCGGAAGTGACCGGCGGCATCACCGCGCCCTACTCGATCGCCGGCCAGTCCGCGGGTGCGACTACGAGCGTCACCGAGCTGCCCTCCCCGCTGGTCTCCGCGTTCCGGGGCCCCACCACGGCCACCCAGTTCCACCGGATGCTGCGCGAGCGGGAGCATATGTTCGCCACGCACCCGGCCTACCAGCTGTTTCGCTCGCGCGAGGGACGGACCGCCGGCCCATCGTTGGCCCTGGCACCGCCTCCGGCGAACCGGAGTTTTTTCGTCTGTACCACCACGCGATGTGACAACTTCGTGACGGTGACCGCGACGCTCAAGCACCTGGCAGACAAAATCGCCATCTACGCCGACGATGCCGCGACGATCCCGCAGAGCTACAGCCCTGCCGAGCTGAGCGACATCGCCCGCATCTTCGACGACTACCTGTATCCCATCGACAAGCTCAACTTCGGCGACGAGTCCGACATCGACGCGAACGGGGTGGTGCAGGTGCTCTTCACCCCGCGGATCAACGCGCTCAGCGGGAACTGCAACACGACGCAAAGCGTGATCCTCGGGTACTTCTTCTCGCTGGACCTGCAGCGGGAGCCGAACGGCGACCCGGTTCCGAACTCAAACGGTGGCGAGGTGTTCTACAGCCTCGTGCCGGACCCGGGCAACACCCAGTGCACCATCGAGAAGGAGTCGTTCGCCAAGCCGAACCTGGCGCCGACGTTCGTGCACGAGTTCCAGCACATGATCAGCTACAACCAGCACGCGATCCTGCGGAACGGCGGCGCGGAGGAGACCTGGCTCAACGAGGGCCTCTCCCATTACGCGGAGGAACTGGCCGGCCGGATCGTCGAGGCTGACGAGCAGGCATCCGGGACGACGCAGGCATCCGGGACGACGTACACGCAGTATGCGCTCTCGAATTACCTCAACGCCTACGACTACCTGAGCAATCCCGAGGCCACGTTCCTCATCTCGCCGCTGGACACCGGCGGGAGTCTGGAGGAGCGCGGCGCCGGATGGCTTTTCGTACTCTGGGCCGCGGACCAGTTCGGCACCAGTGCAGAGAACTTCGCCCAGTTCCGCGTGCGCGGCACCGACTTCACGCAGGCCCTGGTGCAGACCCAGTTAAGCGGTGCAACGAACGTCGCCGCCGTCGCGGGCGACGCGTTTGCCACCCTGGTGACGCAGTGGCAGCTGGCCAACTATCTGGACGATCTGCCCGGCTTCACGCCGTCGAACGACCGGCTGAGCTACATCACGCACGACCTCCGCGATCAGTTCGGTCAGCTTCATGCCCAGCGCCCCAGTGATTTCGGGCGGCCGTACCCGCTGGTCCCGGACAGCACGAGCACCGGGGCCTACAGCCGGCTCGGCACGCTCCGGCAGGGCTCGGGGCCCCACGTCCGGATCATCCAGAGCGCGGGCGCGCAGGGCGTCCAGTTCCTCCTGAGCAACACCAGCGGCGGCACGATTTCCGCCACTGCCGTCCCGCGCGTGGGGCTCGTGCGCGTCCGCTGACGCGCGATGCGTGTTCGGCGGGCATTCATGATCTTCCTCATTGCGGTCGGCGTCCTGTTCGCGGGATACGGGACCGCCTATCTCGCCAGCGACGACGTACGCTACGTCACCCGCGCCGGGCTGGAGGAGTCCCGCATCCTCCGGAACGCGCGGCCCATCGCCGAGCTCGTGGCCGATCCGGGGATCCGGCCCGAGCTCCGCGCCTCGCTCGGACTGGTGCGTGAGACCCGCGACTACGCCGCGGAGCTCGGCCTCGCCGCCAAGCGGACCTACACCACCTTCAGCGATGTGGGACGGGACACGCTGCTGCTCAACCTGAGCGCGGCGCCGAAGGACTGCATCTGTCCCTATACCTGGAAATACCCGATCGTCGGGCGGATTCCCTACAAGGGCTTCTTCGACTTCGGCAAGGCGCGGCAGGAGGCGCACGATCTCGCGGCCCGCGGGTACGACGTTTACCTGCGTCCGGCCGCCGCCTTCTCCACACTCGGGTGGTTCAACGACCCGCTGCTGTCCACCGCGCTCACCCGGGATTCCGTGGAGCTTGCCGCGCTGGTGTTCCACGAGATCGCGCACAACTCGCTCTATGTGCGGAGCGCCACGCCGTTCAACGAGAGCTTCGCGGAGTACGTCGGGTATCACGCGGCTGAGACCTTCTTCCGCACCCGGGGCGACACGACCTCGGCCCGGCGGGCGGTGGACCGCTGGCGCGACGAGGTCGTGCTCGGCCGGTACTACGCCGAGCTCACCGATCGCCTGAGCGCGTTCTACGCCACGAAGCCGGATTCGGCCGCGCTCGACGCCGGCCGCGCCGACGCGGGCAGGTGGGCGCGAGCGCAGCTGGAGGGACCCGTCGGCGCGGAGCTCCGCACCTACCGGATCGGGCGGCTGGCGGAGCGGCCCATCAACAACGCGCAGCTCATCGGTGCGACGATCTATCGTACGCGCCTGGATCTGTTCGACCGATGGCACGCCTTGCAGGGCGGCGACGTCCGCCGCAGCGTGGCCGCGCTGGGGGAGCTGATGGAAGGAGCGGAAGGCGACACGGCGTATGCGAGGCTGGAGGCGGCGGTGGAGTGACGAGTGACGAGTTGCGCGTTGCGCGTTGCGAGTGGGGGCTCCGATCATCGATCGAAGCCCCCCCATCCGTTCAGCGAACTCGTAACGCGCAACTCGTAACTCGTAACTCGCAACTAGTTCTTCGTGCTGTCCGATTCCTCGGCCGGCTGCTCCATGCCCCGGTAGCCGGGAGGGTTCTCGTTCCCGCTCTCGTCCGACTGCCGCTCCGCCTGCTCGGTGCGGCTCGTCGGGGTCTCCGCCGAGGGGGCCGCGCCGGGGGGCACCTGGGTCGTATCGCGCTCCATGCCGCGGTAGCCCGGAGGGTTCTGCACCTCCGGATCGGTGTCGGTCTCGCGGCCCCACTTCGTGGAGTCGGTCCCGCTGGGCTTCACCTCGCCCGTTTCCACTTCCTTGTTCGGCTGCACCGCGTCGGTCGCGCCGACCGGCGGCGTCTGCCCGGCGTTCGCGAAGTCGCTGGGCAGGGTCCACCTGAACCCGTTCGGGTCCTGGCTCTGACCGGCAGCCGCCTCGGCCGGCTGGGACTCCTGCGGCGGAGTGTCGGCCTGGGCCGCGCCGCTCGTGTCCGCACCGGCGGCGCCGGTGGGGTCGTTGCGCTCCATGCCCGAGAACCCGGCGGTGTCGGCCGCGCCGCCCTGACCCGGCATGGTCAGCGTGTCCTGCTGTTCGCCCGGCTGCGGGGTCCGCTCCGCGGTGGTTGTGTCCTGCGCGAGGGCGGGAGTGGCCGCCGCCAGAATCAGCGCCACCAGTCCCGTGAAGGCCTTCTGCGTGCATTGCATGATCCGTCCTCCTAATGCCAGCTGCCGACATCGGGCGCCGGCCGTTTGCTCGTGGCTGCGGGAGCTTCCGTCAAGCCATGAGGTTATCCCTCCGCGCCGCGACATTCTGTGAGTCTGGTCACCCGGCGCGGGGTCGCCGGCTGAGACCATCGCGCGCCATGCCCGTTTCGGTGTAGCTTTCGCGACCATGGATACCAGCTTCATCACGCGCGAGCGCGATCGCCTGCTGCGCGAGCTGCAGGAACTGCTCTCGATTCCGAGTGTCAGCACGCTCCCGGCACACGCCGGTGACTGCCGCGCCGCCGCCGAGTGGCTCGCCCGGGAGCTCCAACGGCTCGGCTGCCCCACCGTGCGCATCATCGAGGGGCGGGGCCACCCCGTGGTCTGGGCCGAGAGCCCGCAGGTGCCGGGTCGACCCACGTTGCTCATTTACGGGCACTACGACGTGCAGCCGCCGGATCCGCTCGACGAATGGGTGAGCCCGCCGTTCGAGCCGACGGTACGCGACGGCCGCCTGTACGCGCGCGGTGCCGCCGACGACAAGGGACAGGTGTTCTGCCTGCTCAAGGCGTACGAGGCGGTGGGGGACGCCGGCGGGCGTCCGCCGCTCAACGTGCGCTTCATCATCGAGGGCGAGGAGGAGTGCGGCGGGCACGTGATCTTCGACCTGCTGCGCGAGGAGCCGTGGCGCACCCAGGTCGATGCGGCGCTCGTGTGCGACATGGCGTACTACGCCCCCGGCATGCCCGCCGTGTATACCGCGCTCCGGGGACTGTGCTACGCGGAGATCTCGGTACGCACGCTCCAGCGGGATCTGCACTCGGGTACGTATGGCGGCGTGGCGCCCAACGCACTGGAGACGCTGGTGCGCCTCCTGGCCGAGCTCAAGGACGAGGATGGCGAGATCCGCATTCCCAAGGTCTACAAGGACGTCGATCCGCCCGCCAAGTCGGAGCTCAAGGCCTGGAAGAAGCTGCCGTTCGACAAGCAGCGCTTCCTCGACGAGGAGGTCACGGGCCGCGCGCTCACCGGGCGCAAGGATTACAGCGTGCTCGAACGGGTCTGGGCACTGCCGACGCTCGAGATCCACGGCATCCGGGGCGGGTTCACCGGCGACGGCGCCAAGACGGTCATCCCCGCGCAGGCGACGGCCAAGGTGAGCCTCCGCCTGGCCCCCGGCCAGAAGCTGCACAAGGTGCAGAAGCAGCTCACGCGCGCCGTGCGGCAGCTGGCGCCGAAGTATGCGGACGTCGAGGTACGCCATCTGCACGGGGGCGACCCGGTGCAGGTGGACACGAGCCACGCTGCGTTCGACCTGCTGGACGAGGCGTTCGAGAGTGTGGCCGGGAGGAAGGCGGTGCGGGCCCGGGCGGGAGGCTCGGTTCCGATCGTCCCCGAGCTCGGTCTCTCCGGTGCCCCGGTGATCCTCACGGGCATCGGCCTCCCGGACGACGGACTGCACTCGCCGAACGAGAAGCTCGACCTGGAACAGCTCTGGCAGGGGATCGAGGTGTTCGGACGGTTCTTCGAGCTGTTTGCAGAGAAGGGCGGGAGCAGGCGGGAACAGGCGGAAGCGGGCGGGAGCCGCGAGCAGGAGCAAGCGAAGGAGGCTGCGCTGGAGGCGTGATCACCAGTGCGCGCCTCCCGCTCCCGCTTACTCCCTCCCGCTCCCGCCCGCTTCTTCTTCCTCGAGCGGCCGTTTGAACCCGCCGGAGTAGCGCGCCTCGGTGCGCGCGTGCAGCTCGTCCACGCCGATCAGGGCGCGGACCGACGCGATGATGCCCGCCACGACGTCGTCGGCCCAGTACGGGTCGGGACGCTCGCCGGCGGGCAGCTTGTTCCCGGCCCCCTCGAGGTACCGGATGGCCGTCGTGATCCACTCGGTCTGCGCTGAGTCCACAGCCGCCCAGGATCCGGTCGATCGGAGCTCCAGCTCCGCAAGCGCGGTCAGGTGCGACTCGAGGCCGCGCGTCACCGCCGGCGAGCGGAGCCGGTCGGCCACCAGTGTGAGCACTGTCCGCCGCTCGGATTCCTGCGGCTCCGGGAGCGGCGCCAGGTAGTGGCGCTGGTCGGCAACCATCTCGGCGAGCCGGATACACACCGCCCGGATCGCGGGCAGCAGCGCGGTCGGCGCCTCCCGCGACCAGCTCTCCGCGGCCCGCAGGATGTCCTGAATGCGCTGGTCCGCCTGCGCCTCGGCCGCAGCGCGCTTCGTCGCGTCCGTCATACGGTTGAGGATGATGGATCGGCGGGCCAAAGGCAACCGGTGGGAACGGGTCTGCGCTACGTCCGCGGCCCGCGCCGCATGCGCACCGGATCGGGCCGCCGGTACCGCTCCTCGGCCCGGGGGTCGCTCCGCATGTGGTAGCCGTTCTGCTCCCAGAATCCCGGATAGTCCTCCTCGAGCAGCTCGAATCCCCGCACCCACTTGGCGCTCTTCCAGAAGTACAGATGCGGCACCAGCAGCCGCACCGGCCCGCCGTGCTCGGGCGTCAGCGGCTCGCCGTTATGGGACAGCGCAAACAGGTTGGCCGGCCGGTCGAGATCCTCGATGGGCAGATTGGTCGTGAAGCCATGCTCCGCGTGCACGAGCGCGTAGCGCGCGGTGGGTCTCGGCCGCGCGCGGGCGAGCAGCGCCGGCACCGCGATACCCTCGAAGACGTTGTCGTAGCGGCTCCACCGGGTGACGCAATGGATGTCACACGCGGTCGCCTGGCGGGGGAGCGTCCGGAGATCGGCGCCCGCGAGGGAGAACGGAGCATCGACCGCCCCGGTCACCTCGAATCGCCGGGTCGCGAGGTCCACGGTCGGCACGGTGCCGCAGTGCAGAACCGGGCATTTCCGGGTGACGATCTGCCCGGGAGGAAGCCGGGTGCGGTCGCGTGTGCGCCCATCGATGCGGGTCGGTTGGGTCATCGCTGACCGGCCTTCGCGTTTCAGGTTGTTGCGGAGCTGAATGCCTGCCGCGGTTGCACGGTTCCGTTGCCGAGCAGCTCGGCTGAGACCGGCTCCCGCCTGAAAGTCCCTCCCATGGCTCGGATCACGGCGTCGCGCGTGCGCGCCCAGAGCGCGGCCGACGTACCGAGATCGCCCAGCTCCCGCGCCACGCTGGTCATCTCCACCCCGTGGATGCCGCAGGGTACGATGGACTCGAACGCGCGCGGATCGGTCGCGACGTTGAGGGCGAACCCGTGAAACGTGACCCACTGGCGCACGTGAATACCGATGCTCGCGATCTTCCGGCGGCCGGTCCAGACGCCCGTGAGCCCCGGCTCGGAGCCGGCAGCGACGCCGAGTGACGCGAGCGCGTCCACCAGCCCCGCCTCGAGCCGCCGCAGATACCAGTGCAGGTCCTGCCGATGCCGCTCGAGGTCGAGGATCGGGTAACCCACCAGCTGCCCGGGCCCGTGCCAGGTCACGTCGCCGCCCCGCTCCACCTGGAACACTTCGAGCCCGCGCCGTTCCAGCGCCTCGACAGGCGACGGCAGGCTCGCGGCGCTGCTCCCCCGGCCCAGCGTGACCACCGGCTCGTGCTCGACCAGGAGCAACAGGTCGTCCCCGGTCCGGTCCGCGAGCCGGCGCTGCACCAGGGAGCGCTGGAGCAGCAGCGTCTCGCCGTAGCGGCGGCGGCCCAGATCGACCACCAGGAGCGGCGGGGTCACGACGAGCCGGCCGCCTGACGGGCGCGCGCGAAGAAGGCGGCGCCTGTCACCGCGAAGAGGAGCGCGAACGCCGCCAGGCCGGGCTGGCCGAACGCCTGGTGGACCGGCATGCCGGCGAACATGGCGACGAACGTGGCGAAGCCGCTCACCAGCGCCAGCCCGACGCGGCGGTACAGCGAGTCCAGCGGGCCGAGGAGCCAGAACGTGATCAGCGCGCCGAGCAACGGCCCCCCGATCATGCCCACGATCAGCAGCAGCACGTGCAGCGCCCCGGGATTCTGGCCCCGCGGCCCGAGCAGGTCGAAGCCGAGCGCAGTCACGCAGGCGACGGCGGCGCCGGTGAACGCTCCGGCCGGCAGGGAGCAGAGCGCCAGCCGAACGGGATTCAGAGGTGTATCACCCGCCCGAGGGAGTCGAGGGCGGCCTCGGCGATCGCCTCGGAGAGCGTGGGATGGGCGTGGATGGCGAGGTCCACCTCCTCCACCGTGTACTCGTTGGTCTTGGCGACGACCAGCTCGTGGATCAGCTCGGACGCGTGCGACCCCACGATATGCGCCCCCACGATCTCGCCGTACTTCGCGTCGCGTACGATCTTCACGAATCCGTCGGTCTCGCCGGCGGTGCGGGCCCGGCCGTTGGCGCTGAACGGGAACCGGCCCACCTTGATGTCGATCCCCTTGGCCTTGGCGTCCTGTTCCGTCAGCCCGACACTCGCGACCTCCGGATGACAGTAGGTGACGTTTGGCACGTTGCGATAGTCGATGGGCCGGGGGTGATGCCCGGCAAGGATCTCGGCAACGTGGGTCCCCTCCCGGCTTCCCTTGTGAGCCAGCATCGGCGGACCGGCCACGTCACCGATGCAGTACACGCCGGGCGCCGTGGTCTCCAGCGTGGCGGGGTCCACCTTGACGAAGCCGCGCTCGGTGAGCTCCACGCCAGCGTCCGCGAGTCCAAGCTTCTCGGTGTTGAGCGCGCGCCCCGCGGCCATGAGGACCTTTTCCGCCTCGACCGTGGCCGCCTTGCCGCCGACCTCCAGCTCGAGCACCGCCTTGTCCCTGGTGACGGTGGCCTTCACCACCTTCGCGCCGGCGTGCATGGCGATGCCGCGCTTTCGGTACGCCTTCGCGATCGCGTCCGACGCCTCGGCGTCCTCGACCGGCAGCACGCGGGGAAGCACCTCGATCAGCGTGACCTGGCTGCCGAACGCGTTGAAGATGTCGGCGAACTCGCAGCCTACGGCGCCGGCGCCCACGATGGCGATGGACCTGGGTGCCTGCTCGAGGAAGAGGGCCTCATCCGAGCTGATCACCGTGTTGCGGTCGAGCTCGAGGCCGATCTGGGGGATGCCCTTGGTACGCGACCCGGTCGCGATCACCACGGCCTTGCCGGCGGCATGCGTGTCGCCGCCCACGCGCACCTTCTTTCCGGGCAGCAGCGTCCCTTCGCCCTTGAGCACCGTCACCTTGTGCTTCTTCATCAGGGATTCGACACCGCGCGAGTTCTGCTCCGACACCTTGCGCGACCGGCGCATCGCCACGCCGTAGTCGCCCTTCACCTCGCCGGTCTCGACCCCCAGATCCTTGGCGCCGTGCTTGACCGTGTTGAGGATGTAGGCGCTGTGCAGCAGCGCCTTGGTGGGGATGCAGCCGATGTTGACGCAGACGCCGCCGAGTTTCTCCCGCTCGACCACCGCGGTGGCGAGCCCGAGCTGGGCGCAGCGGATGGCGCAGACATAGCCGGCGGGTCCGCCGCCGATCACGATCACATCGAAGCTGGTTGCCAATGCTCCCCCTCGGATTGAGCGGTGAGAGGTGAGAGGTAAGACGTGAGAGGGTCGCCGGCCTCCCTCTTACCCCTCACCTCTCACCGCTCACCAGACCAAAGCCAGCGGATTCTCCAGCATGGCCTTCAGCGTCTTCAGGAACCTCGCGCCCGTGGCGCCGTCCACGATGCGGTGATCGCACGACATGGTGAGCCGGAGGCGCCGCCGCAGCGCGATCTGGCCGTCGTGCTCCACCGCCTTCGCCGCGATCCGGCCGACCGCGAGGATCGCGGCCTCCGGCGGGTTGATGACGGCGGTGAACTCGTCGATGTCCAGCATGCCGAGGTTCGAGATGGAGAAGGTGCCACCCGTATACTCCTCCGGCGCCAGCTTCCGCTCACGCGCGCGGCGGGCCAGGTCCTTCGACTCGGCCGAGATTTCGCGGAGCGACTTCAGGTCGGCGTGGCGGATGACCGGCGTGATCAGTCCCTCGTCGATGGCCACCGCCATGCTCACGTGCACGTCGTGCCACTGCCGGATGCGATCGTCCTGCCACCAGGCATTCACCATCGGGTGCTGCCGGAGCGCCATCGCCGCGGCCTTGATGATGATGTCGTTGAACGACGGCCTTGGCTCCTCGGCTCCTCCGCTCCTCCCATCGTTGCCGAGCAACGCCTCGCGTTGCTCGGCGATCCGCTCCATGTCCACCTCGCTCGTGAGATAGAACGTGGGAATCGGCCCGCTGGACTGCGCCAGCCGCTTGGCGATCGTCTTCCGGATCTGGGTGAGAGGAAGGTCGGTGAATCCCGCGGCGGGCCGGCGGGCGGGGGGTTCGGCCGGGCTGGGGGCCGGGCGGTCCGGCGGTCCGCCCGCTGGACCCTCGAGATCCCGCGCGATCACCCGCCCGTCCGGGCCGGTCCCGCTGACGCTGCCGAGGTCGATCCCGCGCTCCGCCGCGATCTTGCGCGCGAGAGGCGAGGCCTTGATGCGGTCCCCGGCGGCCCGTG
This sequence comes from Gemmatimonadales bacterium, assembly GCA_050733355.1. GTDB lineage: Bacteria > Gemmatimonadota > Gemmatimonadetes > Gemmatimonadales > GWC2-71-9 > DASQPE01. The sequence continues at coordinate 2,710 of JBOHSY010000071.1, read as the reverse complement.
CGCCAGCCTGGTCCGGAGCGGCCGCGCGAGGCGGCGAAGCGACAGGCGGCACTCCGGCGCCGTCGGCTGTGGGGGGAGGAGCCGGCGGCATCGACTCGGGGCGGCTCCGGTCCGGACTCGGCTGGGTTGCCGGCTGCTCGGCGGGGCGCGGGGCAGCGGTTGTCGGCCCGCCCGCCCGCCCGGCCGCCTGCCCGCCATTCTCACCCGGCTCGCCGATCACCGCCACCTCGGCGCTCACCGGCACGGTAGCCCCAGCCTCGACCGTGTGACGGAGCAGGACGCCGCCCACCCGGGCGACGAGCTCCATCACGGCCTTGTCGGTCTCCACTTCGGCGAGCACGTCACCGACGGCGACCGGATCGCCGGCCTGCTTCTTCCATTCGACGAGGCGGCCCTCCTCCATGGTCGGGGAGAGCGCCTCCATGACGACTTTGGTAGCCATTCGCTATCCGCTATGCGCTATCCGCTATGCGCTATCCGCTATCCGCTATCCGCTATCCGCCGTCGCCCAGACCGCCTCGGGAGCGCCGCGCAGAAGCCGAGCGGCAGCCTTGAGAGCGGACAGCGGATAGCGGATAGCGGATAGCCGCTACAGGTACAGCGCCTTTCGCACCGCCGCCACCACCTTGTCCGCGTCGGGCTTGGCGGCCTTCTCCAGCCGCTTGTTGTAGGGCATCGGCACGTCGGCTCCGGTGACGCGCAGCACGGGGGCGTCCAGCCGGTCGAATGCGTCCCGCTGGATCACGTCCACGACCTGCGCGCCGACGCCGGCGAAGTGCCACCCTTCCTCCACCACCACGCACCGGTGCGTCTTTGCTACCGACTCGAGCAGCGTCGCCTCGTCGAGCGGACGGATCGTGCGCAGATCGACCACCTCCGCCTGCACGTCCTCCGCGGCGAGCTGCTCCGCGGCCCTGAGCGCGACCGAGACCGTCTTGGAGTGGCAGACGATCGTGACGTCGCTGCCGGGCCGCTTCACCTCGGCCACGCCGAGGGGGACCACGTGCTCGCCGTCGGGCACCTCGCCCTTCAGGTTGTAGAGCATCTCGCCTTCGAGGAAGACGACCGGGTTCTCGTCCCGGATCGACGCCTTGAGGAGCCCCTTGGCATCGGCCGGCGTCGCGGGCGCCACCACCTTGAGTCCGGGGATGTGCGCGTACCAGCTCTCGAACGCCTGCGAGTGCTGTGCGGCCAGCTGGAGCGCGGCGCCGCCCGGGCCGCGGAAGACGATGGGCACGCCGGTCTGCCCGCCCGACATGTAGCGCATCTTGGCGGCGCTGTTGACGATCTGGTCGACGGCGAGCAGCGCGAAGTTCCAGGTCATGAACTCGATGACGGGTCGGAGGCCCACCATCGCCGCGCCGATGCCCACACCCGCGAAGCCCAGCTCGGTGATCGGGGTGTCCACGATGCGCATCGGGCCGAACTCCTCGAGCAACCCCCGGCTCACCTTGTACGCGCCCTGGTACACCCCGACTTCCTCACCCATGAGGAAGACGCGATCGTCCCGGCGCATCTCCTCTCTCAGTGCGTGGTTGAGAGCGTCGCGATACGTGAGGGTCGCCATCGTCAGCGGCGAGGTAGGAGGTGAGAGGTAAGAGGTAAGAGGTGAGAGGGCGCGCGCGGCAGCGCAGCGGCGCTCGCACCGCGGGTCGACGGCATCGGCGAGTAGTCCCTCTCCCCTCTCACGTCTGACCTCTCACCTCTCACCTCGCACCTCTTACCTCTCACCGTCCGGGGCGTAGACGTCCGTCCAGAGATCCGAAAGCTCGGGATCAGGGGCGTTGTCGGCGAACTCGTATGCGTCTCCGATCTCCGCCATCACTTCCGCGTCGAGCGCGCGGATCGCCGGCTCGTCCAGGATGCCCTCGGCCATGAGCTTCGCCGACCAGAGCGCGATGGGGTCGCGCTTCCGGTGTTCCTCCACCTCCTCCCGGGTGCGGTAGTGGCCGTGGATCGGGTCGGACATCGAGTGGCCCATGAACCGGTAGGTGCGGACCTCGAGCAGCGTGGGGGCCTGGGTGGTGCGCGCGCGCTCGACCGCCCGGTCCATCGCGTTCTTCATCACCAGCACGTCCTGGCCGTCCACCACCTCGTTGAGCATGTCGTATGACGACGCGCGCTCCGAGATGTCGTAGATGGCGCTGGCGCGCTCGAGCGCGGTGCCCATGCCGTAGCGGTTGTTCTCGCAGAGATAGATGCAGGGCAGCTTCCAGAGCGCGGCCATGTTGAGCGCCTCGTGGAAGGCGCCGTTGTTCACCGCCGCCTCGCCGAAGTAGCACACGGCCACCTGCTCGGTGCCGCGGTACTTGGCGGCGAACGCCATGCCGGTGGCGAGGGGGATGTGGCCGCCCACGATCGCGTGGCCGCCGAGGAAGCCGAGCGACGCGTCGAACAGGTGCATCGAGCCGCCCTTGCCGCCGGAGCACCCCGCCGCCTTGCCGAAGAGCTCCGCCATCACGGCCCGGGACGAGATGCCGCGCGCGAGCGCGTGGCCGTGCTCGCGGTAGGAACAGGTGATGTAGTCGTCGGGACGGAGCGCCGCGATGCTGCCGACTGCGACCGCCTCCTGCCCGATGTAAAGGTGGCAGAATCCGCCGATCTTGCCGAGGCTGTACGCCTCGCCCGCCTTTTCCTCGAAGCGGCGGATGACCAACATCTGTCGCAGCCAGGCGCGGTACTGCTCCGCGAGCGCGGGATCGAACGGCTT
>JBOHSY010000070.1:0-2881 GCA_050733355.1 Gemmatimonadales bacterium | reverse complement strand
ACCGTTTCACCCTTACCGCCCGCCCCCCATCGCTGGGCGGCGCGCGGCGGTTTGCTTTCTGTGGCACTGTCCGTGGGGTCGCCCCCCCTGGACGTTATCCAGCACCCTGCCCGACGGTGCCCGGACTTTCCTCCGGCGCGATCGCTGGGCGATCGGCCGGCGACCATCCGGCCCCCTCTGGCGCCGATCAGTCAAAGAGCGAGGCGTCGCCCTGAGAGTATACCCGGCGGCGCCGAGCCTCGCCGCGGATGAGCACGGGTCCCCACGCCTGCCCGCCGGGGCCGGTCCGCGTCGGTGCCGGGGGGACGTCCGGTGCCGGGCGGTGACCGCGGCGCGGGGGTCACGGCTGCGGGTTAATTAAATTGGCTCTCCACCAGAATCTGTACGGACGCCGGTGTTCATGCGGCGTGACGGTGACGGGTGGCGGTGGCGCGTTGGACCTTGAGCAGCAGGTACTCGTGATCCCGGTAGCCCCGGCCCCGGCGGAGCACCGCCCGGATGTTGGCGTTGATGGCCTCGACGGTGCCGAGGGGCACCTTCTCGTGGCAGTAGTTCAGGAGGCCGTCGAGATGTCGGGTCAAGAGCCGGCCGAGCTTCTGGAAGGCCGGCAGCCGTTGCCAGCGCAGGGCCTGGAGCCAGGTGGTGAGGAAGCGCCGCGCCGCCCCTTCGTAGGTGTACGTCCACAGGTGGGCGAGCTGCTCCTTGAGCAGGTAGGCCTTGGCCAGGCGGCGGTTGAGGGCGAACAACGTCCGGAGGGTCTGCCGCTCCGTCCGGTCCAGGTGGGCCCAGCTCCGCAGCAGCAGCCAGCGCTTGCCGCGGACCAGGTCGCGGGCCGCCCGGCCGTGGCGGAAGAACTCCGCGCGCCGGGTTTCATCGACCGCCTCGCTGGCGTGGCGCAGGACGTGGAACTTATCGTAGACGATCCGGGCGTGGGGCAGGTGCGCCCGCAGGCTCTGCGCGAACGGCTCCCACATGTCCACGCACACGGCCCGCACGGCGCGCCGGCGGCGGGGCGGCAGCGCCTCGGCGAAGAAGCGATCCAGGGTCTCCCGCTTGCGCTCCAGACCCATCCACAGGGGTTCGCGGGTCTCCAGGTCACTGACGACGGTGAGGAACTTGATCTTCCCCAGGAAGATCTCGTCCACTCCCAGGTAGCGCCGGGGCGTCGGCGGGCGGGCCGCCGCCCACCGGCGCAAGACCCGCTTGTCCATGCGGCGGACGGTCGCCGGGGGCAGCGCCCACTTGGCGGCCACCCGACTCACGGGGGCGTGCTCACAGTCCTGGGCCACCGCGGCCTCCAGCCGCGCGGTGTAGTGGGCCTTGCCCGTCAAGAACGGCAGCCGCTCGGTGCGGACCCCACACCGAGGACACCGGACCCGGTGGACGTCCACCACCAGCCAGACCGTCCAGGTCCCCCAGGGGAGATCCCGGAGCCGTCGCTCTCGCCAGCTGTGCAGGTCGCGGACCGAGATGCCACAGCCCCCGCACACGTAGTACGGGGTTCGGGCCTGCTGCCGCACCCACAGCGTCAGCGTGCTGCGCGCCTCGTCCGCCGTCCAAGCGGACACGCCATAGCCGGGCAGCCGCAGGATGCGTGTTACGATCGGCTCGGGCATCGGCTTCCTCCTCGTGATGGCTAGTCACGTGAGGAGGTGTATCACTTCCCTGGCCGATGCCCCTTCTCACTTCACCCGCCTCCCTGCAGGGGTTCGTACAGATTCTGGTGGAGAGCCGATTGGCGAATGCTTCACGGGCACTGCTGGGGCCGATTAGTTCGTCGAAGCCGTCGACAATCGGTAGCAAGATCGACGACCTGCTCTGGACGCACTACGCGAAGGAGATGGTCGAGCTCCTCACCCGCGACACGTCCCTGCCCAGGACTTGGTGGTCGACCCGTCGCGATGAGGATCAGTAGAGCTCGAGCGTCGCCGGGGTACATCCCGAGACATGCGCCCCGGACCGTCCACGCCAGCGGCAAAGAAATCAAGCAGGGAGATGTCAGAAAGCGCGGGCGCTAACACTCTGACTGGCGGTCGGATCACGCAGGCTGAATGAACGGCCGAACACGGCTTCATTCACGTTTATCGAGTCGCCGACACTGCGGGCGAAGGTGCGGCGTCAGGGCAGATCGCCCTTAAAATACTCAGGCATCGTCACCTGTCGGTTACCTACTTGGCAGATTCCAGCTCCTGGAATTGGCGAATGCGAACCGCGCCCTCCGGGAAGCGGGCGATGATGTCGAGTTCGCCGCCCATGGCCTCGATGTACTTGCGGAGGGTGCTGACGTACATGTCCGTCCGCTGTTCGAGTTGCGAGATGTTGGGCTGCTTCTCGCCGAGGGTCTCGGCGAGCTGGGCCTGGGAGAGCTCCCGAGCGCGGCGCAGCTCCTGCAGGGCCATCTCGGTAAGCGTCTCCTGCGCCCGCTCCTGGGCGCGAGTCCGGCGCTCGGGGGGAATCTTTGCGACGAGGTTGCTGAACTTCTTGGCCATCAGATCAAACCCTCCTGCTTCAGGGTCGCAAGGTGTCGATCGTACAGGCGGTCCGCCCATGGGACGAACTCCTCGTACCATCGGTCGTTCCCCGTCTTGTCACCACCGATCAGAAGGATGGCGACACGCCTGGGGTCGAACGCGTAGAGGACCCGATAGGGGCGCCCCCGGTGCTGGACCCGTAGCTCCCGCATGTGGCCATGGCGGGAGGTCTCCACCCCGGAAGTGTGAGGGTACCGGAGGTTCGGCCCCAGAGTCTCCAGCAGGATGACCCGGCGTAGACGGACTCCTGCTCATGCCCGCCCAGGTCCTCCCACCACTGGCCGAATTCGTCCGTATACTCCACCTCCCACGCCATAAGCTGTAAGCAATATAAGGCACGAGTTATGCCT
>JBOHSY010000069.1:0-3813 GCA_050733355.1 Gemmatimonadales bacterium | reverse complement strand
GAGCTGGGCCGAGAGCTCCGGCCGCTTGATCTCCTCGACGTTGATCGCCGCGTCCTTGCCGGTCAGCTGCGCGAGCTCGTCGCGGAGCTTGTCCACCTCGGCGCCGCGCTTGCCGATCACCACCCCCGGCCGCCCGGTGTGCACGGTGATCGTCACCTTGCCCGGCCGCCGGTCGATGTCGATCCGCGCGATCGCCGCGTGGCCGAGGCGCGTCTTCAGGTACTTCCGGATGAGCTCGTCCTCCTTGAGGAGGGCCGGCATGTCCTTGATGGCGAACCACCGGGACCGCCAGGGCTGGACGATGCCCAGCCGGAACCCCGTCGGATGCGTCTTCTGGCCCATCAGTCGGCCTCCTTCGCGGCCACGTGGATCGTCACGTGGCTCGTGCGCTTGCGGATCGGCGTGGCGCGCCCCTGCGCCGCGGCGGTGAACCGCTTGAGCGGCTGGCCCATGTCCACCGTGGCGCGGGTGACCACGAGCGCGTCGGGATCGAACGCACTGTTGTCCCGGAGCGCCTTCTGTTCGGCGTTCGCCACGGCGGAGCGGAGCGTCTTCTCGATCTGCTTCGCCGCCAGCTTCTTGTTGAACTTGAGGATCGCGTACGCCTCGTTCACGTCCTTGCCGCGAATGAGGTCGACGACGAGCCGCATCTTGCGGGGTGACTGGCGCACCATCCGCTGGATCGCATGGCCTGGCATCGCTACTCCGGCTTCGCCTTCTTGTCCGCCACGAGCTTGCCGCTGTGGCCGCGGAAGAGCCGCGTGGGGGCGAACTCGCCCAGCTTGTGGCCGACCATGTTCTCGGTGACGTACACCGGGACGAACTTGTTCCCGTTGTGCACCGCGAACGTGTGGCCGACGAACTCGGGCAGGATGGTGCTCGCCCGGCTCCAGGTCTTCACGACCCGCTTCTCGTTCCGCTGATTCAGGTGGCCTACCCTCTTGGCCAGGGCTTCCTGGACGAACGGACCCTTTTTGACGCTACGTGCCATTTTTCGCTATCCGCTATCTGCTATCCGCTATCCGCACGCTCCGCCGTCGCTCGGTGCCCGCGGCCGGCTCGCGATGACCGCGGCCAGAGCGGATAGCGGATAGCGGATAGCGGATAGCGGCTAGCCTCACTGGGTTGCCTTCCCGCGCTTGCGCCCGCGCACGATGTGCTTGCCGGACGCCTTCTTCTGGTGCCGGGTCTTGCGCCCCTCCGGCCTGCCCCAGGGCGACACCGGCGGCCGGCCGCCCGAGCTCTTGCCCTCGCCGCCGCCCAGCGGGTGATCCACCGGGTTCTTGGCCACGCCGCGCACCCGGGAACGTTTGCCGAGCCAGCGGTTCTTGCCCGCCTTGCCGATCGCCAGAAGCTCGTGCTCGGCGTTGCCCACCTCGCCGATGGTGGCGAGACAGCGCGCGTGCACCAGGCGCATCTCGGTGGAACGGAGGCGCAGCGTCACGTAGTCGCCCTCCCTGGCCACCACCTGCGCACTCGAGCCGGCGGTGCGCGCCATCTGGCCGCCCTTGCCGATCTTGAGCTCGACGTTGTGTACCGTGGTGCCGAGCGGGATCTCGCCCAGCGGCACGGCGTTGCCGGTGCGGATGTCGGCGCCCGGGCCCGCCACCACGTGGTCGCCCTGGCTCAGCCCCTTCGGGTGCAGGATGTAGCGCTTCTCGCCGTCGGCGTAGACCAGGAGCGCGATCCGGGCACTCCGATTCGGATCGTACTCGATCTCCGCCACCCGCGCGGGGATGCCGATTTTGTTCCGCTTGAAGTCGATCTTCCGGTACATCCGCTTGTGCCCGCCGCCCTTGTACCGCATGGTGACGTGGCCCTGGTTGTTCCGGCCGCCCGAGACCTTCCGCGGCTCGAGCAGCGACTTCTCCGGGGTGTCCCGGGTGATCTCGTCGAACCCCGAGACCGACCGGAACCGCGTGCCGGCCGTCATGGGCCGGAACTGGCGAATGCTCATCTCAACCCTCGAACACGGGGATCGTCCCCGATGTGAGCGTGACGATCGCCTTCTTCCAGCGCGCGGTGGCGCCGCGAGTGCGCCCGCGCACCACCTCGTGCCGGCGCATCTGCATGGTGCGCACAGCGCCGACCTTCACGTCGAAGAGCGACTCGAGCGCCGCCCGGATCTGGTGCTTGGTGGCCTCGGGATGCACCTCGAAGGTGTAGACCTGATCCGTCTGGTAGGCGGCCGAGCTCTTCTCGGTCACCACGGGCCGCACGATGGTCTGATGCAGGGACGGCATCTACGCGTCTCCCTTCTTCTTTTTGCGCGGCGCCGGCTGCTTGGCCGCCGCCTTGGCCGACTTCCTTGCGGCGGGCTTGTTAGCCGATTTGGCCTTGGCGGCGGGCCGCGCGGCGGCCCTCGTGGCCTTCGCCTCCTTCGCGGCCTTTGGGGTGGCCGCCCTCGTGCGCTTCGTGGTTTCCGCCGGCGCCGGCTCATCGACGACGTCGGGAATCACGCCGGTGAGCGCGCCCTCCTCGATCACCACCGCCTCCGACCAGAGGATGTCGTACGCCGATGCGTCCGCGTAGCGCATGACCTCGACGTTCGGCAGATTCCGCCCGCTCAGGTACACGTTCGGGCGGTGCACCGCGGTGAGCACCAGGACCTTGCGGCCGTCGATGCCCAGCTTGCCGAGCAGCGCGGCCAGCTCGCGCGTCTTGGGCGCGGCGAAGCTGAAGCGCTCGACCACGTGGAGCCCGGTCTCGCGGGCCCGCGCGTTGAGCGCGGAGCGCCGGGCGAGCCGGCGCACCTTGCGCGGCAGGTCGGTGGTGTAGTCCCGCGGCTGCGGGCCGAACACGACGCCGCCGCCCCGCCAGTGCGGCGCGCGGGTGGAGCCCTGCCGGGCACGGCCGGTGCCCTTCTGCTTCCAGGGCTTCTGGTTGCCGCCGGAGACGAAGCTGCGGGTCTTGGTCTGGTGCGTGCCCTGTCGCTGGTTGTTCCGGAACGCGCGCACCGCCGTGTGCAGCACCGGCTCGTTCACGGTGCCGTCGAAGACGTCGGCCGGGAGCGCGAACGGCGCGTCGCGCCGCGCGCCGGCGGGCGAGTAGTGCGGCGCGTCAATCATGGCGGCTGGGCCCCTTCTGCTTCGCGACCGTGACGATGCCGTTGCGGGCGCCGGGGATCGCCCCGCGCAGGAACAGGAGGTTCCGCTCGGCGTCGACCTTGACCACCCGGAGCCCGAGCTCCGTGTGGCGCGCCGCGCCGTGGTGGCCCGGCATCTTCTTGCCCTTGATCACCCGCGACGGGTCGGTGCCCGGGCTGATCGAGCCCGGCTTCCGGTGCCGGGTGTTGCCGTGGGTGGCCGGGCCGCCGCTGAACCCGTGCCGATGCACCACCCCCTGGAAGCCGCGGCCCTTGGTGGTGCCGGTGACCTTCACCAGCTCGCCCGGCTGGAAGATGTCCACCTTGACCTCCGCCCCTGCTGCCGGCGCGTCACCGTTCACCGGAAACACGCGCAGCACCCGCGGCGCCACGTCGAGGCCGGCGGTCTTCGCGTGGCCGAGCTCGGCGCGGGTGGCCCGTTGCGCCTTGCGCGCGCCCCAGCCGAGCTGCACGCCGCCCTCGCGCACCTGCACCACGCGGCAGGGACCCGCCTCGATGACGGTGACGGGCACGGCGCTCCCGTCGTCCACGAAGAGGCGCGTCATCCCGAGCTTGCGGCCGATCAGTCCCGTGGTCATCATGGCCTCCGCCTACTCGACCTTGATCTCGACGTCCACGCCGGCCGGCAGGTCGAGCTTGGTCAGCGCGTCCATGGTTTGCGGGCGTGAGTCGTTGATGTCCAGCAGCCGCTTGTGGGTGCGCAGCTC
>JBOHSY010000068.1:0-5143 GCA_050733355.1 Gemmatimonadales bacterium | reverse complement strand
AGGCCGTGCAAGTAGAGCTCGGGTAAGAGGGCGCCCAGCGCCGCGGTGCGGCGCCGGAAGAGCGGCAGCACCCGGCTGACGAACCGCTCCTCGAGAGCGCGGACGCGCGGGCGCTGCACCGTGATCGTCCCGGAGCTCAAGGCGAGCTGCCGGGGCCGGCCGTAGCCGTTGCGATATCCGCGGGGCGCCTCCGGTGAGCGGCGCTCGGACTTGCGGCGTCCCAGCAGCGCCTCGACCTCCTCCTCCAGCAACCGCTGGACGAACTCCTGGATCTCTTGCCGGGCGTAGCTCTCCAACGTCTCCCACAGCGGGCTTGACGCCTCCGTCGACTGCGTGATCTTCTCCATCGGGCGGTGTCCTTTCTCGTTGCCGGGATTCTCCCGGGGGTGATTGGTCTCACCCGAGAAGGTGTCACCGCCTTCCACCTATTTCCACACTTTCAGACGATACCTCGTCGTTTGCAGCTGATTAGCATGTCGTTAGGCACTTTGAGGGTTAAGCCGCAATGCCGAGTCAGGCTGTAGCTCAAGAGTTCGATTTGGCTTCGGGCAAATCGTGTCGGCTGACGCCGATTCGAAATTATTTGATCCGCAACTACTACCTCCTCGCGTTCCCGATAGAGCAAGGCCAGCCGTCATCAGCCGAAATCACCGAAATGCTGAACTTGGGCATTAGCCATGCCCAGAACCTCGCCGGTGAGCTTCTTGGTGATAGGGAGGCGTTCACAGTTCTTTACAGCGGCTACAGCGCCCGTAGGGAAAAGGGTTGGCACGTGCACATTGTCCTTCTAGGAAACCGCTGGAGGAAGGCATGGCTGTACGCTGTATTGGCGGGCAAAAATCTAGCCCAAGCGTTGAGGCTCAAGAGAGACGATGCCCCGAGGGTCGCTAGATGAATATCGAACGTTGGTCAGAGCTCATGAGAGCGTTTGACTTCGGGGTCAATGAAGAAATGTTTAACTCGCTGAGGGTAGCCTACTCCGAGGCGCACAGACATTATCACACTGGGGAGCACGTGCAAGCTTGCTTGCGGCATCTTGACTCTTGCTCCGCTCAGACCGACGAACCCAAGGAGATTGAGCTGGCCCTTTGGTTCCACGATGCAATCTATAAACCCCTGTCGAGCAACAATGAACGAATGAGCGCGGATTGGGCCGCAACTTTCCTGTTGGCCAACTCGGTAAACCGAGAGATCATTGCTCGCGTCCATCGTCTGATCATGGCCACGGAGCACAATGCTCCGACAAATACGAAAGATGAGTCCATCCTCGTGGACATCGATTTGTCGATTCTTGGCGCAACTATTGAAGTTTACACCGCATTCGAAGAGGCTGTTCGGAGGGAGTATAGAATTGTTCCCATGTTCATCTACCGCCGGAAGCGAACAAAAGTGCTTAATAGCTTCTTGCGACGCCCTCGAATCTACCAAAATGAGCCGTTTCGATCAGAGCGAGAGCAGCAAGCGAGAGTGAATCTTTCTAATGCCATCTCCCAATTGTCTGCACGTGCATAACAAGCCGGTGCAGCCGACGCGGGCCGCGAAGCCGATCGGCCAGTGCGAGCCGTCGCGTTTCGGCCCGCGCGGCTGACCGCCGGCGTTAGGCGGCCAGAGCCGGCCCACGATGTTGCAGCCCTTGCACGACGCCGGTGCGGGCGGTGCTCCCCGCCAAGGAGGCACGTATAATGAGCGCAGCGGCACCCGCGTGCTGCCACCAAAAGGTCTGGAGCTTAGCCACTGTCGGCATGCTGGCGACTGGTGCCTGTACCCCACGGCCCGGCGAGCACACGCTCATCATCACCGGCACCGACTACGCGTTTCAGGCGCCGGGCACCATGCCACCCGCTCCGGCGGTCATCCGTTTCGTCAACCAGGGCAAAGTCCTCCACGAGATGGCCTTGGTCCGGCTCGAGGCAGGGGCCACGCTCGATCAGGTGCTGGAGCGAATGCGCAGGGGCGGCCCGCCCGAGGAGCTGCTCGACGACATGGCCGGGGTGCTGTTCGCCGCGCCCGGGGACTCGAGCTTCGGCTGACTCGTCGTGGAGCTGAGCCCCGGTCGCACCTACGGTATGATCTGCTTTTTTGCAGGATGCCCCGGAGCAGCCGCCGCACCTTGCGCTCGGCATGGTGGCGAGCTTTCAGGTGAAGTCGCCGTAGCCTGGCCGCTTGATCTCAAGTTTGTAGTGCAACACTGAACGTCAGGGGACAGAGCACTCCTCCGGGGTTCGATAGCCTAAGCGCTTTCGGGGGCGCCGGTTCAGCATCGCGGCAATGCGATTGCAATCGTGTTGGGTCAGGTGGACCATGCTCGCGCCTTTCGGCAGATACTGTCGGAGCAGGCCGTTGGTGTTCTCGTTGGTGCCGCGTTCCCACGCGTGGTGCGGCGTCGCGAAGTAGAAGCGCGTGGCGATCCGGCGCTCGAGGGCCGCGTAGCTGTGGAACTCGGTGCCGTTATCCACGGTCAGGGTCCGCACGCGCCGCGGCTGCGCGCGAATCAGCCGGTGCGCCCGCTGGTTCACGTCAGCACCAGTCCGCCGCCGCAACTTGCCGACGGCGACGTAGCCGGACTTGCGCTCGACCAACGTGAGGACGCAGGGGCCCGCCTGGCCGGCGCCCAGCATCGTGTCGCCTTCCCAATGCCCGAAGCGCGACCGGGTCTCCGCGGCCGGGGGCCGCGCGGTGATCGGGCGTTTCCCGGCGAGTCGCCCCCGGCTGTCGTAGGCCCCATAGCGCTTGCGGCATTGCTTGCGCGCCCCCCGCAGGTGGCGGTGCAGCTGCCCGCCCGCCTGCTTGTCGGCCCAGATGTACCGGTAGATGGTCTCATGACTGATCGTCAGGATCCGGTGGCGACGGAGCCAGCCCGCGATCTGTTCCGGGCTCCAGTCCTCACGCACCAGCGCGGCGACGCGCGACCAGTCGGCCGGCGCGAACCGCGTGTTCCGGCGCGAACCGCGTGTTCCGGCGCGACCGTGCGCGGCGGCCCCGCGCGTACCAGTCGGCGACTTGCGGGCGGTACGTGCCGTCACTGTTCGCGCTATTCCGGCGCACCTCCCGCCCAATCGTGCTGCGGTGGCGCCCCAGGACCCGGGCGATCGTGGCTGGCGCCAGGCCCCGCTGGCGGAGTAAGCCAAGGGTATATCTTTCAGCGAAGGTGATCTGGCGATACAGCATGGGTAGACTTCCTTCTCTTGGCCGAGACTGAAGACTACCGTATCCCAGGTCACCTTCTTCTTGGTGCGGTGGTGTTGCACTTAGTATATGAATCCGCGCCGCCTAACCAGCGCATGCAGCTGACGGGCGCTGCTGGCGCGCGACTCCGCCGAGGTGCGTGGCTCCGGTGCCGGGTCAAAGGAACGTAGGCTTGTGTTGTTCGAGCACTGCGCCCGCAGCTGATGCGCATCTCGTTAGGCGGACGTCACGGCCGCCCGCCCCGGACTGCCGACCGGAGAACAGGCCTTGGTTCCTGATTCCCTTTCCGCGCGTGATCGGCTTCTCGCCGAGGCAGCAAGATTCGTCAGGAAAGCCCGTGACTTGCCTGGAGTTCGCCGTATCGCCCTCTTGGGCTCCGTTCTGACTGGGAAGTCCGAGCCCAAGGATGTAGACCTATTGGTCTGGATCGATGAGACTGCTGATCTCGGAGTTCTGGCGACGCTGGCGAGGCGTCTCCAGGGCCGGCTCCAGAGCTGCGGGCGCGGAGCCGACGTTTTCCTCGCTGATGAGCGAGGCGAATATCTCGGTCGCACCTGTCCCTGGAAGGAGTGCCGGCCTGGACTGCGAGTGGCGTGCGATGCGCAGCACTGCGGTCGGCGGCCGCACCTGCACGACGATCTCAGAGCCATTCGTCTGGAACCCGAAATGCTCAGCGCGCCCCCGCTGGAGCTCTGGCCGGAGATTACTCGGCGGTGCGAGGTCCCGGCGGACGTGGAGAGAATGCTAGCCCACTTGCAGGGCGCCGCCTAACCCCGCGCATGCAGCCGACAGGCCGGATGGGCACGAAGCTCCGCGCGGACGGTACCCTCCGCGAGTGCTCTAAGGAACGTAGGTTTGGTGCGGGCACGAGCTTGAGGGCCTGCAGCTTCCATGAGCAGGTTTGTTTGTCAAGGCCGCCGTGGCGGCCGCGGCCTGCGCCGACCCGCGCTCCCCGACTCGCTTCCATCCGCACTCTGAGTGGGCGCTCGATGCGCCCGGTGCACGCGGCGATCCGCTCGGGAGCTGCTATCTGATGCGCGAGCTCTGGTGCTGCCGGCTCGCAGCTGCAATCGCAGTCTCCCGATCGGGCGGTCGAGCGCCGGCGTCTGGGCCGGTGGTCGACCTGTCGAGTCGTCCGTCTTGTCAGGCCGCCGCGTGCAGCGGTTGATAGCCGGCGCACTGATCCACAGTCGGTGGAGGAGGGTGGCGAGCTTGCGGGCGACCGCGACGACGGAGCGTTTCTTGGCGTTCTTCCCGCCCCGCGCGGCGAGGCGGAGGCCCCAGCGCCGCAGGTCGGTGTCGGGGCCAAAGGGCCCCAGCATGTACTGCGCCCCACTGACGAGCAGACGGCGGAGCATCGCATCCCCCCGTTTCGTGACGCGCAACTGCGCCTCACGCCCGCCCGACTGGTCTCGTCGAGGGCAGAGTCCGAGATCCGGCCCACGGCCCGGCTCTGGCGGAAGCGCCTGGGGTCCTCGAGGGAGAGCACGTAGCAGAGCGCGGTGAGTAGCCCCACCCCACTCGGCTGGCAGAGGCGTGCGGTCGCGGGATAGCGCTCCGTGGTCACCCGTTCGAGCTGGCGCTCCATCCCGCAGATCTCGTGGGTGAGCGAGGTGATGAGTGCCAGCCACGGCTCGAGCGCGCCGCGGAGTTCGCGCGGCATGCTGGGGGCAGCTTTGCTCACGAAGGCCGGCGCCGAACTCGCCGGGAGCCGCGCACCCCAGGCTTTCACCGCCCCGCGCATGTGATTTGATGAGGAGCGTGCGGGTCCGGACCAGCGCATCCCACGCCTGCAGCTGGGCCAGATCGGCCTGGGCCTCGGTGCTGCGGTGACGGATCGGCTTGAGCAGCGCGGGATCGAGCCGCCCGAGCCGGGCCAGGGTCTCGGCGTCCACCCGATCACTCTTGCGGTCGCTCCCGTAGATCAGGCGCAGCTGCCGCGCGTTGGCCACCAGCA
>JBOHSY010000067.1:0-2702 GCA_050733355.1 Gemmatimonadales bacterium | reverse complement strand
TGGTTCAGACGTTGGCCCGTATTTCGTCGGCAGCGAGTGGGACGACGTGCGCGTTGTGGAGGCGCGGTCGGCGAGGGGAGATCCGGTCGACCGCTATGGTTCTCCCTTCGAGCTTTCTCATCCGGTGCTGATGCGCGTCCTGAACAGGGTCTATATGGCGCTAGATACCGACCGATTGTGGGTCCTACATCAGGGCTTCGCCACCGTAATTGGGTATACACGAGAACGCCGGGCGGTGGATACCATCAGGCTGCCTGTACATCACCGCGGGATCGAACCGATTATCGAGGTTGGAGACGGGCTCCGTGGTGGGTACCGGCGCAACCGCGCACATTACTACCCTAACGTGGCTGGGCTCGCGTTAGCATACGACTCTCTCCTCGCTACGATTCGCTATCACAACTATCAACAACTCACGAGGGTCAGTCGCGACGGTCGAGATTGGACGGACTTCTGGCCTGAGTCCGAGGTGGAGGTGTTCGACCGGCGGGGACGCGTTGTCTGCAGCTCGCCTGTGCCGGGACGCGCGCATCTCATTGCAGGGAGCGATCGCGCGATGGCAGTCATCGCGGAATTGGACGACGGGGATCGCACGGTTCTCATCGCCCCGCTGCCGCATGCGAGGGAGTGTGGCAGCACCTAGTGTCCTGTCCCATGAATAACTTGACTATATAGCGGCGGGGGTGTACGCTTCCTCCACCTGGAAGGAGGCAGCCATGCCCCGAGGCCGACCCTTGCCCCCGCTGACGGTGTCGCCCGCCGAGCGCGACCAGCTCGTTGCCCTGATCCGGTCACGGTCGATGCCCCAGGCCCTGGTGACGCGGGCCCGGATCGTCCTCCTGGCCGCGGACGGCTGCAGTAACACGGCCATCGCGACGCGGCTCGGTCTCTCGAAGCCGACGGTCGGGACGTGGCGCCGGCGCTACCTGGCGCAGCGGGTGCCGGGGCTCTATGACGAGCTGCGCCCCGGCGGGCCCCGCTCGATCCGCGACGAGGAGGTCGCGACCCTCCTGCGCCGGACCGTCAAGACCAAGCCGAGGGACGGCACGCATTGGACGTGCCGGTCGCTGGCTGCCACGACGCAGCTGTCGAAGTCCACCGTCCATCGCGTGTGGACGGCCTTTGGGCTCCAGCCCCATCGCCAGAAACACTTCAAGCTGTCCACCGACCCGTTCTTCGTGGAGAAGGTGCGCGACATCGTCGGGCTCTATCTCCACCCGCCGGACCACGCGCTGGTCTTGTGCGTCGACGAGAAGAGTCAGATCCAGGCCCTCGATCGCACACAGCCCCTCCTGCCCCTGGGGCTGGGCTACGTCGAGGGCGTCACCCACGATTACGTCCGGCACGGGACCACCACGTTGTTCGCCGCGCTGGACATCGCCTCGGGCCAGGTGCTCACCCAGTGCAAGCGGCGTCATCGCCACCAGGAGTTCCTTCAGTTCCTGCGCCACCTCGAGGCGTCTGTGCCCCGGGCCCTCGACGTCCATCTGGTCGTCGACAACTACGCCACGCACAAGCACGCGACGGTCCGTCGCTGGCTCGCCGCCCGCCCGCGCTTCCAGGTGCACTACACCCCCACCTATGCCTCGTGGCTCAACCAGGTGGAGATCTGGTTCAACATCATCACCCAGCGGGCCATTCGGCGCGGCACCTTCCGCAGCGTCCACGACCTCGTGGCCAAGATCGACGGCTTCGTGCACCACTACAACCGGCGGTGCCATCCCTTCGCGTGGACCGCCACGGCCGACTCGATCCTCGCGAAGATCGAGCGACTTTGTAAAGCTGTCGCTGGGACAGGACACTAGTGTCCCGTATCTGAAGTCATGTTAATGTCGCACCGCCTTGGCGATGATCTGTTCGGCGCCCTTGGTCCACGTGAAGGGGACGGGATGCTCGTTCCAGCGATCGAGGTAGTTGCGGATGTGCCGGACCAGTGCGCGCACCGTGTCGAACGAGCCACGGCGGATGCTCTTCCGCGTCAGCACGCTGAACCAGGCCTCGATCATGTTCAGCCACGACGCGCCGGTCGGCGTGAAGTGAAACTGGACCCGGGGATGGGCCGCCAGCCACGCTTCCACCGTCGGGGTCTTGTGACTCGACGAGTTGTCGAGGACGACATGGAGTTCGTCCCGGTAGCGCCGCGCCACCTTCGTCAGGAAGGCCAGGAAGTCGGCGCCCGTATGCTGCGGCCGGCACTCGCCGAGCACCTCGCCCCGGGCGACCTCCAAGGCGGCAAACAGGCTGGTCACGCCGTTGCGCTGATAGTCGTGGGTCTGGCGCGCGGGCAGCCCCGGCCGGAGCGGCAGCAGGGGCTGGGTCCGATTGAGGGCCTGGATCTGGGTCTTCTCATCCAGGCACACCACCGCGGCATTGGCGGGGGGATGGAGGTACAGGCCCACGATGTCCCGGATCTTCGCTTCGGCCGCCGGGTCGGTGGTGAACTTGAACGTCTCCACGCGATGCGGCTGCAAGCGGTGCGCGCGCCAGATGCGGTGGACCATGGCGTACGAGAGCCCGACCCGCTGCGCCAGCTCCCGCGTGGTCCAGTGACTCAGGCCCGATCGCTTCGGGGGGCCCTGGAGCGTCAGGGCCACCACCTGTGCAATCTGGCGCGCGGTCACCGTGTGCGGCCGCCCGGGCCGCGCCCGATCCCACAAGCCTGCCCCCCGCTCGGTCGCAAACCGGCGCCGCAGCCGGCTGAT
>JBOHSY010000066.1:0-11221 GCA_050733355.1 Gemmatimonadales bacterium | reverse complement strand
GCGCAGACTGGCTCGGCGTGGTGTTCGCGAGTGGGCCGCGGATCGTGACCCCCGCGCGCGCGGCGGCCATCGTGGCGGCCGCCGGCGGACGCGCAGTGCTGGGCGTGTTCGGCGCGCAGTCGGTGCCAGTCATTCGCGAGATCTGCGGCGCGGCCCGGCTGGCCGGCGCGCAACTGCACGGGACGTACACGCCGGCGGACGCGGCGGCGCTCCGGGAGGCGGGGCTCCTGGTGTGGCGGGTGGTCCGCCTGGCGAGCGACGCCGACCTGGCTCAGTTGGACGAACCCTGGGACGTGGACGCGGTGCTGGTGGAGCCGCGGGTGCCTCAGCTCGACGGGGGGGCCGGCCGTCCGCTCGGGCTTCCGCTCGCCCGCGCGGCGCGGATCCGGCTGGGCGCCGGGCGGATGGTGCTCGCGGGCGGCCTCGCGCCGGACACGGTGGCGGCGGCCGTGGGGCTCGTGGCGCCCGACGTAGTCGATGTAAGTTCAGGCGTGGAAACCCTCCCCGGGATCAAGGATCACCGCCGGATCGCACGCTTCGTGGAGGCCGCCCGTGGGCGCAGCGCTGTCACCTGAGCGCGGGGTGCAGGGGCGGTTTGGTCCCTACGGCGGCCGCTACGTGCCCGAGACGCTGGTGGCGGCGCTGGACGACCTCGCGGCGCTGTACGACGGCGTGCGTGCCGATCCCGCCTTCTGGGCCGAGCTCGACCGGATTCTGCGCGAGTACGTGGGGCGTCCGACGCCGCTCACCGAGGCACCGCGCTTCGCCGCGGAGGCGGGCGCACGCGTGCTGCTCAAGCGCGAGGACCTCAACCACACCGGCGCGCACAAGATCAACAACACGGTGGGCCAGGCGCTGCTCGCGCTCCGCATGGGCAAGCGCCGCATCATCGCGGAAACCGGTGCTGGTCAGCACGGCGTCGCGACCGCGACGGTGTGCGCCCGATTCGGCCTCGAGTGCGTGGTATACATGGGGGCGGAGGACATCGCGCGCCAGCGGCTCAACGTGTACCGCATGGAACTGCTCGGCGCGACCGTCGTGCCGGTGGCGTCGGGCACCCGCACGCTGAAGGACGCGACCAACGAAGCGCTCCGCGACTGGGTCACCAACGTGCCCACGACGCACTACATCATCGGCTCCGTGGTGGGGCCCGATCCCTATCCGCGGATGGTGCGCGACTTCCAATCCGTGATCGGCCGGGAGGCGCGGGCCCAGGTGCTGGAGCGGTGCGGGCGGTTGCCCCGCACGGTCGTGGCCTGCGTCGGCGGCGGGTCGAACGCGATGGGGATCTTCGCCGCTTTCCTCGATGATGCCGCGGTCGAGCTGGTGGGCGTGGAGGCCGCAGGGGAGGGCATCGCCAGCGGGCACCACAGCGCCACGCTCGGTGTCGGGCTTCCCGGCGTGCTGCACGGGAGCTTCAGCTATCTGCTCCAGGACGCGGACGGCCAGGTGGCGCCCGCGCACTCGGTGTCCGCCGGGCTCGACTACCCCGGCGTGGGACCGGAGCACAGCTGGCTCCGCGACACCGGGCGGGTGCGCTATGACTCGGCCAGCGACGCGGAAGCGCTGGACGCGTTCCAGGTCGTCTGCCGGACGGAGGGGATCATCCCGGCGCTCGAGACCGCGCACGCCTTCGCCTGGGTGCGGGCGAACCGGGGGCGGTGGGATGCCGATGCGTCCGTGCTGATCTGCCTCAGCGGGCGCGGCGACAAGGACGTCGCGCACGTGGCCGCGCTGCTCGGCGGGGCGCCGTGACGGCGGGTGCGCCGACGCCGGCGCTCCTCATCCCGAGCCAGGTTGCGGAGCTGCTCCAGACGATGGTCAAGGCGCTCCGCGCCTTTCAGATGTATCTCCCGAACAACCCGATCTACCAGCGTGCCATCCAGAACGTGCGCGGCGCGTTCGGCCCCATCTGGGCCGCCGGGGACGAGCTCGTGCTCACGATCGCGGAGACCGAGGTCCTCTGGGAAGACGAGATCGTCTACCAGCAGATCAGCAGGAGCGAGTCGCTCGCCTGGACGCTGTTCAAGGACGGGATGCGGGTGCTGACGATCCAGAAGGGCGCGGAGGACGACGAGCTGGTCCGTTTCCTCGAGACGGTGAATCGCGCGCGCTTTCTCTCGCCCGAGGCCGGCGACGATCTCATGACCCTGCTGTGGGAGCAGGAGTTCGTCTCCATCCGGTATCACTTCATCGATTTCCTCACCGAGCGCGACGCCATCGAGGGGTCGCGCCGGGTGCCGGGCGAGGGCGATGCGACCGCGGTAGAGGCGCGGCGGGACCAGGTGCGGGACGAGGCCCCAGCCCGTCCCAAGGGCATCGTCGACCTCGAGGACTTCGACGCCACGCTGTACTTCCTGGACGAAGCCGAGATCAACCGGCTCGCCAAGGAGGTGCAGGATGAGTACGCGCGCGACGCGCGGCTCTCGGCGCTGACGGCGGTGTTCGACCTGCTCGAGCTCCAGGCCGACGCGACCGTCCGCGCGGAAATCCTCGCTGTTCTCGAGACGCTGTTCCCCAACCTGCTCAGCAAGGGCGAGTTCCGCACCGTGGCGACCGTGATCCGGGACGCGCGCCTCGTGCTGTCGCGCGCCGACGAGCTGCCGCCCGAGCTCCGCCGCAGGCTCGAGGCGCTGGACACGCAGCTGAGCCATCCCGCCATCGTGGCACAGCTCGTCCAGTCGCTCGATGAGGCGTCGCAGCTCGCCGGCGAGACCGACGTGACCGATCTGCTCGGTGAACTTCGCGCCGGCGCCCTGGGCGCGCTGATCGAATCGCTGCCCCGGGTGGCCACCCCCCGGGTGCGAACCCTCGTCGAGGCCACCGTCGATCGCCTGGCCGCGGCGCACGGGACCGAGGTCCTCCGGCTGCTGCGCGAGCCCCCCGGCGAAGCCTTGCCCGCCGTGGTCGCGCTCTGCGGCCGCCTCGCCCTCCAGCCCGCGGTGCCCGGCCTCGGCGAGCTGCTCGGCCACGCCGACGCGCCGGTGCGGCTCGCGGCGGTGCAGGCGCTCGAGACGATCGGCACTCCGGGCGCGATGGGGCAGTTGGAGCGGGCGATCGACGACGCGGACCGCAGCGTTCGGCTCGTGGCGGTCCGGGCGGCCGGCGCGCGCGGCTACAAGGGTGCGCTCAAGCGCGTGGAAGCCGTGGTGCTGGGAAAGGCCGTGAAGGAGATGGACCTCACCGAGAAGATGGCCTTCTTCGAGGCGTACGGCGCGATCGCCGGGGGATCGGCGCTCAAGACCCTCGCGGGAATGCTGCTGCCGCGCGGCCTGTTCAAGCTGACGCAACCGTCCGACCTGCGGGCCTGCGCGGCGATCGCTCTCGGCAAGATCCGCACGCCCGAAGCCCGCGAGGTGCTCGCCAGCGCCGCGGAGGACAAGGATCTCGTGGTCCGGAACGCGGTGAACCGGGCGCTGCGGGAGTCGCCGGCGTGAACGAGACCCAGGACATCGATGCCCGGCTGCGGCAGGCCGGCCGCGGGTTCCTGCTCCAGCTCTACGCCGCGCTCCGGAGCCTCAAGCTCTATCCGGTCGAGAACGCCACGGTGCAGCACGCCCTGGACGACCTGCATGCCACCGTCACCGATTTCCTCGCCGCGGAAGGCGATCTCGAGGTGCGGCTCGCGGGCGACTTCATCTTCGTCAACTCCACGCGGCTCCGGCTCGAGCTCGATAACTACGCTTCGTTCAGCCACATCCTGACGGTCTTCCGCTCCTTCGAGATCGGCACGCTCCGGGCGCACCGCGGAGCCGAGCGGCGGGATTGGCAGATCTTCCTGAGCCTCCTGCTCAGCCTGGCGGGACGCGGCATGGACGATCCGATCGTCGAGCTCCAGCACCGGCTCCGCGAGGGCGCGGTGAAGAGCCTGGACGTGGAGGGCGCGCTGCCGCAGCAGGAAAGCCTGGAGTCGGAGGAAGCGCGCGAGGTGGCGAAGCGCACCTACTCGCAGGGCGTGGCGGTCACCAAGGAAGTGATCACCAGCATCCGGCTGGGCCGGTCCACCAGCGTCAAGCGGGTGAAGCGGGCCGTGCAGATGATCGTGGACCAGGTGCTGAACAATGAGACCTCGCTGATGGGACTCACCACGCTCCGGGACTACGACGAGTACACGTTCACGCATTCGGTGAACGTGTGCATCTTCGCGGTGGCTCTGGGCAAGAAGCTCGGCTTCAGCAAGCTCCAGCTCTACGACCTCGGGATGACCGCGCTGCTCCACGACGTGGGCAAGGCGCGGATCCCGATCGACATCCTGAACAAGACCACGGGCCTCGACGAAACCGAGTGGCGCGTGGTGCAGGCGCACCCTTGGCTCGGCGCGCTGACGCTGTTCGGGCTCCGCGGCTACGAGGAGATCCCGTACCGGTCGATCCTGGTCGCGTACGAGCACCACATGAAAACCGACCTCACCGGCTATCCCCGCTCCATCCGCTCCAGGGAGCTCGGCATCTTCTCGCGCATCGTCGCGGTGGCGGACGGATTCGACGCGGCGACCACCCGGCGGAGCTATCAGACGGTCCCGATCGAGCCCGACCAGGTGCTGCGGGAGATGTGGGACAACCCCAAGCGCGGCTACGACCGGATCCTGGTGAAGGCGCTGATCAATCTCATCGGCATCTATCCGGTGGGTACCTGCGTGATCCTCGACACGTTCGAGGTCGGCATCGTGGCCGCGCCGAACCCCGAGGGGCAGCAGCTCAACCGCCCCCTGGTGCGGGTCGTGATCGACGCGGACGGCGGCGTGGTCGGGACGCCCGGGATGCTGGTGAACCTCGCCGACCAGGCGGCCGCGGGCGGCTACGCGCGGTCGATCGTCAAGGTCACGAGCCCGGCCCGTTACGGGCTCACGGTCAGCGACTACTTTGTCTGACTCTCCGCTCGCGCGGACCTGGGCCGCCCTTCGGGCCGACGGGCGCACCGCGCTGATTCCCTATCTCACTGCCGGCTATCCCACGCCCGACGACAGCCTGGTCGCGCTCCGAGCCGCGGCCGAGGTGTGCGACGTCATCGAAGTCGGCGTGCCGTTCAGTGATCCGCTGGCCGACGGCCCCACGATTCAGCGGTCCACGTTCGAGGCGCTCCGGCAGGGCATGACGCTGCCGGGCACGCTCGAGCTCATTGCGACGGCGTGCCTGGAGCGTCCGGTGGTGGTCTTCAGCTATCTGAATCCGATCCTGCGCTATGGCGTCGAGCGGTTCCTGCGCGACGCCGGCGGGCTCGGCGTGGCCGGGCTGCTGCTCACCGATCTTCCGGCCGGCAGCGACCCGCCGGTCGAATCGGCGGTGGAGCGAAGCCCGCTCGACCTGATCCGCCTGGTGGCGCCGACCACGCGCCCCGAACGTCTCGTCGAGGCGGTGCGGGGAGCGGGCGGCTTCATCTATCTGGTCGCGCGGCTCGGCGTGACGGGCGCCAGCACGGCCCTCGCTCCCGACCTGTCGGGATCGATCGCGCGGGTTCGGCAGGCCACCTCGCTGCCGGTCGCCGCGGGGTTCGGCATCTCGACCGCCGAGCAGGCTCGCACCGTCGCGCGGCTGGCCGATGGCGTGGTGGTCGGGAGCGCACTGGTGGACGTGCTCGGCACGCGCGGCGTGACCGGCGCGACGGCGTTCCTGCGCGACCTCAGAGACGCGGTGGACGAAGTGGAGGCGGTCCGGTGACCGTCGCCGTCGGCCGGGTGCTCGGGTGGTACGCCAGAGCGCTCAGCGCCGGCGGCACGCTGGTGACCGTCCTCATCGCCGTGGTCGACCGCCGCTGGCTGGCGTACCCGACCGCCACGGCCGTGCTCGCCGTGCTCGCCCTCCTGCTCCGCCTCGCACCGGTCCGGCTGAGCAAGTATTCCTACCTCACGCAGAGTGGCATCGTCGCGCTGGGCGGGGCGCTCGTGCTCGGCGGGTCGCCGGTGGCGGTGGCGCTCTTCCTCGGCACGCTGGTGGCCGACGCCCTCGTGCTCCGGAAGCCGTGGCGGGCCGCGTGGATCAACGCCGGACGGGAGGTGATCGCGTTCGCGGCGGCCTACGGCTATTACGTCGCCGTCGTCCGCGCCACGGGCGTCACGCGCCCCTCGGTCGATCTGCTCCCCGCCGCGGTCACCCTCGTCGCGTCGTACTTCGTCGCCAGCCGGGCGCTGTTCTACTTCACGCTGCTCGTCCGCGCGAAGCTCGAGCCGGCCGAGCGGCTGCTCGTGCTGCGGTGGGAGATCATCGCGTACCTCCTCACGGTGGGCGCCACCGCGATCGCCGTGGGCACGGTGCTGTTGCTGGATCCGCTGGGATGGCTCGCGGTGGCGCTCGTGCTCGTGGCGCTCGGCCTGCTCACCCGCCGCATCCTGGAGGAAGCGATTGCCGCCGAGGACCTCAACAAGGTGCATCAGCTCGAGAGCACCCTGCTGGGCAACGCACAGCTGTCCGAGTCGTTCGCCCACATCGAGCGGCTGGCGCACCGGCTGCTGGACTGGGGCGACTTCCGGGTGCACCGGACCACCGAAGAGGGGACGGTGCTCGCCTACCGCGCGGCCGCCGGGCGTCCCGGACGCGGAGCGCCGCCGGCGCCGGTCGATACCCTGCGCCGGCGGGTCATTGCCGAAGGCGCGCCGATCGTGGTGCGGGACACCGCCCGCGACGCCGACCTGGGCGTCATCGCCGGCGTCCGGAGCATGGTCGTCTTCCCGATTCGCTTCGGCGACGAGACCCTGGGCACGATCGAGCTGGAGCACCACAAGCGGAACGGGTACGGCGCGCGCGACCTCCTGACCCTGTCCACCGTCGCGACGCACGTGGCGACCGCGATCCACATCGCGGAACTCCGCCGCCCGCTGGTCGGCACGGTGGACCAGATCAGCGCACAGGTGGCGGGACTCGCCCGGGTGACCGACGCGCTCCGCAGCACCGCGGCGGCGCTCGCTTCCGCGTCGGAGGCGATGCGCACCGGGATGGCCGAGCAGAGCTCGTCGGCCGCGAGCGGGCTGGACGCGACCAACGCACTCGCGAGGGTCTCGCGCGCCATGGCGGCCGATGGGCAGCGCTCAGCGGAGGCGAGCCGGCGGGCCTCCGAGGTGGCCGAGCGGAACCGGCAGGTCATCGCGGACGCCGTCGGCCGGCTGGTGGAGCTGAAGGAGTTCGTGTCCGACAGTTCAGCCCAGGTGGCGGCCCTCGGCGACGTCACGCGACGGGTCGGCGCAATCATCGCCGCGATCCGCGAGATCGCCGATCTCACCAACCTGATCGCGCTCAACGCCGCGATCGAGGCGGCGCGCGCCGGGCGCGAAGGGCGGGGGTTCGCCGTGGTGGCCGACGAGGTCCGAACCCTGGCCGTGCAGAGCCTCGAGGCGACCCGCGAAAGCGCGGCGTTGCTCGCAGAGGTGGGTTCCCAGGTGGCGACCGTCACCAAGCAGATGGGCCGCGGGCGCGAGGCGGTCGCCGACGTGGAGGAGTTGAGCGCGGCGGCGGGCGAGGCGCTCGCCGCGATCGTGCAGGCCACCGGCGACGCCGGACGCCATGCCGCGACCATCGCCACGGCGGCGGCATCGCAGCAGGTCGCCTTCGAGGACCTGACGGCCCGGATCGAGCGGGTGGCCGCGGTCTCCGCCCACGCGAGCTCGCAGACCGTCACGCTCGCCGCGCAGGCGGCGGAGGCGGCCGGTGGGCAGGCGGAGCTCGAGCGGGCCATCGGCGAGCTCGAGGGGGTGGCGTCCCGGCTCCAGCGAATCGCGCGCCACTTCGCGGTCGAGTCGTGAACGCCGGGAACGCGCGGGCGCTCGCCTACGTGGCGCTGGGCAGCAACCTCGGCGACCGCGCCGCCCACCTGGCCGATGCCCGGGCGCGCCTGGCCGCGCTGCCCGAGACCACGCTCCTGGCCGAGTCCAGCATCGAGGAGACGGCCCCGCTCGGCGCGCTGGAGCAGCCGCCGTACCTGAATCAGATGGTGCTGCTCGAAACCGGGCTTACGCCGCACACGCTGCTCCGCCGGTGCCAGGCCATCGAAGCGGCGCGAGGCCGCACGCGTTCCTCGCGCTGGGGTTCGCGCACGCTCGATCTCGACATCGTGAAGTTCGGCGACCGGCGCATCGATTCCCCCGACCTCGTCGTTCCCCATCCCGAGTTGCCGAACCGCGACTTCTGGAAGCGGGAGCTCACCGAGCTGGAGGGCCATGCCCGCTGACGCGCAGCCCCGGACCCCCCCCGACCTGGTGGCAATGAAGGCCGCCGGGCGAAAGATCGTCGTGCTCACCTGCTACGATGCGACGTTCGCCCGGCTCATCGCCCCGGAGGTGGACGTACTGCTCGTGGGCGATTCGGTGAACCAGGTCGTCGCGGGCCGCGACACCACGCTGAGCGCCACGCTGGATCAGCTCATCTACCACGCGGCCGCCGTGCGGCGGGGCAGCCCGGACGCGCTGGTGCTGGTGGACCTGCCGTTCCTCACCTATCAGGTATCCGCGGAGGAAGCGATCCGGAACGCCGGCCGGGTCATGCAGGAGAGCGGGGCTCAGGGGGTGAAGCTCGAAGGCGGCGCCCCCATGGCGTCCACCATCCGCGCCCTGGTCGACCGGGGGATCCCGGTGATGGGGCATCTCGGCCTCACGCCGCAATCCGTGCACGCGCTCGGCGGCTATCGGGTGCAGGGACGCGGCGAGGCGGCAGCCGAGCGGCTGGCCGCCGACGCCCGCGCCCTCGAGGACGCGGGCGCGTTCGGCATCGTGCTCGAGCTGGTGCCGGCCTCGCTCGCGCGCCGGGTGACCGGAAGCCTCACCATTCCCACGATCGGCATCGGCGCGGGCGCCGGCTGCGACGGCCAGGTGCTCGTGCTGCACGACATGCTGGGACTCAACGAGGCCTTCAAGCCCCGATTTCTCAAGCACTACGCCGAGCTGGCCGAAGGGGTGAGACGGGCCGCACGGGCGTATGCCGAGGAGGTGCGCACCGGGCGGTATCCGGGGGACGAGCACAGCTTCGAGTGATGCAGGAGGTCAGTGAGGTCTCCGCGCTCAAGACGTGGATCCGTTCCCAGCGGACAGCCGGCCGACGCATCGGGTTCGTCGCCACGATGGGCTCCCTGCACGAGGGCCATCTCGCGCTGGTCGATGAAGCGCGTCGCCGCGCCGACGCCGTCGTCATGAGCGTGTTCGTGAATCCGCTCCAGTTCGGGCCCGGAGAGGACTTCGACCGCTACCCCCGGGACCTCGACCGGGATCGGACCCTGGCCGCGGAACGCGGCGTGGACCTGCTGTTCGTCCCATCGGTCGCCACGATGTATCCGCCTGGGGCCGCCACTCGGATCATGCCCGGGCCGGGCGCGGACCGCTGGGAGGGCGCCGTCCGGCCGGGGCACTTCGCCGGCGTGCTCACCGTCGTGGCCAAGCTGTTCCACCTGGTCGAGCCGGACGTGGCGTGCTTCGGGCAGAAGGATATCCAGCAGCTCACACTGGTCCGCCATATGGTGCGCGACCTGGATTTTTCGCTGGAGCTCGCGGTGCTCCCGACGGTGCGCGAGCCGGACGGGCTCGCGCTCAGCAGCCGCAACGTGTACCTCGACCCGGTCCAGCGACGGGACGCGCTCGCGCTGAGCCGTGGACTTCAGGCCGCCGCCGCCGCCTGGCGTGCCGGGGAACGCTCCGGCGCGGCGCTCGAGTCGCTGGTGGGCCGCGAGCTCGGCGCTGCTCCGGCCCTCCGCGCCGAGTATATTGCCGCGATCGATCCGGAACACCTGGAGCGGATCGCCGAGGCGTTGCCGGGCACGATCCTGGCCGTGGCGGCGCGGGTGGGGCGCACTCGCCTCATCGACAACCTCATTCTCCAGTGAGGACCGGCATGCAGCGGCACCTCATGAAGTCCAAGATCCACCGTGCCACCATTACCGCGGCCGACCTGCACTACGAAGGGTCGCTCACGGTGGACGAAGACCTGCTCGATGCCGCCGACCTCGTGACCTACGAGGAGGTACAGGTCGTCAACGTGAACAACGGCTCGCGCTTCACCACCTACGTCATACCCGGTCAGCGCGGCACGGGCACGATGCAGCTCAACGGCGCCGCTGCCCGGCTCGGCCACCCCGGCGACCTCGTGATCCTGATCTCGTACGGGCTCTACGCCGACGCCGAGGCCCGGCGGCACGCGCCCCGCGTCGTGTTCGTGGACGAACGGAACCGTATCGTGCGGTCGCCGCTCCGGGCGGAGAGTTGATCCGCGGCGCTCCGGTGCCATCCTTCCATCTCACGTCGCCCGACTCTCGGCCCACGTTGCCCACGTGGGCCGTCGTGTCTCCCGAACGGCTGGCTCACATCGAGCGGGTCGTAATGCTGCTGCGGCAGTGGGCCGACGCGATGGCGATCGCCGAGACCGAGCGCACGCGGTGGCTCCGCGCGGCATGGCTCCACGATGCGCTGCGCGACGCGCCGGCCGCCGACCTGAACCGCTGGGCGCCGTCCGACCCCGGCCCGGTCGAGCTCCGGCACGGACCAGCCAGCGCGGCACGAGCCGCGGCCGATGGGGAAGTCGATGGCGGCGTGCTGGACGCCGTGCGATATCACTCGGTGGGGTTCGCCGGCTGGGACATGGTGGGCCGGGTGCTGTACGCCGCCGATTTTCTGGAGCCAGGTCGCCGTTTCGACCTCGAGGAGCGGGCGGCGCTGGCTCGGCGGTTTCCGGCCGATTCCACCGCGACGCTCCGCGAGGTCGCGCGCCGCCGCCTCGCTCGTCTGGTGCGCTCCGGGTGGCCCCTCCCGGAGCCGACGGTGCACTTTTGGAACTCACTCGCCGGCACGTTCTCGGAACGCTGATCGCGGTCGCGGCGATCGCCACGACCGCGGCGGCCCTGGTGCTCCGCGGCCGGCCGGATCGCGTGACCGGACACGCGTTCGCCATCCCGTCGGCAGACGACCGGGTCGTGGTCGAAGTGCTGAACGGCACCCCGCGGCCCGGGCTCGCCCGCAGCGCGACGCGCGTGCTTCGGCGCCAGGGGCTCGACGTGGTGTTCTTCGGCAACTGGCACGGCGAAGGCCTGGTGCGGACGACCAAGATCGTCGTGCGCCGTGGGGCGGATCAGGCCGGCGCGCGGCGGGTGGCCGCCGCGCTCGGCGGTGGGGAGGTGGTCGTGGACGTCGATACGCTTCGACGCGTGGACGTGAGCGTGATTCTCGGGGAGGACTGGAAGGTGCCGCCGGACATCGGGCTCTAGCTCATTCCTCGTAGACGATCTCGCCGCCGATCACCGTCATCACGGCCCG
>JBOHSY010000065.1:0-3543 GCA_050733355.1 Gemmatimonadales bacterium | reverse complement strand
CTCCGCAGCGGGAGTCGGTGCCGGCGCGGCCACGGCTCGAGAGCGCTCTGCTGCCGGCACGGGCTTCGCCGGCCCGGGCTTCACCGCGACGAGCACCGTCTCGACTACGACCGGTGGCGGCGGCCCGGGAGCCGGCGCCTCGGATACCGGCGCCTCGGGTGCCGCGGCCTCGAGTGCTGGCGACACGGCGCTTTCGGCGGGCGACGGCTCGCTGCCACCCCTGAGCGCCACCGCGAGCGCACCGACAGCCACCAGAATACCCGCCGCCGCGATCCCGATCGAGAGCGGCGACGCGCCGTGCCGCACCCGCTGCGCGATCGACGGGCGGGGCTTCGGCGGCGTGCGGCCGAGCGGGATCGGGCTCTTCGGCGTGCGCGGGATGCCGGCCAGGCGCTCGTTCGCGCCGGTACGCGCCAGCTCGATGAGCTGGCTACGCGTGGGATCGTCGTGCGAGAGGGGCGGTGGCGTCCCGATGGCAACGATCGCGTCCTCCACCGAGGGCCAGCGGTTGGCCGGGTCCTTGTCCAGCATGCGCATGACGGCCGCGCGGAGCGGCTCCGGGCAGTCCGGCCGCGCCTGCTCGAGCGGCGGCGGCGGCTGGTGCACGTGCGCGTACATCATCGCCATCGGGTTGGCGCCGTGGAACGGCGGCTTGCCCGTCAGCATCTCGTACGCCAGGATGCCGAGCGCGTATTGGTCCGACGCCGGGGTCACACTGTCGCCCGCCACCTGCTCGGGGCTCATGTACGTCGGCGTGCCCACGGAGAGCCCGGTCATGGTCAGCCCCTTCGAGTCCGACACCTTGGCGATGCCGAAGTCGGTGACCACTGCCCAGCCCTCGTCGTCGATCAGGATGTTGGCGGGCTTGATGTCGCGGTGAATCACGCCGTGGCGGTGGGCGTACCCGAACGCGCTCGCCACCTGTCCCAGGATCGCCTGCACCATCGGGATCGGCAGCGCGCCGAGCTCGCGGATGATGCCGTCGAGGGGGCGTCCCTCGACGTACTTCATCACGAAGTAGAGCAGCTCCTCGGTGTGGTACACGCCGAAGACAGGGATGATGTTCGGATGGCTGAGCGACGCCGCCGTGCGGGCCTCGCGCTTGAACCGCTCGATGCCGTCGCCCATCGCGAGGGCCGGCGACATCACCTTGATAGCGACCTTGCGATCGAGCGCGAGGTCCTGGGCCAGGTACACCGTGGCCATGCCGCCCCGGCCGAGCTCGCCCCGGATGTCGTAGTGCCCGGCGGTGGCGATACGGAGGGCTTCGACCTGCCGTCGCTCCCCGCTTGTGCTCCCGCCCTGCTCCGCGCCGCACTCGACGCAGAACTGATTTCCGGCGCCCAGGGCGGCGCCACAGTGGTCGCAGGCGGTGACCGGCATACGGCTCGTTCGCGAGGGTATGGAACCCGAGCGATTCAAGATGCGCGCCCGCCTGCACCCCCGCAACACGGCGGCGCGACCGGGGAGCGAACCAGGCTCAAACCGTTGTTCTCAAAGCGTTTGACACGAGAGGCGGGACCGACCCGCGAGGCGGCTGTGGATCCCGGCCCGCAGCCGGGCCGCTACAGATTGTAGAAGGCGAGCGTGTCGATCACGTGCGCGAGCCGCCGCGCGAGCTCGGGATGCGACGCCTCGAACTCGACGATGGCATCCTCCAGGCGCTCCCGAAGCGGCGATTCCTCCGCGGTGCGGTCGAGCGCTGCCTGCACGTCGGCCTGGAGCGCGCGCAGCCGGTCGCGGGTCGCGGCGTCCAGCTCTCCGGCCCGGCCCAGCTCCGCGTGGAGATGCTCGAGCGTGCGCCTCAGGTCGTCCCGGCTCATCGAAACTCCTTGCCGCCCGTGCGGTCGTCGTCCACGAACCGGTCGCGTGCCGGCATGCGCACCTCGGGAAGCGTGTGCCCGTCGATCACCGCATCCGCCGGCATGATCCGGTTCTCCGCCAGCAGCCACGCGACCACAGCGTACAGCTCCTCGGGCTCGAGCGACCCCGGCGCGGTCGGCGGCATCGTGCGGCGAATGTAGTCATACAGCGTCGTCGCGTAGGGCCAGTAGTTCCCCACCGTGCGCACGTAGCGGAGCTGGCGCCCGAACGGAAAGCCCTCCTCGGGATCCCGGCCGACAAGACGGGGGTAGCGCTCGTTTCCCTCCCCCCGCTCGCCATGGCACGCGGCGCACTTCGCACCCCACACCTTGGCGCCGGAGGCCGGGGTGCCGCGCCCCGCGGGCAGCCCCTCCCCCGCGGAATTCACGTCGATGTCCCACGCCGCGATCTCGGCGGCCGTCGCCGCGCGGCCCAGGCCGTAGCGCTCCGCCTGCGCGGGCGCCTGACGTGCGATGGAGTCGCCGGTGGGAAGCGTGGCGCACGCGAGGGCGAGCAGGAGACGGGGCGCGGTGGTCACAGGTCCACCCCGTAGAACACGCGACCGTCCCGCTCCACCACCCACGGCCGGATGTAGCTGAAGTGGTAATCGGTGCCGGCACCACGCCGCGCGCGGAACTCCGCGAGCGTGGGCTGGACGGCGCCGGTCTCGTCCGCCGCGCGGCTCATGAGCACCGCGCGCCGGCCGTCCCAGTTCCACATGCGGGTGAAACGTACGTGCGCCTTGTCGAGCACCGGCTGCTGCAGCTCGGCCGGCGCCCACGTGCGCCCGCCGTCGGTGCTCAGATCCACCCGCGCGACCTTCCCGCGTCCGCTCCACGCGATGCCGCTGATCTGAGTCCAGCCCTTTCCGGCGAGCACTGCCGGATAGGTCGGATGGGTCAGCGTGGACTTTACGTCCATCACGAAGCTGAACCGGCGCGCGGTGTCGCTCGGCAGCGGGTCGGTGTACTTCGATGTCTCGTCGCGCGACATGTTGGGCTGGGCGATGACCTCGAGCCGTCGGATCCACTTCACGCAGGTGTTCCCTTCCCAGCCGGGGAGCAGCAGCCGCACCGGGTAGCCCGCCGCCGGGCGGAGCGCCTCGCCGTTCTGGGCGTACACCAGCAGCGCGTCGTCGAGCATCTTCTCGAGCGGCACGCTGCGCGACAGCACCGCCGCGTCGCCGCCTTCCGCCAGCACCCACCGCGCGCTCCGCCGCACGCCGGCCTCGGCCAGGAGCGTCGCCACCCGCACGCCGGTCCAGTCGGCGTTCGCGGTCATGCCGTCGATGTGCTGCGGCGACAGCTCACGTCGAGGCGAGCGGTACGCGTTCCGCCCGTTGCCCGAGCACTCGAGGAAGTAGATCCGGGTGACCGACGGCAGACGCCGGAGATCTGCGAGCGAGAAGGTGAGCGGGTGGTCGACCAGTCCGTGCAGCAGGAGCCGCCAGCGCGACGGATCGATCTGCGGCACGCCGTTGTGGTGCCGCTCGAACCAGAGATCGGTGGGCGTGATGGTGCCCGCGAGCTGGTGGATCGGGGTGTACGAGGCGCCGGTCAGCTGACCCACAGGCGTGCGGGCCGGCTGCTCGAACGGGGAGCGCGCGCTCAGCGGCGTTGTCGGGCCGCCGGGGATCTTCGTGGCGTCCGGAGGCACCGGCGGCGCGGCGGGCTCCTGGGT
>JBOHSY010000064.1:0-3140 GCA_050733355.1 Gemmatimonadales bacterium | reverse complement strand
ATCGTGGCGTTCGAGCGGGCGCTCGCACTCGATTCCGCGTTCCTCGGTCCGCTCGTCGGCCTGGTGGACGCCGCGGCGTTCGCCCGGGACACAGCCGCGGCGGGCCGGCTCGCGGCACGCTACCTGGCGGTCGACTCGACCGGAGACGACGCCGTATACGTGCGCTGGCGCCTGGCCACGCTCACGGACGACGCCACTGCGCTCGGGCGGCTTCGCGACCGGTTTCCGGCACTCGGCAACGGCACGCTCGCCCGCATCCAGTGGATCAGTCAGATGGACGGGTTGGCCCTCGAGGACGCGGAGCGGGCGGTGGCAATCTTGCTGAGCCGGGCGGCTTCGCCGGTCGAACGGACGCGGGCCGTGGGTCTGGCCCGCTGGCTCGCGCTCAACCTCGGCCGGCCGCGCGCGGCGCGCGCCCTGGAGGACAGCGTGAGGGGCATCGGAGGAGAGCGTTACTGGAACCCGCTCTTCGCCGTGGTCTATGCCTTGTACTGGGACGCGGACACCGCCGACGCGGCCGCGGCCGCCCGTATGGTCGAGCGCGAGTTCGGCAGTGCGCTCCCTCCCGCAGACCGATTCGTGCTCGCCCAGTGGCAGGCGGCGCAAGGCGACCCGCGTGCGGCCGACCGTACCGCGCGCAGCCTCCGGGCGACGGTCGCGCGGGACCCGGATGTTTACGGGCAGCTCCTCTCCCGGGCGGAGCTGCTGGAGGCGATCGCCGGCTCGGCGCAGAACCGCCCGCCCCCCAGCGCGCTCATCGAGCGGCTGGACTCGATCGCGCGCCTCGGCTGCTGCGACGCGTCTCACTTCGTGAACCTCATTCTCGCGCGGTTGCGCGAGCAGCAGGGCGACGTGCAGGGTGCGCTTCGGGCCGTGCGGCGGGCGCGCTGGTTCTTCCCGCCCGAGTACCTGTCCGCGGCGCTGCGGGAAGAAGGCCGGCTCGCCGCCCTCGCGGGCGACACGGCGGGCGCCGTGCAGGCGTACCGTCACTTCCTCGCGCTCCGCGGCTCGGCCGAGCCCGGCGCGGCCGCGGAGACCGAGCGGATCCGCCGTACGCTCGCGCGGATGCAGCGGTAGCTCGGTTGCGGGCGTCGCGCACGCTCGGCATCTTGGGCCGATGACCGCCGCCTCGAATCCGGAAGCCGCTCCCGATCCCACCCGCCGCGCGCTGCTCGCGGGCGCCGCCGCGGCTGGCGTAGCAGCGCTCGCGGCGTCACTGCCTGGTTCCGCCGCGACCCAGGAGCCCGCCGCGCCGCCGGTACCCCCGGATGCCACCAAGGTCCCCGGCGGCCCGACGACCGCACTGAGCGCGCGCTCCCCCTTCGAGCAGCCGGCCCGCACGCCCGTGGGTCAACTGGCCGGTGCCTCGTACACCCCGATCCACCAGCTCGCGGGCACCATCACGCCCACCGATCTCTGGTTCGAGCGGCACCACAACGGCGTGCCGCAGATCGATCCGTCGCGCTGGCGCCTCCTGCTGCACGGACTGGTCGACCACCCGCTCAGCTTCTCCCTCGTGGATCTCCGGCGTCTGCCGTCGGTCACCCGCACCTGCTTCCTGGAGTGCTCGGGCAACGGGCGGAACGGCTATCGCTCGCCGCGGCGCGAGCTCTCGCCGCAGCAGATCGACGGCATGAGCGCGAACGCCGAATGGACCGGCGTGCGGGTCGCGACGCTGCTCGGCGAGGCGGGGGTGCAGCGGGCGGCCCGGTGGGTGCTGGCCGAGGGCGGCGACGCGGCCGTGCTCTCCCGCAGCGTGCCGCTCGAGAAGATGCTGGACGACGCGCTGCTGGTGTACGCGCAGAACGGAGAGGCGCTCCGCCCCGCGGCGGGCTACCCCGTGCGCCTGCTCCTTCCCGGCTGGGAAGGCAACACCTGCATCAAGTGGATTCGGCGGCTCGAGGTCATCGCCCAGCCCAACATGTCGCGGGACGAGACGTCGAAGTACACCGATCCGCTGCCGAACGACACCGCGCGCCGGTTCAGCTTCGTGATGGACGTCAAGTCCACCCTCACACGTCCGACGTATCCCGCGGTGCTCGCGGGCCCGGGCTGGATCGAGCTGAGCGGCATTGCGTGGAGCGGGCGCGGGAAGATCACGCGGGTGGACCTCAGCACCGACGGCGGCCGTACCTGGGCGCCGGCCGAGCTCCAGCAGCCGGTGCTCGACAAGGCGCACGTGCGGTTCATCCGCATGTGGAAGTGGGACGGACGGCGCGCCGTGCTGCTGAGCCGGGCGGTGGACGAGACCGGCGCCGCACAGCCGACGCTCGCCGAGTTCCGGGCCCGGCGGGGCTCGGGCACCGACTATCACTTCAACTACATCCGGGCCTGGGTGGTGGAGCCGGACGGCCGGGTGTTCTACGGGGTGGACCTGTGAGCCTCCGCGAATGCGCGCTGGGGTTCGGCATCGCAGCGACCGTTGCCTGCGGACCGCGTCCGGCCTCCAGGGGCGCGGGGGCCGGCATGATGGAGGTCAGCCGGACGACGGAGCTGCGGCAGCGTTACGACGTGGGCCGTCCCGCGACCGCGGACGAGATCGCGGCCTGGGACCTCGACGTCAATCCCGCCGGTGACGGACTGCCGGCCGGGAGCGGCACGCCGGCGAGCGGCGCCGCCGTCTGGGCCGCGAAGTGCGCCGCCTGCCACGGGGCGCGCGGCGAGGGCAACGAGCGGTATCCCCGGCTGGTGGGCCGGGAGCCCGAGGACGGGTTCCCGTTCGGACGGCAGCTCCGCTACGTGCGCACGGTGGGGAACTACTGGCCGTATGCGACGACGCTGTACGATTACCTCCGCCGGACACTGCCGCCCACCCAGCCGGGCGCGCTCGCGCCCGACGAGATTTACGGCGTGGTCGCCTGGCTGCTGGCGGAGAACCGGATCGTGCCGCCCGATGCCGTGATCGACTCCCGCACGCTTCCCGAGGTGCGCATGCCGGCACGCGACCGGTTCGTGGACGACGATCGCACCGGTGGCAAGGAGTTCCGATGAGCCAGGACGAATTGAGGCGCACGCTTGAGCACCTCCACGCGGAGCTGGGCCGGGCCGGAGAGCTGGACGCCGCGACCCGCGACCGGCTGCGCGCGCTCCAGGCCGACGTGCAGGCAGCGCTCGACCGCACCGCGGAGGAATCGCCGCTT
>JBOHSY010000063.1:0-23634 GCA_050733355.1 Gemmatimonadales bacterium | reverse complement strand
GGCTGGAGCTTCAAGTGGGTCTCCTCCGGCGAGAGCGACTTCAACTACGACTTCCAGGTGTCGCACAACCAGGAGGCGGCCAAGAACGGCACGGCGTACTACAACTACGGCACGGTCGCCAAAGTCGGCGAGGAAATGCCCGGCGTGAGCGTGTTCTACCAGGACCGGAACGGCGACATCCACCACTCCTACTCGGCGTACTCACGCGGGATCGATCTGCTGAACGGCGCATACAACTACATCGATCTGGCGCCCAAGGGACGCGATGAAGAAGGTCTCGCTCATCCGATGGCGTGGGTCCGGCGCCACGACCAGTACGAGGACTGACCGATGACCGGGATGACTGGGTACCTGCAGATGTGGATGGCGATGATGGTGCCGATGATGCTGCCATCCCTGGTTCCGATGTTGTCGCGGTATCGTCGGTCCGTGCGGGGCGCTGATGGGATCCAGCTGCACGGACTCACGGCGCTGGTCGGCGTGGGCTACTTCGTCATCTGGGCGGTCGTCGGTGCGGCTGCCTACGCCGCCGGCGCGGCTGTCACGGCGGTCGAGCTGCGCTGGGCGACGGTGGCGCCATGGCTGCCGGTCGCGACCGGCGTGGTGCTGCTCGTGGCGGGGGGCGTGCAGTTCACCTCGTGGAAGGCGCGGCAGCTGGCGCTCTGCCGCGAAGGGTCAGTGTGCGGCCGCCCGCCCG
This sequence comes from Gemmatimonadales bacterium, assembly GCA_050733355.1. Classification (GTDB taxonomy): domain Bacteria; phylum Gemmatimonadota; class Gemmatimonadetes; order Gemmatimonadales; family GWC2-71-9; genus DASQPE01. The sequence continues at coordinate 22,937 of JBOHSY010000063.1, read as the reverse complement.
CGAACACGGCTATGGGCGCATGGCGGCACGGTCTCAGCTTGGGCGTGCGTTGCAGCCTCTGCTGCGGCAGCCTGATGCTGGCGCTGCTCGCGATCGGGATGATGAACCTGGTCGCGATGGCCGCGGGCACGCTCGCGATCTCCGCCGAGCGACTGGCCCCGGCCCCGCTACGCGTCGCGCGGGGGGCGGGTGTGGCGATCGTCGTGGTTGGCGTGCTGACGATCGCGCGGGTCTAGCGGCCTGGCTGCGCGAGGGCCCTCGCGAGTTGCGCTCCAACCCGAGCGTTGCTCATCAGCAGGGCAAGATTTGCCCGGACGCTTCCGCCCTCGCTCAGTGCCCTGAGACGCTCCAGCAAGAACGGTGTGACGCGACGGCCCCGCACCTCCTGGCTTTCCGCATCGGACAGGGCCGTCTCGAGCGCCTGTTCGTAGGTTTCGGTCGGCAGTTCATCGGCGGCGGGAATGGGGTTGGCGATCAGCACGCCAGTACCAAGGCCTAGGGCAAAGTGCGCGCGCACCGCAGCAGCAAGTTCCTCAATCGTGTCCATCCGGCTGTCTACGGACAGCCCGCTGGATCGGCGATAGAACGCGGGAAACTCGTTCGTCTGGAGGCCAAACACGGGGACGCCGAGGGTCTCCAACATTTCCACGGTGCGTGGCAGATCCAGGATCGCCTTGGCACCCGCACAGACGACGGGGATCGGAATGCGCGACAGTGCCGTCAAATCCGCTGACACGTCCCCGCTGACGCTGGCATTGCGATGAACACCGCCGATACCACCGGTCACAAAGACGCTGATTCCATTGGCGTGCGCGGCAAACATCGTGGCGGCGACGGTGGTCGCGCCGGGCCGACCAGCTGCGACGGTGGCGGCCAGATTGCTGAGGTTTACCTTGACGACGTCGGGAGTCGTCGCCAGCTCGTTCAGTTCGGCATTGGTGAGTCCGACACGAATCGCTCCCCTCAGAATGCCAATCGTGGCGGGGGTTGCGCCGCCTTGCCGGATCTCCTCCTCGATCGCTTGCGCGGCGATCACCCCGTCGGGGTGTGGCAGACCGTGCGTGACCACGGTGGTCTCGAGCGCGACGACCGGCCGGCCTCTGGCGAGGGCAGCGGCGATCTCGTCGCCGCAGACGTACGGAGCCGTCACGCGCTGGCCCCGGCGAGAGACCACTGGCGGATCCGGTCATCGGCATCGCTGCGCGTCGCCTGGAGCAGCGACGCCGCTCCCACAGCTTCAATGGCAAAGCTGGCACTGACGACGCCTCGGTCGAGGCAGGCCGCGACGGGAAGACCCTCGAGGTGCGCGGAGACAAAGCCCGCCGCAAAGGCATCACCTGCGCCGGTGGGATCAATCACCTTCAACGCTCGGCCGGCCCATCGATAGAAGCGGTCTTCGCGGGCGTCGTACAGAATGCCGCCTCTCGCGGCCTGCTTAAAGGCGATGAACCTGAGACGGCCAGTCGCCAGTCGGGGAAGAACACGGTGTGGGTCGACATGAATCCCTTCGAGTAGCAACTCGTCCTCGCTCGGAAAAAACGCGTCAGCGTCGGCCAGGACTTGCCGCCAGTCGTCGAGGGTGTCATCAGTAACCGGCAGATGCGGATCGATCGACACAAAGTGGTTCGCGTTCATCGTCAGCGCGGCAAGGACCCGTCGCTGCACCGAAAACGGCATCGGAGCGAGGTAGAATGCGGGCACCGAGCGCCAGGCGCGCGGGATGTGCTCGGGCCCCGGTGACACCTGTTCGTGCGTCGGGCAGCCGAGGCGATGGATCAAGCGCCGCGCGTGACCCTCGTAGAGGATCCAGGTGCGCAGGCCGGGTCCGCCGAGCCGATGGACGCCAGTCAGGTCGACACGGCGCTCTTCCAATGCGTCCAGCATTGTGACGGCGTAGTCCGTGCCGACCAGGCTGACACACCCCACGAGCGTCCCCCATAGGGCCGCGCCCAGAGCTCCGTACATGATGGCGCCGCCGGCCTGCCCCATGCGGGTGCTACCGTCGGGAAACACAATGTCGTCGACGAGGAGATTCCCGAGCAGCACGAGGGAGGGCGTCACAACTGAGCGAAAGTTCGTGCCATCGACGCGACCGCCGTGCGATCCAAGGGGTTGCTCCAGATCCCTCCCTGCTTCAGCGACGACCCCACGATGAATCCGTGCGCGTCGGCAAAGTGCGCCAGGTTGTGGACCGAGACGCCCGAACCAACGATCACCGGCAGACGTACAGCCCGCGCGGTATCGCGCACTTCATCGGGCGACGCCGCTTCACCACTGGCCCGACCCGTCACGATGACGCCGTCTGCGAGAAAGAACTCGGCGGCCTTGGCGGTTTCGACGAGCGAGACATCGCCCGTCACGGCGTGCGCGCTGTGCTTCTTCTTGATGTCGGCAAACACCAGCACGCGCTCGGCGCCGATCGCGCGGCGGTAGCGCAGCAACTCACCCGCGCACGATTCGATGACACCCTCGTCCGCCACGTGCGCAAAGACGAAACCCTCCACGCGTACGAAGTCGGCGCCGCAAGCGAGGGCGATAGCCAGGGCCTCGCGATTCGCGGCGGCCAGCACCTGAATGCCGAGCATCAGGCCAGTCTCGCGCTTGACTTCGCGTGCCAGCGCAGTCATGGCGGCGGTGACCTCCGGACCGACCCCACCCTTCAGGTATGGACGGTCGTGCATGTTCTCGAGGGCGACCGCGGTGAACCCCGCGTCGCGATAGATCCTTGCCTCGGCAACCGTATGTTCGATCAACCTGTCGAGTGAATGACGCGCCGCTGGCGTCCCTGGAAGAGCGCCGACATGCAGCATCCCGACGAGTGCCCGGGGCGCGCCGAAGCGCTCACGAAACGTTGAGAGAGGGTCCATTTTATTCTTCGGATGACCTCGCGCTCCGCGGTGATGTGGTCGACGATGGCTGGATCCGAGCTGTCAAGGTTGCTGCGAAAGTGCGGGAAGAACAAGACGGGAATCGTTCCGCGGTTGCCTGAGCCCGGCATGACCTGATGAGGAGAAACCGAGATGAACGAGCAGCACAGCGCAACTCGCTCGGCGGCAACGGCCGAGCGGCAGACCGAAGTGGCCGTGATGGCGGGCGGCTGCTTCTGGGGCGTCGAGGAGATCCTGCGCAATGTGCCCGGTGTGATCGACACCGAGGTCGGATACACCGGCGGCTGGCTGGAGAATCCGACCTACGAGGACACCCACCACAGCAAGTCGGGTCACGCCGAAGCGATCCGGGTGACGTTCGACCCTTCGGTGCTCAGCTACGAAGACCTGCTGGAGCGGTGGTTCTTCAGGCTGCACGATCCGACCACGCTCAATCGCCAAGGCAACGACGTCGGCACGCAGTACCGCTCGGCGATCTTTCCCCAGACGCCCGAGCAGCAACGCACGGCCGAGCGGGTGAAGGCGCGGGTCGAAGCCTCCGGCAGGTGGAAGCGGCCGATCACGACGACCATTGAGCCCGTCTCCACCTGGTACCCGGCCGAGGCGTACCATCAGGACTACCTGCGGGAGCACCCGGGTGGCTACAGCTGCCACTTCCTGCGCGAGTGACGCCAGCGACCAAAGCGGCTCCGGACCCTCAACGGCCCGTCGGCGAACGAGCCCGACCCCCGGTAGGCCAGCGTCATGCGGATCGCCACCTGGAACGTGAACTCGCTCAAGGCGCGCCTGGAGAAGGTCTCCTGGTGGCTCGAGCGGGCGCGGCCGGACGTGTTGCTGATGCAGGAGACCAAGCTGGCGGATGCAGAGGCACCGGTCGCCGCATTCCGCGACGCCGGGTATGAGCTCGTCCACCATGGCGAGGGCCAATGGAACGGAGTAGCGATCGCCGCTCGCGACGGACTCGACGACGTGGTGACCAACTTCGGCGAACCCCTCCGCGCAGCGCGTACTCCGAGCGTCGGTGATGATGAGCCGCTGGCCGAGGCGCGGATGGTGGCCGCCACCTGCGGTGGTGTGCGTGTCGTGTCCTTGTACGCACCGAATGGAAGGTCGGTCGACTCACCCTTCTTCCAGGCCAAGCTGGCCTGGTACGCTCGCCTCGCCCACTGGCTCGAGACCCTCGCCGATCCCGGGAAGCCCCTGGTACTCGGGGGTGACTTCAATGTCGCGCCGGAGGACAGGGACGTCTGGGCCCCGGAGGTCTGCCACGGCGGGACCCACGTTTCCCCCCCGGAGCGGGATGCCTTCTTCCGGCTTTGCCGCTGGGGTCTGGTGGACGCCTATCGCCTGCATCGGGCCGAGCCGGGGCGCTACACCTGGTGGGATTACCGTGCTGGAGCCTTCCATAAGAACTTCGGCATGCGGATCGACCACTTCCTGGTGACGCGGCCGGTGGCGGAGCGCATCGTCTGGGTCGAGATCGATCGGGAGGCCAGGAAAGGCAAGCCCATCCCATCGGACCATGCGCCGCTGGTTATTGATCTCGACCGGCTCGGTCGTCCTTTCGAGGCCGGTTGGGCCGCGGCGGAGGCGCGCATCGCCGCCCGTGGCACTCGACTTGCCACCCGCGACTCGAGCGAGGAGCCCTCGTAGCCCAGCCGGTCAAACGATGGCTCTCGTGCAGGCATTACGGGTCCGATGGCGTCGAGCACGCAACAGGAGCCAGGGCAACGGTGATGGGCAGGTCCTACAAACAATGCGGCGAATGCGGCAAACGGGCCCTCAGCATCGCCACCCGTTGTCCCGGCTGCGGCCACGAGCTGGTGGGTCCGGCAGTCCGGGATGTCGATCCGCCTCTTGATCTGCGCCGATTCCTGTCTCCGAGGGTGGCAGGTGGGATCGTCGCCACGATAGCTGTTCTGGCGGCGGCCGAGCTGGCTCGATCCAGCTGGCCGCGGGAACAGCAGTCTTCTCCCGTGGTGGCCGACTCCGCTTCGTCCCTTTCAGAGGTCGCGTACACCACGGCGGCTGCCCGAGTGGACACGGCGACAGCCGCCCTGGTGCCGGCCGCGGGCGCGGGCGAGGTCCTGATCACTCGAACCTGGACCAATGTGCGGAAGTCGCGGAGCACGAGCGCCGACGTCGAGGCAGTGCTCCTTCCGAGCGACACGGTCCTGGCGGACTCACTCGAGCGGGGCTGGTATCGTGTGGCGCTGGAGGGAGAGGTGCTCGGCTACGTTCACCGCTCGACGCTTGCGCGTCCCTAGCGCGCCGGGAACCATCGTGGTGACCAGTCCTCGGTCATTCGGTTCGGCATAAAGCTCAGATCACGTCGGCAGCTCCGTCCCGGCCTGCTCCGCCACCATGTACGCGGCGTACCAGGCCGGCCAGTCCGCGTCCCGTTGGCCGGTCCGCGCCTCGTGCTCGCCGTGCGCGGCCTCCGCGCGCCGCAGCGCCTGCGACAGGTTATGCGCCGACGCGTACGTCGTGTCGCCCGCCACACGCCCCGGGAACCGCGTCGTGACCTCCTGCAGCAGCCAGCCGTTGCCGTCCGGGTCGCTGAACGTCGCGTACGAGCCGTAGCTGAGGTGGTCAGGCGCGAGGCCGCTGACCTGGCCGCCGAAGGGAGCGGGACCGGCGGCGTAATGGAATACCTCGCTCACCTCGACACCGCGTCTCACCAGGTCGTCGCGCGCTGCCTCGATGTCGGAAACGATCAGGAACAAGCCCTGGGCGGATCCGGGCGTGGCGTTCCTTCCGAAGTGAATCGAGCACCCGGAGCCCGGAGGCGTGAACTGGACCGCGCGGTCACCGCTGTGGCTGAAGTCGGCGTCGAGCCGCCACCCGAGACCCCCGTAGAACTCCTTCGCGCGGTCGATATCCGAGACCGGGATGGTGATCACCTCGAGCTTCATGTCGACCTGCCCGACGCGCGAGTCGGCGGCCACATCGTTACTGCGGATTGCGGTCGTGCTCATGGATGCCTCCTGGGTTGTGTCAGGTGTGCATGCATCTCAGGGCCGTGTTCCTTCCGATCTCTGCGCTCGTGTGGGACTCGGCTGCCGCACCAGGGGGATGCGAAGCTCCGGCGGGCAATCAGTACCGATCGACGTCCATGATGGCCTGCGCGAACGCTCCCGGCGCCTCCTGCGGCAGGTTGTGCCCGACGCCGCCCGTGACCACCGGGTGCTCGTACTTGCGGCCGAACTTGCGGGCATACGCGCTCGCGTCCGGATGCGGTGCCCCGTTGGCATCCCCGTCGAGCGTGATGGTCGGGACCGTGATGACGGGAGCCAGGCCCAGCTGCCGCTCGAGCTCGTCGTAGTGCGCCTCACCCTGCGCCAGGCCGAGCCGCCAGCGATAGTCGTGGATCATGATGGCCACGTGACCGGGGTTGTCAAGGCGGCGGCGCTGGCCTCGAACGTCGCGTCGTCGAACCGCCACTGCGGCGACGCCAGCCGCCAGATGAGCCGCGCGAACTCGGCACGCTGGCGGCGTCGATTCGCCCCCGGGAGCTGGTGGTGACCACCGGGCGCGACGAGGGCGGCGGCGTGTGCGTGTCCGTGCAGGACTGCGGGGTGGGCTTCTCGCCGGAGGACGGCGAGCGGCTGTTCGAGGCCTTCTATACTACCAAGGCGCAGGGGGAAGGGGATCGGCCTCTCCGTCAGCCGCTCGATCATCGAGCGGCACCACGGGCGTCTGTGGGCCACCCGCAACGAGGGGCCGGCTGCCACATTCGCCGCTTGATTGTCGAGGCGAAGGTCGTCGCCGTGCTGTGGAATGGTTTCGAGCCGTACTACCGGCTGGTGGACCCCGAGCGTCCGTTCGTCCGCGCGGTACCTCCCCGCTAGCCCTCAGCGCCGGCCGTCGGACGGGGAGTCACGCTAACGCAACGAGCCCGCATCAGGCGGGCTCGTGGCTTTCCGGGCTCACCGCTCAGCGGAGGTCTTCCTCTTCCTCGAGCTCCTCCAGGTCGTCGAGGTCCTCGTCGTCGAGATCCTCGTCGTCATCCACGTCCTCGTCGTCGTCCTCGAACTCTTCGTCCTCCTCGTCGTCGAATCCGAAGCCGTCGTCTTCGAATTCTTCCTCGTCGTCGTCGAACTTGCGACGCATCTCCAAGGCCTCCAACGAGGTGCCCCAGGCCAGCATGATGTCCTCCGCCAAAGAGAGAGGGTGAACCCCCGCTACCTACGACGCATCCGCCACCCGGGCGGCCCGGGCGGCCTTCTTCCGGTCGTTTGCCTGGAGCAGGCGCTTGCGCAGCCGGATGCTCCGGGGCGTGACCTCGATCAGCTCGTCCTCCTCGATGTACTCGAGGGCGTATTCGAGCGTGATCTCGCGGGGCGGCTCGAGCAGGACGTTCTCGTCCGACCCCGACGCCCGCATATTGGTGAGCTTCTTTTCCTTGGTGACGTTCACGTCCATGTCACCCGGGCGCGCGCTCTCGCCGGCGATCATGCCCTCGTACACGAGGTCACCCGGCGACACGAACATCTGGGCCCGCTCCTGGAGGTTCCCGAGGGCGTATGCCACCACCGCGCCCTCCCGGTCGGCCACCATGACCCCCCGTTTCCGGCCCGCGAGCGGCCCCGCCCAGGAGCCGTAGTCGAGGAAGCGATGATGCATGGTGCCGGTGCCCCGCGTGTCGGTCAAAAACTCCGAGCGGTAGCCGAACAGTCCACGGGCCGGGATCCGGAACGTGAGCCGCGCGACGCCCTGTCCCGGGTTCTTCATCTCCAGCACCTCGGCCCGGCGCGGACCCAGCTTCTCCATGACGACGCCCATGTACTCCTCGGGCACATCGATCATCAGCTCCTCGTACGGCTCCAGGCGCTCGCCCTTCTCGCCCACGCGGGTGATCACCCGGGGCCGCGACACCTGGAACTCGTAGCCCTCGCGCCGCATCGTCTCCATGAGAATGCCGAGGTGCAGCTCGCCGCGGCCCGAAACGGTGTGCGTATCGGGGCTGTCGGTGGGCTCGACCTTGAGCGCCACGTTGCGCTCGAGCTCACGGAACAGGCGGTCGCGGAGCTGGCGGCTGGTGACGAACTTGCCCTCGCGGCCCGCGAAGGGGCCGTTGCTCACGATGAAATCGGCGGAGATCGTCGGCTCCTCGACGGCGATGCCAGCCAGCCGCTCCGGATGCTCGGGCGCGACGAAGGTCTTGCCGATCTCGATCCCCTCGAAGCCGGAGAGCGCGACGATGTCGCCCGCCGCGGCCTCGCCCACCTCGATCCGATTGAGCCCGTCGAAGGTGTACAGCCTGGTCACCCGGCCCTGCTCGAGCTGCTCGTCGGCCACGAGGCCGGGCTCGCCCAGGGGGAGCAACGCGACCTGATCGCCTACCTTGACCCGGCCCCGCTCGATCCGCCCGATGGCGATGCGGCCGAGGAAGCTCGAGTGGTCCAGGGTCGACACGAGCATCTGGAACGGCCCTTCGGGGTCGCCCCTGGGCTCGGGAACGTGGTCGAGGATGGCCCGGAACAGCGGCTCGAGATCGGTGCCCGGATAGTCCAGCTCCAGCGTGGCGGTGCCCGCCCGGCTCGAGGTATACAGGAACGGCGCATCGAGCTGCTCGTGCGTGGCCTCGAGGTCGATGAAGAGCCCCAGCACCTCGTCGTGCACCCGGAGCGGCTCGGCGTCGGCGCGGTCGATCTTATTGATCGCGACGATCGGCCGGAGCCCGAGAGCGAGCGCCTTGCGGGTGACGAACCGGGTCTGCGGCATCGGCCCTTCGGCGGCATCCACGAGGATGAGCACGCCGTCCACCATCCGGAGGATGCGCTCCACCTCGCCGCCGAAGTCGGCGTGCCCGGGGGTGTCCACGATGTTGATCTTGACGCCCTGCCAGCGGACCGCCGTGTTCTTGGCCAGGATCGTGATGCCCCGCTCCCGTTCCAGGGGGTTGGAGTCCATCACGCGCTCCTCGACGTGCTGATTCGCGCGGAAGGCCCCGGCCTGGCGGAGCATCTGATCGACCAGCGTGGTCTTGCCGTGGTCGACGTGGGCGATGATGGCGAGATTGCGAATCACTAAACGGGCTTCCGGCTCGCTTCCGGCTCGTTTTGAGCGATCAATCGCGTACTACCCGGAACGCCCGGGCCACCGCGGGGCATATATAGACAGCACCCGTCCGGGCCGCAAGACGGTATTCCGCTATCCGCTATCGGCTATCCGCTATCCGCTCTGGCCGCAGTCATCCCAGGTCGGCCGCGGGCACCCTGCGACGGCGGAGCGGGCGGATAGCGGATAGCGGATAGCGGATAGCGTCTAGCGGGTGTGGCCCGCGGGTGCGCCGTCCGCGCAGTCGATACAGCCATCCTGCACCTCGAGCTGGATGGTCACGTGTCCGATCCCGAGGCTCGCCATCCGGGACCGGATACCCTCCAGGACGCCCGGATGCGAGCCCAGCTCCGGTACGACGGCGTGACCGCTCATCGCCACCATGCCGCTGGTGACGGTCCAGACGTGCAGGTCGTGCACCGCGGTCACTCCCGGCACTTCGCGGATTCGCCGCTCGACCTCCGGCATGGACACCTGCTTCGGCACCGCCTCGAGCAGGATGTCGGTGCTCTCCCGGACCAGCCGCCAGGCGCTGAACACGATCAGCAGGGAGATCAGGATCGACACGATGGGGTCGGCCAGGCTCCAGCCCGTCAGCGCCACGATCACCGCCGCACCGACGGCTCCCACGGAGCCGAGCACGTCACCGAGCACGTGGAGGTAGGCGCCCCGGACGTTGAGATTCTGGTGGTGGTGCCCATGGAGGAGCTTGAGGCTCACGAGGTTGACCGCGAGGCCGGTGAGCGCCACGGCCAGGAAGAGCCCGGTCCGGATGGGCCGCGGGTCGTCGATGCGCTCGATCGCCTCGAGCACCACCCAACCGGCGATCCCGATGAGCGCGGCGCCGTTCAGCAGCGCGGCCAGGATCTCCCAGCGCTGGTACCCGTAGGTCTTCGCGTCGTCGGCCGGACGCCGGGCGATCCAGCTGGTGAGCGCCGCGAGCGCCAGCGCGCCCACGTCCGCCAGCATGTGTCCGGCGTCGGCCAGGAGCGCGAGCGACCCGCTGATCCAGCCACCCACCGCCTCGACGACCATGAACGTGGCGGTGAGAGCCAGGACGAGCCGGAGGCGGCGAAGAGCAGAGGAGCCGAAGAGCAGAGGAGCCGGGCCGATCTGCCGGCAATCGGTGCGTGACGCGGCCATGACTGGAAGTTAACCCCTGCTCTTCAGCTCCTCCGCTCCTCGGCTCATCCGCACGCGTACGGCGTGCGCGTGCCCGGCCAGCCCTTCCGCCTCCGCCAGCGCGATGATGTGGACGGCGTCGGCCTCGAGCCGGGGGCGGCTGTACCGGATCACGCTGGTACGCTTCACGAAGTCGTAGACGCCGAGCGGGGACGCGTAGCGCGCGGTGCCGGCGGTGGGCAGGACATGACTCGGCCCCGCGAGGTAGTCACCCACGGGCTCGGGGGTGTCGTCGCCGAGGAAGATGGCGCCCGCGTGCCGGATTTCCGACGCGATCCGCTCGGCTCCATCGGCCAGGATCTCCAGATGTTCGGGCGCCCTGAGGTTGGCCACGTCGATCGCCTCGCGGATCGACGGCACCAGCACCACGAGCCCGTTCCGCTCCAGCGCCACGCGGGCGATCGCCGCGCGGGGAGTGCTGCCGAGCGCCCGTTCGAGCGCCTGGGGAAGCGCGTCGGCCAGCGCCCGATCGGGCGTCACGCACCAGGCGCAGGCGTCCTCGTCGTGCTCCGCCTGGGCGATGAGGTCGGCGGCCACGCAGGCCGGGTCGGCGCTGCCATCGGCGAGCACGAGCACCTCGGTGGGTCCCGCGATCATGTCGATCCCCACCTGCCCCACGACCTGCCTCTTGGCCTCCGTGACCCACCGGTTCCCGGGCCCCACGATCTTGTCCACGCGGGGAATGGTGGCTGTGCCGTAGGCCAGGGCCGCCACGGCCTGCGCGCCGCCCACGCGGAACACCCGCGTGACGCCCGCGAGCGCGCACGCAGCCAGCACCGGGTCGGTGATTCCCGCCGGCGGCACCACGGCGATAATCTCCTGCACGCCCGCGACGACCGCCGGCACGGCGTTCATGACCACCGAGCTCGGGTACGACGCCTTGCCGCCCGGGACGTACAATCCCACCCGGTCCAGCGGGGTCACCTTCATGCCGAGCATGGTGCCGTCGGGCTCGCTGAGCGTGAAGCCCTGGTCGCGCTGATACTCGTGATAGAGGCGGACCCGGTCCACGGCCGCCGCGAGCGCGTCGCGGAGCGCGGGGGCAACCCGCTCGAGCGCGGTCTGCCACCCGTCGGCCCGGAGCTCCCAATCGGCCGGCGCCAGATCGACACCATCGAGGTTCCGGGTATACTCGCGGACCGCTGCATCACCCCGGACGCGCACCGCGTCGAGGATCGCGGCGACCGGCTCGCGCGTCGCGGGGTCGCTCCCCGCCGGGCGCGGCAGCAGCGGGTCGAGGTTGTCGAAGGGCGGGACCACGAGCCGGCGAATCACGGGTATCTCGCGCTAAAGTCGCTTGGATGTTAGACTTATACTGATATGGAACCGTCCCAACCTACCTCCACCGCCGTCGGCCTGCTGGCCGTGGTGGTGCTGGTTCTGGCGAACGCATTCTTCGTCGCTGCGGAGTTTTCGCTGGTGGGCGCCCGCAAGACGCGCCTCGATGAGATGGGACGGAACGGCGACCGCAAAGCTAGGCTGGCGCGCCGGGCCATTCAATCACTCGATCGCTACATCTCCGCCACGCAGCTCGGCATCACGCTCGCCTCGCTCGGGCTGGGCTGGATCGGCGAACCCGCGCTGGCGCACCTGATCCAAGGCGCCTTCACCTGGCTGCCCGCGCCGGTCGAGCGGATCGCCACCCACGCGGTGGCCTCGGGCATCGCGTTCGCCATCATCACCGTGCTGCACATCGTGCTCGGCGAGCTGGTGCCGAAGGCGGTGGCGCTGCTCTTCCCCGAGATGGTCAGCTCGTGGGTGGTCGTCCCGCTGATGGGCTTCGCATGGGTGATGGCCGGCCCGATCGCCCTGCTCAACGGTGCGGCCAATCGACTGCTGCGGTTCTTCGGCATCAAGCCGCCCACCGAGGCCGAGCGGCTCCACTCCCCGGAGGAGATCCGGATGCTGGTCGAGCAGAGCCAGGAGGGCGGCAGCATCCTTCAGCGGGACGCGCGGCTCCTCGAGGGCGTGTTCGAGTTCAGCGAGAAGACCGCTCAGGAGGTGATGACGCCGCGCACGCAGATGGTGGCGCTCGAGGGCGAGCTGGCGGTCGAGCAGGCGGCCGACGAGGTCGCGCGCGCGCGGCGGAGCCGATATCCGGTCTACACCGACTCGCTGGACGAGATCATCGGCGTGGTGCACGCCAAGGACATCCTGAGCGCCATCCGCTCGAAGCCGGGGGAGCGGGTCCGCGAGATCATGCGGCCACCGCTGTTCGTGCCCAGCACCCGCGAGGTGGAGGACGTGCTGGCCGACATGAAGCGGCTCAAGACCCACCTCGCGGTGGTGCTCGACGAGTACGGCGGCACGGCGGGCCTGGTCACGATGGAGGACCTGCTGGAGGAGATCGTCGGCCCGATCTTCGACGAGTACGATCCCCAGGAGCGCCCGGTGCCGGTTCGTGGCGGACCGATGCTCGATGGCGGGATGCCGATCAGCGACTTCAACAACGAGTTCGGGACCGAGCTGGACGACGCGGACTACAACACGATCGGCGGGTACGTGTTCGGCCAGCTCGGCCGGCTGCCCCGGACGGGCGACCGCGTCACCGCCGGGCCGTATACGCTCGAGGTGGCGGAGATGGAGGGCCGGCGGGTGAAGACGATCCGGCTGCACCAGCCGGCGCCGGCGGTTCAAGAGGTGAGAGGTGAGAGGTGAGAGGTGAGAGGTGAGAGGTGAGAGGTGAGAGCGGGTCACGGTGCACCCTCTCACCTGTCACCTCTCACGCGCCCTATGTAGGCCGACACCTGGTCCTCCAGTACCTCCAGCGGCATTGCGCCGTTCCCCAGCACGACCTCGTGGAATTCGCGGAGGTCGAACCGGTCGCCCAGCTCGCGCCGCGCGCGCGCGCGCAGGTCCACGAGCGTGACCGCGCCGATCGCGTACGCGCAGACCTATCCCGGATCCGCGATGTACCGGTCCACCTCGGCCCGTACCAGCCCCGAATCCGCCACCCACTTGGACATATACGCGATCGCGGCATCGCGGCCCCAGCGCTTGTGGTGGATGCCGGTGTCCACGATGAGGCGCATCGCGCGCAGGAGGCGAAACTCCAGATAGCCCAGCCTGCTGTACGGATCGGGGTTGAGCCCGAGCTCGTCGGCGAGCTGCTCGGCGTAGAGTCCCCATCCCTCGGAGTAGGCGGCGAACGGGATCACGGTCCGGAACGTCGGCACATGCTCGAGCTCGGTCGCGAGCGCGACCTGCAGGTGGTGGCCCGGGAAGCCCTCGTGGTGGGCCGTCGTGCGCATGCGCCAACGGGCCTCGCCGTGCCGGGGGTCGATGAACACGACGCCGGGACGCGAGCCGTCGAGTGCGGGACCCTCGTAGTAGGCGACCTGCTCGCCCGATCGCATGGCGGGCACCGCTTCGACTAGGAGCTTCGACCGCGGCAGACGCGCGAACGCGGGGCTCGCCTTCGGTTCCGCCTCCGCGGTCATCGCCCGGAAGTCGGCGAGCAGCGCGGCCCGGCCGCTGTCGTCGGCCGGGTAGCGCGCATCGGGGCGACTCTCGAGCTGGCGCAGGCGGTCGGCAAGCGTACCGGGAGAAACGCCCAGTGTATCCAGCATCGCGTACATCTCGGCGCCGATCCGCTCCGCGATCGCGAGACCGATAATCGCGGAGGACAGCCGCTGCGATTCGGATTGCGAGCCGACGTCGTAGCGCCGGAGCGTCGCGAGCTCGCCGCGGGCGAAATCGTTGACCTCCCGCAAATGACGGTCCGACGCGTCGGTGAGGCGGGCGTTGTGTCCCTTGAGGCCGAGTGGCTCCAGGAGGCCGAGCCCGGTGAGCAGCTCGGGATCTTTCAGCGCGTAGCGCAGGAAGATCCGCTCGTAGAAGACGTTCAGGCTGAGCGGCTTGCACCACCAGGCGTTCACGAGGAGCGCGACGGCGCCCGCGAAGCCGAGGCAGATGATCACGGCGGCATAGCGTCGGAAGCGGCGGGTCACCGATGTGCTTCGGACGAGGAATCGGATGTATTATCCCGGCCCATGCCACGCCTGTCCATCACCGCGACCCCGCCGGGCGCGCTCGACCTCACCGGCCCGGCCCTGCGCCGGCGGCGCGCGCTCCAGCGCGCGATGCTCGGCGTGCTCGAGGGCGCAGGTTACGAGGAGCTGAGCCCGCCCACCTTCGAGTACGAGGAAGTGTTTCGCGGCGCCGGGGGCGCGGAAGTGGCCGAGAAGCTGGTGCGTTTCGTGGATCTCGACGGCCGGATCCTGGCGCTCCGTTACGACTTTACCTCCAGCATCGCGCGGATGGCGGCCACGACCTTCGCCGACGCGCCGCGGCCGCTCCGCCTCTCGTACGCGGGGCCGGTCTATCGGCAGGAACCGGAGCGCGGGGGGCGCGCGCGGGAGACGCTCCAGGTCGGCGCGGAGCTGCTGGGCGAGCCCGCGCTCGCGGGCGACGTCGAGATCGTCCGGCTCACGATCGCGCTGCTGCGGTCGGCGGGTATCACCGACTTCCAGCTCAACCTGGGCCATGTGGGTGTGCTGGCCGGCGGCCTTGCTGCGCTCGACGCCGCCGTCCGCGCCGACGTGCGGCGGTGGATCGACCGGAAGGACCGGGGCAGTCTCGAGCGCGCGCTCGGCGCGGCGCCGGCCGAGGCCCGCGCGCTCCGGGAACTGCCGTTCGTGATCGGGCGGCGCGACGCGCTCGAGCGGATGGCGCGCTCGGCCGCCGCGGCCGCGTGCGACGGCCTCGCCTTGCTCCAGGCGCTCGACGACGCGCTCACGCCGGCGGAGCGCGAGCACCTGGTGTACGATCTCGGCGAGGTGCGCGGGCTCGATTACTACACCGGCGTGCACTTCGAGCTGTTCGCGGCTGGCGCGGGGCGGGCGGTGGGTGCCGGGGGACGCTACGACGAGCTGATGGGCCGCTTCGGCCGGTCGATGCCGGCGGTGGGCGTCTCGATCGATCTCGATGCGCTCGCGGAGATCGGCCCGCCGGAGGCGGCATGAGCGGGCTCCGGATCGCGCTCTCCAAGGGCCGGCTCTACGAGCCGTCGATTGCGCTGTTCGCGGGCGCGGGCGCCGCCCCCGCGTCCGATGCGGGGCGCCGTCTTCTCCTGCCCTCGGGCGACCCTGCGATCGAGTTTCTGGTCGTGAAGCCGGGCGACGTGCCGGTGTACGTGGAGTCCGGCGCCGCCGACCTGGGCGTGACCGGCACCGACGTGCTGCGGGAGACCGGCGCCGACGTGCTCGAGCCGCTCGAGCTCGGCTTCGGGTTCTGCCGGCTGGTCGTCGCGTCGCCGGCCGCGGCGGACTATCCCTGCCTCCCGGGCGGGATGACGCCGCGCGTCGCCACGAAGTATCCCCGTCTCTCGCGTGAGCACTTCAACTCGCGCGGCCGGCCGGTGGACATCGTGCACGTGGGCGGCTCGGTGGAGGTCGCGCCGCTGCTCAATCTGTCGCACTGGATCGTGGACCTGGTCGACACGGGGAGCACGCTCAAGGCCAACGGACTGGTGGAGCGGGAGACGATTCTCCGCGTGCAGGCGGTGCTGGTGGCCAACCGCGCCACCCAGAAGCTCAAGCTGGAGCGGTATCTCGACCTGATGCGGCGGCTGGAGGGGAGCGCTGGTTAAAGCTGGCTTTCGACGCGAGCTCCACCGCCAGCTCGATCGCCGCGCGCATGCTCGACGCATCCGCGACGCCCTTCCCCGCGATGTCGAACGCCGTCCCGTGATCCGGCGACGTGCGAATGAACGGAAGGCCCAGCGTGACGTTCACCCCCCGGCCGAACGCGGCCACCTTGATGGCGGTCATTCCCACGTCGTGATACGGCGCGAGCACCGCGTCGAACTCGCCGCGCAGCGCGCGCAGGAACACGGTGTCGGCCGGCACCGGTCCGGCGGCGCCGAGCTGGGCCGCGGCGGGACGGAGCACGCGGTCGTCCTCGTCGCCGAAAAGCCCCGACTCGCCGGCGTGCGGATTGAGCGCGCACACCGCGAGCCGCGGCGCAGCGATCGCCCACAGCTCGCGGAGGGCGTGGTCGGTGATCCGTCCCGCGCGCACCACGCGATCCACCGTGACCAGCGCCGGCACGTCGCGGAGCGCCACATGGGTCGTGACCAGCACGACGCGCAGCCGGTCGGCAGCGAGCATCATCGCGGTCTCCACGTCGCCGGCAAGATGGGCGAGCCACTCGGTGTGTCCGGGATACGGAAATCCCGCAAGGTGCAGTGCGTGCTTGTGAGCCGGCGCCGTCACGATCGCATCGACTTCGCCGGACTGGACCAGCCGTACCGCGCGCTCGACGGCGTGGCCGGTGACGCGTCCGGCGCGCAGCGCCCGGGCCCGCTCGTCGGCCGCAGAGCCGGCGGCGACCACGCTCCAGGTGCCGACCGCGATGCGACGCGCGGCCGGGATGTCGGCGATCTGCTCCTCGGCGCCCAGCAACGTGACGTCGGCGTCGAGCGGCTCGGCCAGGGCTTTGGCTACGATCTCCGGGCCGATGCCTCTAGGGTCTCCAAGAGTGATCGCTACGCGAGGGAGCATGGGGAAAAGTAGGCGGTAGAGGCGGTAAAGGCGGTAGGGGCGCCAAGGCTCGGTTGCAAGGACCAAAGGCTGCAAGGCGCAGGCGCCCTGCAGCCTGCTTCACCTTGGCGCCGAAACCTTACCGTCGTTACCGCCCTCACCGCCCTTACCGCCTACTGACATCCCTGCCTTCTCCAGTTCGGATCTCTACATACGAAGACTTACGTAGGCGGTCCAGATACCTGCGTATCGCGAGCTGCTCACCCAACTGCGAGCGAATCTTGTCCCTGACATCCTCGTACCGCACCTCCCCTTCGGGACGACGGCTGGTCACGGTGACGACCGCGTATCGCGTGCGGCCGTTGCTGCCCTCGAGCGCGAACGGCGGGAGCACCGTCCCCTCCTCCGCTCCGCCGATCGCCTGGGCGTAGGCCGGCGGCAGCTTGGTGACAGGCACGTCCCTCCCCTCGCGCTCCTCGCCCTTCTCGTGGTACAGGCGCTGGAGGGAGTCGAGGCTCGCACCAGCCCGCAGCGCCTGGTAGACCGCGTCCGCGAGACGGCGGGCGCTGTCGACCTCCACCTCCGTGATCTCGGGCATGATGAGGATGTGCCGCGCCTGCACTTCGGCCGGCTGAACCCGTTCCACCTGGATGACGTGAAAGCCGAACTGGGTTTCCACCGGATCGGAGATCACGCCGGGCTTGATGCCGAACGCGACCCGCTCGAACTCCGGCACCATCACCCCGCGGCGGAACCAGTTGAGCGACCCCCCCTGCTCCCGCGAGCCCGAGTCGGCGGAGAAGCGTTTGGCCGCGACCGCGAAGTCGCCGCCCTGCCGGAGCGCCCGGGCGATCGAATCGGCGAGCTGGTACGCCGCCTGCCGCGCCGCGAGCGAGGGCTGGGGCGGGATAATCACCTGGCGGAACGAGAGCGTCGCGGGGCGCTTCTCCAGCGCGCTCTTCTGCGACTCGAAGTACGCCCGCATCTCGCGCTCGGTCGGGATCACCGGCTTGAGCGTGCCGTCGCCGCGGAGCTTCTCGATCAGCCGGTTCTGCAGCGCGGCGCGGCGTTGCTGGTCGCCCAGCCAGCGGCGGTACTCGTCGGGCGTCTGGAAGCCGGCCTTGCGCAGCTCGGCGGCATACTCGGCCTCGCTGGTGAAGTTGCCGCGGATCTTCCGGATCTGCTGCTCGACGCCCTCGGCGATCTCCTGGTCGGTCACCTTCACCGCCGTGTCCCGCTGGGCCTGCTGGATCAGGAGCTCGGCCTCGATGATCCCGTCGATCACCTGTCGGCGCAGCGCGGCGGCCCCTTCCGCGGTGGTGGGAGGCTCCAGTCCCTGCGATTGCCGGCTGAAGATCTCCTCTTCCACCTGCGAGGCGAGGATTGGCTGATTGCCGACCACCGCGACGACGCGATCGACCGTGAACGTCGTGTCGCGCGGCGCGGCCGTGAGAGCCGTGTCGGGGGTGAGGGCAGGAAGCGAATCCACCGGCGTGGACAGCGCCCGCGCCAGCGAGTCGAACTGCACCTCCTGCGCGCCCACCGGCACCACCGCGCCGGCCGCGAGCGCGACCACGATCACCAGGATCTGACGACGCACAGCGACCTCCTGCTACTGCCGGCTGCCGGCTCCGGCGGAATCCGGTTGCGCGGCCGTTGAGTCGGGCGACGGCGCAGGCACCGGCGGGCCGCCGGGCGCCTGTTGCATGCCGGGGGCTCCACCGGCACCCGGCGCCGCGCCGCGGGCCGAATCGGCCTTGGCGAGCTCCGCTTGCGCAAGCTCGAACGCGCGGCTCACACCCACCTCGTCCACCCGGTAGTCGCCGCGTTCGCGGAGCAGGGTTCCGAGCGCCGAGGGCACCGGCCGCATGCGCACCTTGCCCGCGACGAGCGCGTCGAAGTACTGCGAGACCTTGGCCGCGACGGCCGAGTCGGGCAGCGCGGTGTCGGTGGCGGTGAAGCCCATGTCGCTCCGGAGGCTGTCGACCGCGTCGGTGTAGCGCCGGTAGAGGTTCGTCCACTCCGCGGGCGTGATGCGCACCTTGGCCGAATCCGCCTGCCTGAGCAGCAGCAGGTTGAGCGACAGCACGCGGGCGAACTGCTGAAGCGCCGAGTCGTTGGCGGCGCGGAGCTGCGCCACGTAGGGCGGAGGCAGCGCGCGCACCCACCGGAGGTACTCAGCCACGGTGAGCCTGCCGCCCTTGAACGTGGTGAGCGGCTTCCGCGAGGTGAGCGATGCCTCCGGGTTCTGCACCGCGGCCTTCATGTCGGCGGCCGCGTTCTTCGCCACCTCGAGCTTATTGGACGTGGCGAGCTGATCCATGTAGAGCGAATCGTTCTTCTGTCCGCCCCGCTGTCCCTCGAAGGCGCCGAGTCGCTCGCGGACGTCGCCGACCTCGGGGCGCCGGATGATGTGATAGCCGAACTGGGTCTCGACGACGTCGCTCATCCCGCCGGGCGCGAGCGCCCAGCCCGCGCTGTCGAACTGCGGCACGAACTGGCCCCGCCGCGCGGGCGGCAGGAAGCCGTTGTCCTGCTTGCTGCCCGGGTCGGCCGAGAGCTGGCTCGCCAGCTGGCCAAAGTCCGCGCCGCCCTTGATGCGGCCGAGCGTCGCTTCGGCCTGCTTGCGCGCCGCCGTCCTGGCCTGCACCGTGGCGCTCTGCGCGGCGCCGAAGAGGATATGCTGGAAGACGCGCACCTCGTCGCCGGCGTACAGGCTGTCGAGCGCCGAGGGGTCGGCCGCCGGCCGGCGCGCGACGAGGCTGTCGTGCCAGTGCGTGGTGCGCAGCTCGGCCAGCTCGGGCCAGAGCGCCTTGGCGGCGCTCGCGGAGTCGCGCGGGAGCGTCCCATCGGCGGCGCCCTGCGCGAACAGCGCGTAGTCCACCCACAGGCTGGTCACGTAGCCCGCGGCGTCCTTGGTGACCCGCACACCGCGCGGGCCGCTGAGCAGCTCCGAGAGCCGCTCGGGCGAGAGGGTGAGGTCCCCGGCGCTGGCCGCGACCTTGCCCTTGGCGACGAACAGGTTCCTGGCGTCGCCACAGGCGGCGAGTGCGAGGGCACCGGCGACTGCCACCAGCTTGCGGTACATCCAGACTCCTCTGTAAGAAGCTATCGGCCGTCGGTCGTCGGCTATCGGGCCGATCGATGACCGATGACCGCCCTTAGGCTACTTGTCTCAGGGCGCGTACCAACGCCCCCACGATGGGCTCCCCGCCGAGGCGGACGAGCCGGAGCGAGAGCGGGACCGTGCGCCGCACCTCGGCGGCGAGCTGCACGTCGTCCAGCGCGGCGGTGAGGCCCGCGAGCCGCGGCTGCGCGCCCGATCGGAACGTGAGCCGGGCCTCGTCGCCGCGGACGAGCACGTGGTGCAGACCGAGGGCCGCGCCCGTGACCCGGAGCCGCGCCATGTCGAGCAGCGTCTCGGCGTCGGATGGAAGCGGCCCGAACCGCTCGCGCATTTCGTCGCGCAACCCATCAATGTCGCCGGATGAGAGGCTCCGCGCCAGCCGCCGGTAGAGGTCGAGCTTGAGGTCGTCGTCCGGTACGTAGCCGTCGGGAAGCTGGGCCGGCCGATCGAGCACGACGTCCGGTGGCTGCGGCTGTTCGGGGCCGCCCCGGCCCTGCAGCGCCCGCACCGTCTCCTCCAGCCACCGCATGTACAGGTCGAAGCCGACCGCGTGCGCGTGCCCCGACTGCTCCGCGCCGAGCAGATTGCCCGCTCCCCGGATCTCGAGGTCCTTGAGCGCGATCCGGTAGCCGGCCCCCAGGTCCGTATGGTGCTCGAGCACCTTGAGCCGATCCTCGGCCTGCGCGTCGATCGTGTCGGGCACCAGCAGATAGCAGTACGCCCGCCGGTGGCTCCGCCCCACCCGGCCGCGGAGCTGGTAGAGCTGCGCCAGCCCGAACCGGTGGGCGTCGTGGATCACCATGGTATTCGCGTTCGGCACGTCGAGCCCCGACTCCACGATCATGGTGGAGACGAGCAGGTCCACCTCTCCCGCCACGAACCGGCGCATGACCTCCTCGAGCTCGTCCACCGGCATCTGTCCGTGCGCGACGCCGACCCGCGCCCTGGGCGCGAGCGCCCGCACCCGGGCGGCGATGGTATCGATCGTCTCGATCCGGTTGTGCACGAAGAAGACCTGCCCGCCGCGGTCGAGCTCGCGGGCGAACGCCTCCTCGAGGAGCCCGTCGTCCCACGGCTCCACGAACGTGAGGATGGGTGACCGGTCGCGCGGCGGGGTCTCGATCAGGGTGAGGTCGCGGAGACCGGCGAGGGAGAGGTGGAGCGTGCGCGGGATGGGCGTCGCGGTAAGCGTGAGGACGTGCACCGAGAGCCGGAGCTGCTTGAGGCGCTCCTTGTGCTTCACGCCGAAGCGGTGCTCTTCGTCCACGATGAGGAGCCCCAGGTCCTTGAAGTCGACGTCCCGGGAGAGCAGCCGGTGGGTGCCGATCACGACGTCGGTGGCGCCGCCGGCGAGCCGCTCGAGGGCCTGCTTCTGCTCCTTGACCGTGCGGAAGCGCGAGAGCACCTCGACCTTGACCGGATAGTCGGCCAGGCGCTCCACGAAGGTACGCCCGTGCTGCTCCGCCAGAATCGTCGTCGGCACGAGCACCGCGGCCTGCTTCCCGCCCTGCACCACCTTGAACGCCGCGCGCACCGCCACTTCGGTCTTGCCGTAGCCCACGTCGCCCACGAGCAGGCGATCCATCGGGCGGGGGCGCTCCATGTCGGTCTTGACCTCGACGGTGGCCTTGCGCTGGTCCGGCGTGTCCTCGTAGAGGAAGCTGGACTCGAGCTCCCGCTGCCAGCGGGTGTCGGGCGGCATCGGCGTCGCCGCGGCCACCTGCCGCCGGGCATAGAGGTCGAGCAGATCGGCGGCCATTGACTTGATCGCCTGCCGCGTCTTCTCCCGCACCCGCTGCCAGGTGGAGCCGCCCAGGCGGTGGAGGCGCGGGGGCGGCCGGTCGCCGTCCTCGCCCGCGGCGCGGTAGCGCTCGAGCTGGTCGAGGCGATACAGCGGGACGTTGAGCCGGTCGCCGCCCTCGTACTCGACGACGGCGACCTCGAGCGTCGCTTCCCCCACCCGCACGGTCTCGATTCCGCGGTAGATGCCGATGCCGTGATCGAGATGCACGACGTAGTCGCCCGCCGACAACGTACCGGTGGCGCCCGAGGGCGCGGCCTGGCGGTAGCGCCGCGCCCGCCGGAGCCGCCGCGCGCGACGGAAAATCTCGTGGTCGGTGAGCACGCGGAGCGACGGCATGACGAAGCCGCCATCGAGCGCGCCGATGGCGAGCCGCGCCGATACCGGGCGGCGGCCGCCCTCCTCCAGCAGCTCCTCGAGTCGCTCGAGCTGGCCCTCGTTGTCGCACAGGATCAGCGTGGGCGGCGTGCCGTGGAGCAGCGCGCGCAGCCGGTTCAGGTCGCGGTCGATCCGCTCGGGCGGGAAGAAGCCGAACTGGAGGTCGGGCGCCTCGGCGCGGGTGACGAGCCGCGCGAACTCGCCGAGCCGTTCGCGCCAGCGTCCCGGCTCCTCGAAGATCGCGTCCCGGCTGGGCACGTCCTCGCCCAGCTTGCGGGCGATCTCGAGGTGATGCTCCGCCTCGCGCCACGCGCGCGCCACCTCGTCGGCGTCCGGGCCGGCGGACTCCTGGACGAAGAGCGTGTCGGAGGGGAGGAGCTCCAGCAAAGTGCGGCGCGAGCTGGGAAGCGCAGACGAGCCGAAGAGCAGAGGAGCCGATGAACTGCCCTGCTCTTCTGCTCCTCCGCTCCTCCGCTCTTCGGAACGCAGAGCGCCGGTCGTGATCGGAAGCACGGTGATGCCCCTGAGCTCCTCCCCCGACCGCTGGCTCGTCAGGTCGAACGCGCGGAGCGACGCGATCTCGTCGCCCCACCACTCGCAGCGCGCCGGCGCGGCCATGCCGAAACCGTACACGTCCACGATCCCGCCGCGCACGCTGAACTCGGCCACCTCGGTCACCGTGTGCACTCGGCGGTAGCCCATGGTCTCGAGCGCACCCACCACGTCGCTCAAGCCCCGGCGGTCGCCCGGCGCGAGCGTGAGCGTGAGGCGCGCGAGCGCGGCCGGCACCAGCGTCCGCTCCGCGGTGGCGCGCGCGGTGGTGACGAGGAGCCGAAGCCGGCCGCGGAGCAGCGCCTCCAGCGTCTCCGCGCGCTCGCCGGCGATTTCGTAGTGGGGCTCGTCCTCGCCCAGCGCCTCGCGCTGCGGATACAGCGCGGCGGGCTCGCTGGTGAGCAGCGCGAGATCGCTGAGCCAGCGCTCCGCGTCGGCGGGCGACGGGGCCATCACCACCAGCA
>JBOHSY010000062.1:0-1886 GCA_050733355.1 Gemmatimonadales bacterium | reverse complement strand
ATCTCCTCCTTGGGCTCGGCCTCGGCCACCGATTCGGCGACGCCGAGCAGACGATTCACCTCGTCCTGCCGGAGCGGCTGCGGCAGCTTGCCGCTGCCCACGAACTTGATCACGCCCTGGATGCTGTTCACGACGTGGAGCGCTTCCTGGCTCATCTGCATCTCGACCAGGACATACCCGGGGTACAGCTTCCGCTCGACGTTGACCTTCTTGCCGTTCTTCAATTCGATGACTTCCTGCACCGGGACGAGCGCCTGGCGAATCAGCTTGGCCTCGGCCGGGCGAGGATCGTCCTCGATCCGCCGCTGCAGCAGGCTCCGGACCTTGTTCTCGTGCCCGGCGGTGGTCTGGATGGCGTACCAGCGGTATTCCATCGCGCTCACCGCGCCAGCGCGGCGACGCCGTCCACCAGAATCTTCTGCAGCAGCCAGTCGAGCAGGCCGATGACGATGCCCAGCGCGATCGACAGCACCACGATCATGCGGGTGGCCTTGATCAGCTCGGGCCGCGTGGGCCACGTGACCTTGTCCAGCTCGGTTCGGACCGCGCGGATGAAGCTGACCGCGTCGTGGGTCCAGGCGGTCACCTTGTTGCCCGCCGGAGCGGCGCGCGCGCCGTCCATGAGCTACTTCGACTCCTTGTGCATCCGGTGCTGGTCGCACCGCGGGCAGTACTTCCGGTATTCCACGCGCTCGGGGTGCTTCCGGCGATTCTTCGTCTGGAAGAAGTTCCGGTTGCGGCACTCGGTGCACTCGAGGATGATCTTGTCTCTGGGCATTGCGCTATCCGCTCTATCGCTGTGATAGCCCCTAAGCTCGCGACCGGGATTGAACCGGTGACCTCGTCCTTACCAAGGACGCGCTCTACCGACTGAGCTACGCGAGCGACCGTCTCTCCCCTGCTCGCTGCCTACCGCTCACTGCTCACCAGCGAAGCGGGCGACGGGACTCGAACCCGCGACCCTCAGCTTGGAAGGCTGACGCTCTACCAACTGAGCTACACCCGCGTCGTCGGGACGGTAGCGTGGGAGAGGCGGTACCGGCGGTACCGGTAAATCCCGGATCCCTCACCTCCGCTGTTTACCGCCCGTACTGTCTTTACCGCCTCTACCGCCCCTTCAGTGGTGGGGGTAGGATTCGAACCTACGTAGGGCAGAGCCCGGCAGATTTACAGTCTGCTGCCATTAGCCACTCGGCCACCCCACCGTCCTACGCCTCCCGCCCCGCACCCATCGTCACCCGCCACCGCCTTCGGCGCCCCACGCACCCGCGACGGCACCCCTTCGACAGTGAACCCCGCCGCCCCGGCGGGGTTCAGGCTTCCACGGGTGTCGGCACCACCGAGCTGACGAGGGGAATCGAACCCCTAACCGCCGGTTTACAAAACCGGTGCTCTGCCAGTTGAGCTACGTCAGCAAAACAGGCCGAAAAGAACAGACTCCTATGATAGATGGTGGGTTAGGCTTAGTCAACGGGGGTTCTTCGGGGGGGCCGGGAGGGGGAGCGGGAGGGAGCCCGCGGGAGTGGCAGAAGATCGCGAGCCTCGCCTACTCCCGCCCGCTCCGTCCCTATCCCGCCCTTGTGAGCTGAATCGACCCATCCTTCGCGTCCCGAACCTCGAATCCGTGCTTCCGGAGCAGGTCCCGAATCCGGTCGGCCTCGGCGAAGTTCCTCCGCCGCTTCTCCTCGAACCGCACCGCAGCCCACCGTTCGGCCCACCGCTCTGCCCCGTCCGGGTCAGGGGGTGGCACTTCCGGGGGAGTTGTGAGGACACCGTCCTCTTGCGGCAATCCACCCATCGTCACCTCGACGCTGCCGACGGGCGTGATGGTGCCCCCGACCGTGATCGCCCTCCGCGCAGGGGCAACGTCCAGGACTGTGTCGGCC
>JBOHSY010000061.1:0-5203 GCA_050733355.1 Gemmatimonadales bacterium | reverse complement strand
CAGGTGGACAGTGCGGTCGCGCTCGCCCGCGGCGGCCAGGCGGAGGCGGCGGGCGCGGCCGCGCTCGACGCATACATGACGTTCGAACAGGTGGAGCGCTCGCTCCGGGCCAAGGAGCCGGAGCTCGCGGCCTCGGTCGAGGCGAGCTTCGCCGCCTTGCGCACCAGCGCCGGTGGCGGAGCGCCGACGGCCACCCTGACCGGGGCGCGATCCAGGCTGGCGGCGGACCTCGAGCGCGCCGAGCGGGCTCTGGGCGAGTCGCTGGCGCCGCTCAATCTGTTCGTCCAGTCATTCGTGATCCTCGTCCGTGAGGGCCTCGAGGCGATCCTGGTGGTGGGCGCGCTGATGGCGTTCCTCGCCCGGACCGGCGCCGGGCATCGCAAGCGCGACATCCACCTCGGCGTCGCCGCGGCGATCGTCCTCAGCCTGATCACGGCCCTGGCGATCGAGACGGTGTTCAGGCTGAGCCCGGCCCGCCAGGAGGCCCTCGAAGGCCTCACGATGGCCGCCGCCGCCTTCCTGCTGTTCTATGTCAGCTACTGGCTGCTCTCGAAGATGGAAGTGGCCAAGTGGAACCAGTTCGTCCGCAGCAGGATGCAGGACGCGCTGTCGAGCGGGTCGGTGCTCGCGCTCGCGTCGGTGGCCTTCCTCGCGGTGTACCGCGAGGGCTTCGAGACCGTGCTGTTCTACAAGGCGCTGTTCGTGTCCGCGGGAACCAGCGGCTCGGCGCTCGCCATTCTGGCCGGCATGAGCGCGGGCGCCGTGCTGATGGCGGGCGTGTACGTGGCGATCAACCGTTTCGGGGTGCGGCTCCCGCTCAAGCCGCTCTTCGCGGTGACCGGCGCCTTCCTGTACTACATGGCGTTCGTGTTCGCCGGGAAGGGCGTGGGCGAGCTTCAGGAGGGCGGCCTGCTGCCGACCACGATCGTCGCCGGGGCGCCGCGGCTGCCGGCGCTGGGCATCTACCCAACCGCGGAATCGCTGCTCGCGCAGGGCATGCTGGTGGTGCTGCTGGTCGTCGCGATCGTGTGGACCTTCGTGATCGAGCCACGGCGCCTTCGGGTCACATCGGTGCTGGTCCCCGACGCTCCCGTGCGCTCCCCCGCGCCGCCCGGAATCGCCGGGGGCGTGCGCGCGGCCGCACCGCTCACGTCCGAGGCGTCACGCGAGCTGCTTCGGTCGCTCGAGCGCATGGCGGCGGATCTGGCGGAGCTCCGCGCGGAGGTGGAGCGCATGCGCAGCCGGCTCACCGACGCCCGGTCCCGAGCCTCCCGGCGCCTGTAAGCCATGACGGAGGCGGATCGGATCGCCGACGAGCTCGCGCGGGCCCACGGAGGCGATCCGTGGCACGGCTCCAGCGCCCGCGCGGTGCTCGCCGGGGTCAGCGCCGCGCAGGCCGCCGTTCGTCCCATCCCGAACGCGCACACCATCTGGGAGCTCGTGCTGCACGTCACCGGCTGGCGGCGGGAGGTGGCTCGACGGCTCGAAGCGGCGCGCCGGCGCTGCCGGCATCGGGCGATTGGCCGCCGATGCCATCGCCCCCGACGGAAGACGCATGGTCCCGAACCCTCGACGCGTTCGATGCCGCGCAGCAGGAGCTGATCGCCGCGGTGTCTCGATCCGATTCGCGGCGGCTGGACGAGCTGGTCGGCGGCGGCCGCAGCCCGGAGGCGGGAACCGGCGTGTCGTGGTACGTCATGCTCCACGGCGTATCGCAGCACGACGCGTATCACGCGGGGCAGATGGCCCTGCTCCGCAAGCTCGCCCGCGGCTGAACCCCCGAAAGCAAGAACGGTCCGCCGATGCCGGCGGACCATTCTGCGGAGGAGGTGGCAGATCGCCCCCTGAGTTTACAGAGACGAACCGAAGTGTTCGCTCCACCCTTCTACGACCTGCCACTTTACCGTGCGAGCGCGTGACTCGCTCGCAGGGCAGAGAAGCAAGGTCGATGCCAACGGCTCGCGTCCGCTAAGCTATTTCCGGTCCGACAGTTGGAGCGTCGCGCTCGAATCCCGGAACCGCGGGTGGACTGTCTCGCCTCTCGACAGTTTTCGCGCGACGGGGAGCAACTCACTTCCGCACAACGGGTTCCGCCGCTGACAAGGATTTGTCCTTGGCGCCCTTCTGGTCACCAGCCAGGTACGGGCCCGGGGGGATCTCGGGACCGGAATTCCATCGGGCGACGAGCGTCGCGCCGATGAGCACGAGCCCGACGCTCGTGAGCTGGGCCAGCGTGAACGGACCCAGGAACCGGTCGTCCTTCGCGCGCACGAACTCCACCAGGAAACGCTCCGCGCCGGCGAGCACGAGGTAGAGTCCGAACAGCCACCCGGTGGCGGCGGGACGGGCGCGCAGCTTCCACAGCACCGCGAACGCCGCGAGCATCATGGCGGTCTCGTACAGCTGCGTCGGGTGTACGGCGAGCACGGTGCCGGGCTCGATGCCCGGAGCGACCGGCAGGCCGAACTGCGCCTGGAGGTTGGCGGCGGTCGACGGCGGAAGCCCGTCGGGGAACTTCACGCCCCATGGCAGATCGGTCGGCCGTCCGTAGTCGTCGTTGACGAGGAAGCAGCCGACGCGGCCCAGCGCGTAGGCCGCCGCGAGCGCCGGCGCCCCCACCTGCATGGTCCAGCGCGCCGGCACTCGCCGGCGCCAGCCATTGACGAGCACGGCGAGCGCGCCGCCAATGAACCCGCCGTACCACACCAGCCCGCCGCGGGAGAACAGGCTGCCGGGATCCTGGGTGAGCGCGACGTACCAGAGCTTCGCACCGATGATGCCGCCGAGCACGGCCGCGGCCACCATGTCGGTCGAGTACTCCTCCCGCAGGCCGCGCCGGCGAAGCTCCAGACCGACCAGCCATCCGCCGGCGAGGAAGGCCACCATCATCATGATGCCGTAACCGGTGATCTCGAAGCCGCCGATGCGGAGGATGAGCGGATAGATGGTCATGCGGGGGTCCGTGCCGCGGGCGTGGCCGTGGCGAGTCCCGGAAGCGGCAGATCGTCCCGGGGCTCGAGGTCGGGGCCACTCCGTTCGCCGCGCGCGAGGCGCCAGGCGCCCACGGCCGCGATCATGGCGGCGTTGTCAGTGTTGAGCCGCGGGGAAGCTACGCTCACGCGGGCGATCCCCGCCAGCCGCTGTCCGAGCGCGTTCGCGAGGGTCCGGTTGCAGGCCACCCCGCCGCCGATCATCGCCTGCGGGTAGCCCAGCGCCTCGACCGCGTGAGCGGTCTTGGCGACCAGCACGTCGATGGCCGCTGCCTGGAACCCGTGCGCGATGTCGGCCCGGTCGCGCTCCAGATCGTCGCTGGCGCGCACGGCGCGCAGGACCGCGGTCTTGAGTCCGCTGAACGAGAAGTCGTATCCGCCGCGGCCGCGTCCGAGCTCCTGGAGCAGCGGCCGGGGAAAAGTGAACCGGCCCGCCCGCCCCTGGCGCGCCAGCCGCTCGAGCGGGGACCCGCCGGGATAGCCGAGCCCCAGCAGCGTGGCCACCTTGTCGAACGCCTCACCGGCGGCGTCATCAAGCGTCCGGCCGAGCAGGCGATACTCCCCCCAGGCGGGAACGTCGAGCAGCATGGTGTGCCCGCCGCTCACCAGCAGCGCCACGAACGGCGGGGCGAGGTCGGGGTCCTCCAGCGTCGGCGCGAACAGATGGCCCTCGAGATGATTGACGCCGAGCAGCGGCCGGCCGAGGCTGAACGCGAGCGTCTTGCCGTACATGACGCCGACCAGCAGGGCGCCGACGAGGCCGGGCCCCGCGGTCACTGCGACCCCCTCGACGTCGCCGAGCGCGATGCCGGCATCCGACAGCGCGCGCTCCACGACGGGGCGAATGGTGCGGAGGTGCGCCCGGCTCGCGAGCTCCGGCACCACGCCGCCGAACACACGATGCACGTCCTGGGACAGGATCACGAGCCCGGCAAGCCGCGTCGCGCCGTCCTCGACCCGGACGACGGCCGCCGAGGTCTCGTCGCAGGAGGTCTCGATGCCCAGCACCGAGCGCATCGGGCGCCTCAGCTGCCGCGGTCCAGCAGTCGCTCGACCAGCTGACGATTCACCGGCGAGCTCCAGTCGTGGGCACCGATCACCCGCTTCACGATCACGCCGTCGCGGTCGAGCAGGAAGCTCTCCGGTACGCCGGTGGTCTGGAATATCTGCTGCACCCGGCCGGAGGGATCGTGCAGGATGTCGAACGTGAGCCCGAGCTCGGCCGCGAAGTTCCGCACCTCGACGGCATCGCCCTCATCGATGCTCACTGCCGCGATGCGAAAGCCCCGCGAGCTGAGCGAGTCGTACACCACCTGCATCGCCGGCATCTCCACGCGGCACGGGACGCACCACGTGGCCCAGATGTTGACCAGCGTGACCTTGCCCTCGTAGCGCTCGCGGAGCGACACGCTGTCGCCGGTCGCGAGGTCGATCGCCTCGAACTCCGGTGCCGGCGCGCCGACCTCGACGCGCCGCGTGTCCGGGCCGAACTTCACCAGCGCGGCCGCGCCGAGCGCCAGCCCGCCGAGGATGGCGATCACCGCGATCCATTGCCTGTGCACGGGGTACTCTCCTACACGGTGACCGCGCAGCGGCGCTGCAGCGCGCGTACTGCGGCGGCCGGGTCGGGCTCGCCGAACACCCCGGTGCCCGCCACGAACGTGTCCGCGCCGGCGCTCCACGCGTCGGCGATGGTCTCGACCGTGATGCCGCCGTCCACCTCGAGGGCGGCGCGCGAGCCCCGCGCATCGAGCAGCCCGCGGCAGCGCCGGATCTTGTCGCCGGACTGCGGGATGTACGACTGCCCGCCGAAACCGGGGTTCACCGTCATCAGCAGCACGAGATCGAGGTCGTCCACGATTTCCTCGAGCACCGGCAGCGGCGTGGCGGGATTGAGCGCGAGCCCGGCCAGCATGCCGTGCTCCCGCACCGCGACCAGGTGCCGCTGCGCGTGCGCGGTCGCCTCGGCATGGAAGGTGAACACGGCCGCGCCGGCGCCGGCGTACTCGGCGATGTAGCACTCGGGCCGCTCGACCATCAGGTGCACGTCGAGCGGCAGATCGGTCAGCTGCTTGAGCGCACGAATGAGTGGCGCGCCGAATGTGAGGTTGGGGACGAAGTGCCCGTCCATCACGTCGACGTGGATCCAGTCGGCGCCGCCCTCGGCGGCCGCCGCGACCTGCTCGCGCAGGCGGCCCAGGTCTGCGGAGAGC
>JBOHSY010000060.1:0-1373 GCA_050733355.1 Gemmatimonadales bacterium | reverse complement strand
GTGCGGGCCACCCGAATGACCCCGGCGCCGGCCGCCTGGAGCGCGGCGGCGGCGGCGGCGCCGATGCCGCGCGATGCGCCGGTCACCACCGCCACCTGGCCGGCGAGCGCCGTCATCAGTCGCGATGGTTGTGGGCCAGTCGCAGAAACTCGTCGCGTGTCTTGGAGTCGTCGCGGAATATGCCCCGCAGGGCCGAGGTCACGGTGCGCGAGTTCTGCTTCTCGACGCCGCGCATCATCATGCAGAAGTGGGCCGCCTCCACCACCACCCCCACCCCGTGCGGCGCGAGCACCTCCATGACCGCGTCCGCGATCTGATCGGTGAGGCGCTCCTGGACCTGCAGCCGCCGCGCGAACACGTCCACGATGCGGGCGGCCTTGGAGAGACCCATGATCTTGCCGTCCGGGACGTACGCCACGTGGGCGCGCCCGAAGAACGGCAGTATGTGGTGCTCGCAGAGCGAGTAGAGCTCGATGTCGCGCACCATGATCATGCTCTGGTGCGACTCCTCGAAAATCGCGTCGCCCACGGCGTCGCGCACCGTTTGCCCGTATCCCTGCGTGAGCCAGCGGAGCGACTGCTCCACCCGCTCGGGTGTCTTCACCAGCCCCTCGCGGCCGGGATCCTCGCCCAGCGCGGCGAGCATGCCCTCCACCAGCGGCGCGATGGGGATCTCGCCGGGCATTCGGCCCGCCGGCTTAGCCACCCTCATACTCGACATAGTTGCGGGGCGTCTCCCACAGGCGGACGCGCAGCGCGACCCCGGCGGGAAGCGCCGGACAGAGCTGGCGCCAGCAGACCACGGCGATGTTCTCGGCCGACGGAATCAGATCCTGGAACCACGGTACGTCCACGTTGAGGTTCTTGTGATCGAGGTGCCGGATGACCCGCTCCTCGGTGAGCTTCCGGAGCAGCGTGAGGTCGAACACGTAGCCGGTATCGGCATCGACCTCGCCCTCCACGGTCACGTCGAGCTCGTAGTTGTGGCCGTGAAAGTTCGGGTTGGCGCACTTGCCGAAGGTCGCCCGGTTCCATTCATCGGAGAACTTCGGATTGTGCAATCGGTGCGCGGCGTTGAAATGCACGCGTCGCGTCACCCGGCAGCGAGGCATGGGACCGCCCTGACAGTGTCTCTGGAAGATGACGGGGCGGGTCCCCCGGTCAAGGAGTTGCGACGTGAGACCGGGAGCCCCGGAACGACGAACGCCGGCCCACGACGGAGTCCGTCATGGAGCCGGCGACGCCCTGATGCTAGCAGCAACGAGGAGGTTTATTGAAGCCCAATGAAATAAGGCTCGGCACCCTCGCCCTGACGTCCGTCTTCCCCCGAGGGGCATGACGTCGGCCACGGTATGTGGGCCCGTCACTGGACC
>JBOHSY010000059.1:0-6201 GCA_050733355.1 Gemmatimonadales bacterium | reverse complement strand
ATCGTCGTGTTCAGCTACTTCTACACGTCGATCATCTTCAACTCGGTGGACCTGGCCGAGAACCTGAAGAAGCAGGGCGCGTTCATCCCGGGCGTGAAGCCGGGCGCGAGCACGGCCGACTACATCGACGCGGTGCTGTCGCGGATCACGCTGCCCGGGTCGCTGTTCCTGGCGTTCGTGTCGATCCTGCCGATCATCGTGTCGCAGCAGTCCAACATCCAGGCGCAGTTCGGCGGCACCTCCGTGCTGATCGTCGTGGGCGTGCTGCTCGACACGATCGCCCAGGTGGAGCAGCACCGCACGCTGCGGAAGTACGACGGGTTCATGAAGACCGGGCGGGTGAAGTTCAGGGGGCGGCAGCAGCGATACATGTAGAGGAGAGCTATCCGCTATCCGCTATCCGCTATCGGCTATCCGCTTGTTCCCCGAAACGCAGCCCTCCGGTGTCCTTGGACGCCGGAGGGCCGCAATGCCTCGGAGCAAGCGGATAGCCGATAGCGGATAGCGGATAGCCGATAGCCCTAACAAGGAACCCCACGTGGATATCCTCCTCATGGGCCCGCCCGGGGCCGGCAAGGGCACCCAGGGTGCGCTGCTCGCCGAGGCCCTCGGCGTGCCCAAGTTCGCCACGGGTGACCTGCTGCGCGACGCGGTGAGGCGCCGGACCCCGCTCGGTCTGAAGGCCAAGGCGGTCATGGAGGCCGGCCATCTCGTGGGGGACGATCTCATCCTGGGCGTGGTCCGGGAAGAGCTGGCGCGTCCCGAGTCGGCGCGCGGTGTGGTATTCGACGGTGTGGTCCGGACGGTGCCGCAGGCCGAGGGCGTGGACCAGCTGCTGGCCGAACGCGGCCGGTCGCTCGACGCGGTATTGTACTTCGAGGTGACCGACGAGGAGATCCTCGCCCGGCTCGACAAGCGCCGCGGCATCGAGGGACGGCCGGATGATGACCCCGCCGCCGTCGCGACCCGGCTTCGGGTCTACCGCGACCAGACCGCGCCGGTGCTGGCCTGGTACGACGCCCGGAAGCTGGTCCGCCGGGTGCCCGCCGTCGGCCCCGTCGAAGAGGTCGCCGGCCGGGTGAGGAAGGCGCTCAACGGGACATGATCACCATCAAGTCGCTCCGGGAAATCGAGATCATGGCCCGCGCCGGCCGGATCGTCGCCGGAGTGTTCGCGCTCATGCGCGAGCTGGTCCGCGCGGGCATCACCACCGAGGAGCTCGACGCCGCGGCGGAGACGTTCATCCGCGGGCACGAGGGCGCCACGCCGTCCTTCAAGGGGCTCTACGGCTTTCCCAAGACGCTCTGCGTTTCCATCGACCAGGAAATCGTGCACGGCATTCCGTCGCGGAAGCGCGTCCTCGCGGCCGGCAGCATCGTGAGCGTGGACGTGGGCGTGCAGCTCGAGGGTCTGCACGCCGACGCGGCCACGACGATCGCCGTGGAGGAGATCACGCCCGAGGCGCGGCGCCTGCTCGACGTGACCGAGGCGTGCCTCGCCGCGGGTGTGGCGCAGGCGCGGGTCGGCAATCACGTGGGCGACATCGGGCACGCGGTGCAGCAGGTGGCCGAGCGGGCTGGGTTCGGCGTGGTGCGGGAGCTGGTGGGCCATGGGATCGGCGCCCGATTCCACGAGGAGCCGCAGATCCCGAACTACGGCTCGCCCAAGCGCGGGCCCCGGCTGCTCGCGGGGATGACGCTCGCGATCGAGCCGATGATCACGCTCGGCGCGCCGACCACGCGCACGCTGGGCGACAAGTGGACCGTGGTAACGGCCGATGGAAGCCTTTCGGCGCACTTCGAGCACACCGTCGCCGTCACCCCCAATGGCCCGCGGATTCTGACCACGACGGAAGAGCCGAAGAGCAGAAGAGCCGAAGAGCAGAAGAGCAGAGGAGCAGAAGAGCCGATGAAGCCGTAGTCCATCCGCTCTTCGGCTCCTCGGCTCTTCAGAGCTGCTCCGCCAGCCGCATCCGCACCCGCGCTTCGACTCCCTCCACCAGCTCCAGCCGCTCCAGCGCCGCCTCGGCCATGCGCGCCGACTCCGGATCGTCGTGCAGCCGGCGCAGGTTGCTCCGGATGGCCCAGTAGGCGGCACGCGCCGCCGCCCCCGCCAGAAACAGCGCGGCGCTCGCGTCGCCGACGGCGCTCCGGAGCCCGCGCAGCACCAGGCCCTCGGCCAGGTCCGCCGTCTCGCCCGCGAGCATCAGCAGCTCATACTGCACCGCCGCCGCCGACTTGAGCGCGTCGTCGCGCGCCGCGTCCCGGCGCGCGATCGCCTCCTCGGACGAGCGGGGCAGTGCCAGCGCGTCCAGCACCTCGCGGAAGGTGTCGGCGTCCTCCTCGGCGAGCGCGAGCAGCCGCCGACGGAGCAGGTCCGCACGCTCGCTCGCCGCCCGGCTCTCGGGCGCGACCTCTGCGTAGCTCGCACGGCTGGCGGTGAGGCCCGCGACCATCGCGACCAGCGAGGCGGCGAGGGCCGCGGCGATCGCGGCGGCGGAGCCGCCGGCGGGGGTGGGGCTGCGGGCCGCGAGCGCCTCCGACCACCCCGACAACGGGGTCGAGGCGTCAGGTCTGGACACCGAGCATCTCCAGCAGCCAGGCATGAATGGGCGGATTGCCGGCGACGACCGCCGAGTGTTCAATGCCGAGGTCGCGGCCGGTCGGATCGGTGATCCGGCCGCCCGCTTCGCGGATGAGCAGGGTGCCGGCCGCGATGTCCCACGCTGAGAGGCGCTGCTCCCAGAAGCCCTCGAACCGCCCCGCCGCGACGTCGGCCAGGTCCAGGGCCGCGGAGCCGGCCCGGCGGATGCCGGTGGTGCGCGCGGCGATCCGCGCGAACTGGAGCTGGTACTCGGCGAGCTGCCCGAGATCCTTGAACGGGTAGCCGGTGCCGATCAGCGCATGGTCGGGCGATGCGATCGGCGAGACGTGGAGCCGGCGGTCGTCGCACCAGGCGCCTCCGCCACGGGCGGCCCAGTACACTTCGTCACGCGGAACGTGATGCACGACGCCGGCGTGCAGCTCGCCATCGACGGCGGCGGCAATGGAGATCGCGTACGCGGGGTAGGCGTGCAGGAAGTTGGTGGTGCCGTCGAGCGGGTCCACGACCCACACCAGTCCGGCCGTCGTCACCGTGGGGCTCAGCTCCTCCCCCACGATCGCCGCGCGCGGGTCGCCTGCCAGCAGCACCTCCGCGATCAGGCGCTCGGCGGTCCGATCCACCTCGGTCACGAAATCGCGAGTGCTCTTGGTATGCCACGCGGCCGGGTCCGTGGGGCGCTCCACCGAGCGGACGAAAGCGGCGGCCCGCGCGGCGGCCGCTCGAGCAAGGTGCAGTAAGTCTAATGAAGACAGCATCTTGCGACTCTCGCCCCGGAGCGGTACGTTTGGTGATGGCCCGCATCTTTTCCGGTATCCAGCCGTCCGGCGAGCTCCACATCGGCAACTATCTGGGCGCCGTGCAGAACTGGGTGCGGCTGCAGGCAGCGTACGACTGCCTGTACTGCATCGTCGACCTGCACGCGATCACGGGGAAGTACGACGCCGATTCACTGGCGCGCCGCACCCGGGAGATGGCGATCGGACTGCTCGCGTCCGGCATCGACCCGGAGCGGGCGA
Source organism: Gemmatimonadales bacterium (assembly GCA_050733355.1). Lineage (GTDB taxonomy): Bacteria > Gemmatimonadota > Gemmatimonadetes > Gemmatimonadales > GWC2-71-9 > DASQPE01. The sequence continues at coordinate 2,581 of JBOHSY010000059.1, read as the reverse complement.
CGCTCTTCGTGCAGTCGCACGTGTCCGAGCACAGCGAGCTCATGTGGCTGCTGAACGCCGTGGCCCCACTGGGCGAGCTCGAGCGGATGACGCAGTTCAAAGATAAAGCGCAACGGATCGAAAGCGTTCCGGCCGGGCTGCTGAACTATCCGATCCTGATGGCGGCGGACATCCTGCTGTACCGCGCCGACCTGGTGCCGGTCGGGGAGGACCAGGTCCAGCACCTGGAGCTCGCGCGCGAGATCGCGCGGCGCTGGAACGCGGAGTTCGGGCGGGGGGAAGACTATTTCGCCGAGCCCAAGCCGCTGCTGACCGAGGCGCGCCGCATACTCGGGCTCGACGGCCAGGTGAAGATGTCGAAGAGTCTCGGCAACACCATCGGCATCCTCGACTCACCCGAGGAGATCTGGCAGAAGCTGCGGCCGGCGGTGACGGATCCCGCCCGGGTGACCAGGAAGGATCCCGGCACGCCGGAGATCTGCAACATCTACGCGCTGCACCGCTACTTCTCCCCGCCGGAGACGGTGGTCGCGGTGGCGGACAACTGTCGCGGCGCGAAGTGGGGCTGCCTCGACTGCAAGCGCGAGCTCGCGACCAACATGGCCGCGGCCTTCGGGCCGATCCGGGAGCGCGCGGCTGCGCTGGCAGCCGCGCCGGAGCGGCTGGAGGAGATCCTCGCGACGGGCGCGGAGAGGGCGCGCGCGCGCGCGCGGGAGACCATGCGCGAGGTGCGCGACCGGATGGGCCTCCTCGCGCCGGCTACGCTCGCGACTCGGGCTCCGAGAGATTGAAACCACGGAGGACACGGAGAACGGCGGCTGCGATTCGCCATGAAGGGAAGTGCTCTGTGTTCTCGGTGTCCTCGGTGGTTGATGCAGTTCTCAGCGTCCTCCGCGCCTCCGGGTGAAATGCAGTTCCACATATCGACCCTGACCGGGTGAGGGCATGGAAAAGATCATCAGGGCGGCGGTCGAGCGGGGCGCTTCCGACCTGCACATGAAAGCGGGCGACGTCTTCCGGGCGCGGATCAACGGCAAGCTGGTGCCGCTCACCAAGCAGCGCCTCACGCCCGAACAGACCAAGGCGATCGCGCTCAAGCTGATCAGCAACGACACCGATCGCGCGCGCATCGAGCAGCTCCGCGACTTCGATTGCTCGTGGGGCATGCCCGGCGTGGGCCGGTTCCGGGTGAACGTGCTGCGGCAGCGCTCCTCCTTCATGATCGTCATGCGGGTCATTCCGTTCACCGTGCCGAGCATCGAGAGCCTGCGGTTGCCCGAGGTGCTCACCCGGGTGGCCGACGCGGATCGCGGCCTGGTGGTGGTCGCGGGGGTGAGCGGGAGCGGCCGCAGCTCCACCGTGGCGGCGCTGGTGCACCACATCAACCGCACCCACCAGAAGCACATCGTCACCATCGAGAACCCGATCGAGTTCCTCCACCGCGATCTCTCCTGCTCGGTCACCCAGCGCGAGGTGGGGGTCGATACGGAGACGCTGGCGGTCGGCGTGCGCGCGGCGCTGCGCCAGGACCCCGACGTGATCGTGATCGGCGACATGGCCGACGCCGACACCGTGGACACCGCGATCAAGGCGGCGGAGACCGGCCGGCTGGTGATCGCGACCATGCCGACGCCGGACGTGGCCACGACCGTGGAGCGAATCATCGCCACGCTGCCCAAGGAAGAGCGCAGCGTCGGGCGCATGCGTCTCTCCGAGGCACTCTGCGCCGTCGTCGCCCAGCAGCTGCTGCCGCGGCGCGGCAAGGACGCCCGGGTCGCCGCCGTCGAGATCCTCCTCGGCACGGCGGCGGTCCGCGAGTGCCTCCGGAGGTCCGATCGCCTCACCGACCTCAAGAAGCTCATCGCCGACGGGCGCGGCGACGGCATGCAGACGTTCGAGATCCATCTCAGCGAGCTGGTGGCGGAGGAGCGGGTCACCGCGGAGACCGCCCGCGCCGCCATGATCGCGACGCCGGCCCCGGCTTCCTCGGGTGGCAAACGCGGATCCAAGCACGCCGCCAACGCCTGACTCCGCGGCCTCCGGGCGGGCCGTCGCCGCTCGCCTGCTCGGACTGAGCCGGGAATCGGGCTCGGAGGGGCTCGCCCAGGCGCGCGCGCTCGTGGCCGCGCGGCTCACGGACCTCGGCTTCGCCGTGGAGGTCCAGCCGTTTCGCTGCACCGCGGCGGCCCTCGTGCCGCTGCCGCTCGCGGGTGCCGGACTGGGCTGGCTCGGGCTGGTATTGTTCCCCCTCCTCGTGCTCGCCAGCCCGCCGCCATGGCTCGCGCTCACGCTGTGGCTCACCGGCGCCGCGAGCCTCGCGCTGCTCGCGGCGGGAGCGGCGGCCGGTCACGGTCCCGCCACGTGGCGCGGTCCGCTCCGCGAGGACGCCAACCTGATCGCCACGCGGTCGCCGGCGGTCCACCGGTGGATCGTGGCCCATCTCGACACCAAGGCGCAGGGCCACTCCATGGCCGGCCGCCTCGTGGCCGTGTGGTTGATGGCGTGCGCCGCGCTCGCCCTCACAGTGCTCGCGACGGTGAGGCTCACGCAGCCGCTGCCCGTTCCGGTCGCCGCCCTGACT
>JBOHSY010000058.1:0-5322 GCA_050733355.1 Gemmatimonadales bacterium | reverse complement strand
AATGCCTGGTCCTTCTCCAGCGCGTCCACCGCCGCGGCCAGGCTGCCCGGCACCTGCTTGATGAGGTGCTTGCGCTCGTCGTGGATCTCGTACAGGTCCTCGTCGATCGGCGCGGGCGGCTCGAGCTCGCGCCGGATGCCATCCAGCCCCGCCATCAGCATCGCCGCGAACGCGAGGTACGGGTTCGCCGACGGATCGGGAGCTCGGAACTCGACCCGCTTGGCCGTCGGACTGCTCGAGTACATGGGAATCCGGCAGATGGCCGAGCGGTTGCGCGCCGAGTACATCAGGTTGACCGGCGCCTCGAACCCCGGCACCAGGCGGCGGTAGCTGTTCGTGGTCGGCGCGCAGAGGGCGAGCAGCGCCGGCGCGTGCGCGATGAGCCCGCCGATGTAGTGCCGGGCCGTCTCCGAGATCAACGCGTAGCCGTTGGCGTCGAAGAAGAGTGGCGTGTCGCCCTTCCACAGCGACTGGTGCACGTGCATGCCCGAGCCGTTGTCGCCGAAAAGCGGCTTGGGCATGAACGTCGCCGTGTAGCCGAGCGAGTGGCAGACGTTCTTGACGATGTACTTGTAGATCAGCAGCCGATCGGCCGTCTGCACCAGCGACCCGAATCGGATGTCGATCTCGGCCTGGCCGGCCGTGCCCACCTCGTGGTGCTGTACCTCGATCGGGACGCCGGCCTCGATCATGGCGAGCATGATCTTCGAGCGCACGTCCTGCAGGCGGTCCACCGGCGGGACCGGGAAGTAGCCTTCCTTGTGGCGCGGCCGATGGCCGAGGTTGGGCGCCCCGCCGTCCCGGCCGGAGTTCCAGATCCCCTCTTCCGAGTCGATGTGGTAATACCCCTCGAAGGCGTTCTGGTCGAAGCGCACCGAGTTGAAGATGAAGAACTCCGCCTCCGGACCCCAGTATGACGTGGTCGCCACGCCGGTGGTCTTGAGGTACTCCTCGGCCTTGAACGCGACGAACCGCGGGTCGCGCGAATAAGGCTCGAGCGTCACGGGGTCGTACACGTCGCAGATGAGCGAAAGCGTCGGCACGGACAGGACCGGATCCACGAAGGCGGTGGCGAGGTCCGGCATGAGGAGCATGTCGCTCTCGTCGATGGTCTGGAAACCACGGATCGACGAGCCGTCGAAGCCGAGCCCCTCCTTGACCATCTCCTCATTGAGCGTGGCCGCGGGAATCGAGAAGTGCTGCCAGGTACCGGGCAGGTCGCAGAACTTCACATCCACGACCTGCACGTTGCGCTGCTTGATGAGGTCCAGCACCGCCCGTACGTCGTGGGTCTGCGTGGCTCGCGCCGGAGCTTTCGCCTTCGCCGTCGTCGCCATCGGTCTCCTCGGTCCTGCCGTCCTGGGGGCACAAGGGCATGGGTACCGCCGACCGAGCGTCGGGGCACGCCTAAGCGAGGCGCGGTGGCAGGGCGCCTCGACGGTGAGACGTTAACTCACCCACAACCGGCTGTCAAGTTAAACGTGCAGAAATCGCACTAATCCACGCCTGTTTTAGATCTGATTTACTGTCTGCGGCATCCATGTTCCATGATTCTGGCTAAATATGCACAAATCTCTTGACAGACCGTGCATCGCGCCGTATTGTCAGCCCATGTTCGCTACCGTCCTGGCGCCGCCCGAGCATCGCGGACCGCGAAACCGTGGTCCCCGGCGGCACCGCGGGTCCTCGCCCTGACCGACGCACCGGTCAGCGGCAGACCGATCCGTGTTACCCCGCCCTCGTGAGCGCACCGACGCCGCGGGGGCTTCGCTTTGCTGTTCGCCGCCCGTTTCCCGCAGGCTCACTTCATCCGGAGGAGGTTCCATGCAGCGATTGGGTGCATTCGCATTGGTGTTCGCACTGGCGGGGGGGTGGACCGCTCCCCCGCTGATGAGGGCACAAGGCACCGAGACGGCGGCGGCGACGCCGGACGCCACGATGGCGGCTGACGCAGCGGATTCGCTGGCGGCTGCCCCATCCGATACGGCTACGGTCGCGGACACCAAGGCGGCCGCAGAGGCGCCGCCCGAGGAACAGGCCAGGAAATCCCTGGCCATCAGTGGCTACGTGACGGGCTCGTACACCTACTCGACCGCCAACATCGGCAGCGGGATCGTCGGCCGATTCTACGACCGGCTCCACAATCAGTCCGTATTCAACGCCGCCAAGGTGGCGCTCGATCTGGCGCCGGCCACCGACAAGCTCGACGCCGGCTTCCGCGCCGACTTCCTCTTCGGCCAGAACGCCGCCGTGACCAAGTCAGTCGGGCTCAACCTCGGCGACAACGCCGACCTCATTCAGGGCTATGCCGTGCTGAACGTGCCCCTCTCCGGCGAGGAGACGTTCGTGCAGTTCCGGGTCGGCAAGATGGCCACGCTGATGGGTCTCGAGGTGATCGAAGACGTGGCGAACCCGAACCTCTCGGTGGCCAACCAGTTCGTGTACCTCGAGAACTTCACCAACACCGGGCTTCGGGTGGATGTGAAGCCGACCGCGAGCGTGGACTTCCAGCTCGCCGTATTCAACGGGTGGGATGTAGTCGAAGACAACAACACCCGGAAGTCGTTCATGGGGCGGGTCGGGCTGGCGGCGACTCCATCCACCACCATTGGTCTGCTCGGCTATTTCGGACCGGAGCAGGCCGCCGCCACGACCAACCGCTACGGCGCGGAGGTGCTCATCTCGCAGAAGATCGTCGGCGGGCGGGGCGCTCTCTACCTCCAGGGCGACTACGGCGAGGACGAAGACCTCGTGGGTCCCGGTGACAACGCGAAGTGGTGGGGTGTTGGGCTCTGGGGCACGTACGACCTCACCCCGTCATTCGGAGTCGCGCTTCGCGGCGACTATATCGACGACAGGGACGGCGCCCGCTCGTCGGGGGTCCTCGGCTTCCCGCCGAACACCCGGCACAAGTTCGGCAGTGCGACCGCCACGCTCAACATCAAGGCGTTTCCCGGCGCCCTCATCCGGCCCGAGATCCGCTACGACCGATCGAACCTGGCGGTCTATGATGACGCGGACCCGTCGCAGAACCAGGTGTCCTTCGGGCTGGGGGCGTCGTACATTTTCTGAGGTAGGGATCACGAGTTTCGCGGTAACGAGGTCCGAGAGGGGGCCCTGCGAAGTCGCGGGGCTCCCTTCGCACACCTTACCTTCGCTCTCATGACTACCACTCCAGCGCCGCTACCACCGCCCGGACCGACCCCCCGGGGACGTGGCTGGCTCGCCGCCCTGGCCGGCGTGCTGCTAATCACCGCCCTCGGCGCGGCGGCCTTCTTCGCCGCCCGCCCGACGTTCTCCTTCACCAATGGCCTGGTCGCGCCCGTCCGGCTGGTCGTCGGCGACGCGACGCGCATCGTCGCGCCCGGCGAGACGGTGAAAGCGAGGGTGTCGCGCGATCGGGTGGTCGCGGAGTGGGAGCTGGTGCGGCCGCTCTCCGCCGACAGTCAGCCGATGGGCGAAGTGGTGCGCGGGTCGTGGGTGATCCGGTCGCCGCGGGGGACGGTGGAGGTGCGGGCGGAGCCGAGGCTCGAGACCGGGGACTTCTTCGCGCCGCTGGTGTCGAACGAGACCGACGGGCTGCTCCGCGTCACGGTGAACGCCGGGCTGGACGGCGCCCGGGATTGCGGCTGCGCGGTCCGACCGGGCGCGAGCCGCGTCTTCATCGGTTACTACCGGCTGTACCGGAACTCCACGGTGCAGGCGACCGATCCGGCGGCACGCACGGCGATGTTCCGCGACCTGGGCGAGGAGGTGCGGCGCCGGGGCTGGACCGTCGGGCTCCGTTTCACCCGCGAGGTGTTCAGCCCGACCGCGGACTGAACGCGCCCCCGATCAACGCCGGTAGCCGGGCTCATTCGCGGCGGCGCTTGAGGCCCAGCAGCCGGGCTTCGGCGAGCGCCTCGAAGCCGAACCGCTCGCGCACGCGATCCACCGCCTGCGCGAGCTGGCGCCGGCGGGTGCGCGACGCCGGCTCGAAGAGGTCGGCCGCCCCGGCGGTGCCGAGCCCGGTAGCGGCGACGCCGATGAGGCGCACGCCGCGATCCCTCCCCCGCACGTCCATGAATGCTTCGCGGAACATCGCGCGTGCCGGCTCGTAGAGCTCGGCGTCGAGATCGGTCGGCGTCTCCAGCGTGTGGCGGCGCGTCACGGTCCTGAAATCGTCGTGGCGGAGCTTGAGGGTGACGGTCCGCGCGACGAGACCCTCCTCGCGAAGCTGGCCCGCCACGCGTGCGGTGAGCAGCGCAAGCACCGTCTCGAGTCGAGCGGGATCACGGGCATCCCGCGCGAGGGTCGTCTCGCGGCTCACCGAGTGCGGCAGCCGCTCGGCGTGGAGCGCGGTCCCGCCGTAGCCGTGCACGCGGAGCTTGAGCACCTTCGCTTCGGCGCCGATCAGCGCCTCGAGCGCTTCGCGGGTCATCGCCTGCACCTGCACCGCGTCCACCAGCCCGAGCTCGGCCAGGCGGCTGGTCGCTTTCGGCCCGATTCCCGGAAGCGCGCGGAGCGGCAAGCCGGCGAGAAATCCCTCCTCCCATCCGGCCCGAACCTCCATGAGGCCGCGCGGCTTGGCGGTGTCGGAAGCGAGCTTGGCGATCATGCGGTTGCTTCCGATCCCCACGCTGCAGTCGAGCGCCGTCTCCGCGCGCACCGCGTCCCGGATCGCCTCGGCGACCGGGAGAAGCGACACCGGGTAGAGTCGATCGGTGCCGGCGAAGTCGAGGTACGCCTCGTCGAGCGAGGCCATCGCCACCGTCGGCGCGAAGCGCTCCAGCACGGTGCGCACGGCGCGCGACGCGTCCCGGTAGTGCGCGAACGCGCCCTGGAAGAAGGTCGCCTGCGGGCAGCGCCGCACGGCCTCGGCGATGGGCATGCCGGCCCGGATGCCGAACCTGCGGGCGGGATACGACGCCGACTGCACGACCCCGCGCGACTCGCGCCGGCCGCCCACGACGAGGACTTCGACGTCCCGGAGCTCCGGATTCCGCCGCCGGCACACCTCCACGAAGAACGCGTCCAGGTCCACGTGGATGATCCGCGGCGCCATGCTAGCCCTTCAGGCGCGCCATGTCGCGCAGGATCGCGTCGGGAGTGACCGGGCCGCCGAGAAACTCCTCGATCACCTCGCGCGAGGGGCGCTCGAGGCCGAAGCGGAAGAGGCGCGGCGCGACCCACCCGTACCAGGTCGGATCGCCGGTGGTGAACGGACCGTGCTGCTCGCGTATCCGCTCGCGGATCGCCGCGATGAGCACCGCCCCCGCGGCGTAGTTCACCATGTAGCCCGGGGCGTCGATCAGCTGCCCGCGCATCGCCCACCAGGACAGC
>JBOHSY010000057.1:0-3723 GCA_050733355.1 Gemmatimonadales bacterium | reverse complement strand
GGGGCATCAGCCTCCAGGGATTCGGGGCGAACTCGTACGCCGAGCCCGCCGGCTCGCTGCCCGAGAGCGTGTTCGACCTGAAGCCCGACTCCAACCTGACCACCGGCGATTTCGACGACATCGATCTCGTCCAGCTCGCGGTGACCGGCTACCGCCAGCTCGGCACCGGGCGCGGCTCGTTCCGGCTGTATGGAAGGCGGAGTACCGCGGAGCGGTTCGCCGTGAACCAGGGCGGCGATCCGGACGCGCTGGGCCAGAGCCGGAACAAGACGCTGGGATGGGGACTCGACTACCGCTGGGCCAGACTGCTTGGATCGGCGGTGCTCGCGGTCAGGGCCGGCACGGACGGGTCGGTGAACGACAGCCGGATCGAGCTGTTCGAGGACAACACGAAGTTCGGGGGCGGCCTCGACCAGACGACGCTGGTCGAAAGCCCGTCCTGGGACGCCGCGGCCTTCGCCACGGCCGATCTCACGCTGGGCCGGGTGACGCTGTCCGCCGGCGCCCGGCTGGATCACATCAGGATTCCGTTCAACAACCGGCTCGACCCTACGGCGGACACGGTGAGCAACTACACCCGGGTCAACCCGAAGGGCGGGGTGAACGTGGATCTGGGGCGGGGGTTCAGCGCGTACGGGTCGGTAGGCCAGAACTTCCGCGCGCCGGCGCTGATCGAGCTGGCCTGCGCGGACCCGGAGCGGCCGTGCGTGCTCCCCTTCGCGCTGGGCGACGATCCGCCGCTCGACCCGATCATCGCGACCACCTATGAGGTCGGCGGAGGCCTGGCGCGCGGCCCCGCGCTGGTCACGGCCTCGGTCTTCCGGACCGACGTGAAGAACGACGTGTTTCTGTTCCCCAACGAGAACGTGGTCACGGGGTCCACCATCGAGGGCTTCTTCGACAATCTCGAGAAGACCCGGCGCGAGGGAGTCGAGGTCAGCGCGAGCGTTGGATTCGGGCCGGGCCACTCGGCGTACGCCAACTACGCCTGGACCCGGGCCACCTTCCAGAGCGCGGCGGAGATCTTCAGCATCCGCGAGGAAGCCGGCGGCGAGAACGCGGTCGAGCCGGGGGATCGCCTGCCGATCGTGCCGGACCATCAGGTGAAGTTCGGCGCCAGTTTCCGGCTCCCCGCGCGAATTCAGCTCGGCGTCGACGCGCGTTACGTCGGAGAGCAGTGGCTTCGCGGTGATGAGGCGAACGAGACCGAGCCGCTCGAGGGGTGGTTCGCGGCGGATGCCCGGCTCACCTGGGAGTTCGGGCCTTGGGAGGTGACCGGCCTGGTCACGAATCTGCTGGACGAGCACTACGCGAACTTCGGTACGTTCAACATCAATCAAGGCAACCCTGCTGGCCCTACGCTGGAGCGGTTCCTGACACCCGGCCAGGCGCGGGCATTCCGGTTGGTGATCCGGCGAAGCTTCGGAGCCCGCGAGGCACAGGAGCGCGGTCCCGACCTCGACTGAACGGGCCCGCTCAGTCGCAGGCAACGTGGAAGACGATGGACGTCGTTTGGCCGTCCCGGACGCGGAAGACCTGCTGGTCCGGGACCGTGCAGTTTGCGGGGGCTCGGCCCAGTCGTGCCCCGTGTTCCCGCTCGGCATCGAGCCCCCCGACCGTCACGACGCCACCCGGCACGATCGGCCCGTAGTTCGTTCCATCGACGATGGCGTCGAGCGCGTGCAGCATCGGGTCCGCGCCGGTCTGCTCGACCCGGAGCTCGGCCGTGCCGCGAGGGACGTTGAGCCCGAACGGGGGGTCGAGCGACTCGATTCCGCAGGCCGTCGCCGCGCTGCAGATGGCGGCGAGTCCCAGCGCTGTACTGAAGCGCGTCCGTCCCATGGCAAACCCCCTGACAGTCTGTGTCCATATGATGACTCGGTCCGGATCAAGCCGGGCTCAAGTGCTCGGCTGGCACCGGCTGGGGGTCTGGGCTAGTTTGCGGCGCCGGAGAGCAGCCCAAGCGCCTACGGGAGGGTCGTTTGAAGATCGCAGTGTGCCTCAAACGAGTGCCGGACACGGTGGCCAAGATCGTGCCCGGCCCCGATCGCAAGTCGATCGACGAAGCCGGCCTCAAGTTCGTGCTCAATCCCTACGACGAGTTCGCGGTGGAAGAGGCGCTCGCCCGGAAGGAGAAGGCGGGCGCCGGTGAGACCGTTGCGTACGCGATGGGCACCGACGCGTCGCAGGAGACACTCCGTAGCGCGCTGGCGATGGGGATCGATCGCGCGGTGCTGCTCCAGTCGCCGGGATCCGCGGACGGCTTCGAGGTTGCGAAGGCCCTGGCCGAGGAGCTGCGGGCGGGCGGCTACGATCTGATCCTCTTCGGCAAGCTCGCGGTGGACGACTACAACCAGCAGGTGGGTCCGATGGTGGCCGAGCTGCTGGGACTGCCGTGCGTGACCTCGGTAGCGCGCCTCACGATCGCGGACGGCGGGGTGGAGGCCGAGCGTGAGATCGAGGGCGGCATCGAGGTGGTCGAGTGCCGGCTTCCGGCCGTGATCACCTGCGAGAAGGGGCTCAACAACCCGCGGCTCCCGGCGCTCAAGGGCATCATGGCGGCCAAGAAGAAGCCGCTCGAGGCGAAGCCCGCTGCCATCGGCGCTGGAACGCTCGAGGTGCTGGGGCTCGAGCCGCCGGCGGAGCGTCAGGCGGGGCGGATCGTGGGCGAGGGCGCGGACGCGGTGCCGGAGCTGGTTCGCCTCCTCCGCACCGAAGCGAAGGTGCTCTAGCATGGCCGCCAACTCGATTCTGGCCGTCACCGAGTCGCGCGACGGCGCGCTCCGCAAGGCATCGCACGAAGTCATCGCGGCGGCACGGCAGCTCGCCTCCGGGCTGGGCGGTGGGGTGGATGCGATCGCCTTCGGCGAGTCGGCACCCGCGGGCAGCGATCAGCTCGCCGCTGACCGGGTGCTGGTCGCCGGCCATCCCGATTTCGCGCGCTACAGTCCGGACGGCTTCGCGGCGACGATCGCCTCGATCGCGAAGGGCTACCAGGCGGTCGTGTTCGCCGCGACGGCCACGGGGAAGGATCTCGCTCCGCGCGTGGCCGCGCGGCTTGGCGTCGGCCTGGCCACCGACGTCGTTGGGCTTGCCGGCGATGGTGGTTCGGTCGTCGTCACGCGTCCCGTCTACGCGGGCAAAGTGCTCCAGAAGGTGCGCCTCGCCGGCAATCCCGCGGTGCTCTCAGTCAGGCCGAACACCTTCGAGGGCGCCAGTGGTAAGGCCGGCAGCGTCGAACAGGTCGCGGTGCCTCAGTTCGAGGCCCGCGTGCGCGTGAAGGAGATCAAGGCGCCGGAGCAGGCCGCGCTCGACGTGGCCGAGGCGCCGGTGGTGGTCTCAGGTGGGCGCGGACTCAAGGAGCCGGCCAACTTCAAGCTGCTCGAGGAGCTTGCCGAGGCGCTCGGCAGCACGGCGGTGGGCGCGAGCCGCGCGGTGGTGGACGCCGGCTGGCGGGACCACGCGGCGCAGGTGGGGCAGACGGGCAAGACCGTGAGCCCCTCGCTCTATATCGCCGTGGGCATCTCCGGCGCGATCCAGCACCTCGCCGGCATGCGCACGGCCAGGACGATCGTGGCGATCAACCGTGACAAGGACGCGCCCATCTTCAAGATCGCCGACTACGGGATCGTGGGGGACCTCTTTGAGATCGTGCCGAGTTTGACGGAGGAGATCCGGAAGGTGAGAGGTGAGAGGTGAGAGGTGAGAGGGAGACGTGAGAGG
>JBOHSY010000056.1:0-13789 GCA_050733355.1 Gemmatimonadales bacterium | reverse complement strand
CGCGGCGCGGGGCACGGCCACCCAGGAGGTCGCCGCGCTCGACGCGCAGGTGGCGCAGCTCGACGACCGGCTGGCGCGGAGTCGCATCGTGAGCCCGCAGGACGGCACCGTGCTCGCGCGGTACGCCGAGCCCGGGGAGTACATCCAGTCTGGGCAGCCCCTCTTCAAGCTGGCCTCGCTCGACTCGCTCACGTTCCGCGCCTACGTGAGCAACGCGCAGCTCACGCAGCTCCGCCTGGGACAACAGGTGAGGGTCGGCGTAGACCGGGCCGACTCCATCGCGACGCTGCCGGGCCGGATCACCTGGATTGCGTCCGCAGCCGAGTTTACCCCGACGCCGATCCAGACGCGGGACGAGCGCGCCGATCAGGTATACGCGGTGAAAGTGGCCGTGGCGAACGCCGACGGCGCGCTCAGGATCGGGATGCCGGGCGAGCTGATGATCGGTCGGGAGGGCGACGGCGATGAGTGACGGCCCCGCGGTCGAGGCTCATGGCCTCGTCCGCCGGTTCGGCGACGACGCCGCGCTCCAGGACGTGTCGTTCAGCGTGGCTCCGGGCGAGCTCTACGGCGTGATCGGTCCCGACGGATCCGGCAAGACGACGCTGTTCCGGATCCTGGTCACGCTGCTCCTGCCCGACGCCGGCACGGCCCGGGTGCTGGGGAAGGACGTGGTGAAGGACCTGTGGGACCTGCGGACGCGGATCGGGTACATGCCGGGCCGCTTCTCGCTCTATCCCGATCTCAGCGTGGTGGAAAACCTCACGTTCTTTGCGGCGCTCTTCAACACCACGGTTGCGGCGGCGCAAGAGACCATCGCGCCCATCTGGGTGCCGCTCGAGCGCTTCGCCGGCCGCCGCGCGGGAGCGCTCTCCGGCGGCATGAAGCAGAAGCTCGCGCTCTGCTGCGCGCTGGTGCACCGCCCCGAGATCCTCTTCCTGGACGAGCCCACCACCGGGGTGGACGCGGTGTCGCGGAAGGAATTCTGGGATCTGCTCGGCCGGCTGCGCGACGAGGGGCTGCCGATCGTGGTCTCCACGCCGTACATGGACGAGGCGAGCCTCTGCGACCGGGTGAGCCTGATGCAGGACGGGCGGCTGCTCGTGACCGACCGCCCGGCGGAGATCGGCCGCCGCTACCCACGGCCGCTGCTCGCGGTGCGGGGCGCCAATACCCTCGGGCTGCTCGGTGCGCTCCGGCGCTTCCCTCATGCGGCGGCGGTCTGGCCCTTCGGCGAGACGCTGCACTACACCGACGCCCGGCAGGGAGTCGCCCCCGAAGCCATTGTGGACGAGCTGAGGGCGTACCTCGCGTCCGCCGATCTCACGGGTGTCGCGATCGAGCCGATCGCCGCCAGCATCGAGGACGCCTTCATGTGGCACATGGCGGAGGCGTCCGCCGCATGAGCGACCATGCCATTGACGCGCGGGCGCTCACCCGCCGATTCGGCACGTTCACAGCGGTGGACGCGATCACCTTCCACGTCGAGCGAGGCGAGGTCTTCGGGTTCCTGGGCGCGAACGGGGCGGGCAAGACGACCGCGATGCGCATGCTCATCGGCCTGCTCCAGCCTACGTCGGGCTCGGCGACCGTGGCCGGCTTCGACATCGGGACGCAGGCGGAGCAGGTCCGCCGCCGGATCGGCTACATGAGCCAGAGGTTCTCCTTGTACGAGGATCTCACCGTGCAGGAGAACATCACCCTGTACGGCGGCATCTACGGCGTGAGCGACCGGGACATCGTAACCCGTACCGGCGACATCCTCACCCGGATCGGGCTCGAGCACGCGGGCGACGAGCTCGTGCGGGAGATTCCCCTCGGCTGGAAGCAGCAGCTCGCGTTCTGCGTGGCGCTGCTCCACCGGCCCGGCGTCGTGTTCCTCGACGAGCCGACGGGTGGAGTAGACCCGATCACCCGCCGGCGTTTTTGGGAGCTGATCTACGAGGCCGGCGCCGGGGGCACGAGCGTGCTCGTCACCACGCACTACCTGGACGAGGCGGAGTACTGCCGGCGGATCTCCATCATGGTGAACGGGGCCATCGCAGCTATGGGCACCCCCGCCGAGGTGCGAAGCGCGGTGGGCGCCGCCACCCTGGATGAGGTGTTCCTCAAGCTCACCCGGCCGGGCGCGGCGGCATGAAAGCCTTCCTGGGATTTGTCCGCAAGGAGACGCTCCATCTGCTCCGGGACAAGCAGACGCTGGCGATCCTGATCCTGTTTCCGGTGCTACAGGTGCTGATCTTCGGCTTCGCGGTGCGCACCGACGTGCGGGAGATCCCCATCGTGATCGTGGATCCGACGCCGGATGTCGCAACGCTCGAGCTGCGCCAGCGGATCGCGGCGTCCGACCGCTTCCGGATCGTCGGCATCGCGACCAGCGCCGAGGTTCTCGACCCTCAGTTCCGTTCCGGTACCGTGCGCCAGGCGCTGGTGCTGCCTCGCGACGTAGAGCGCCGGCTGGGCCGGGCGGACTCGCTGCCGGTCCAGCTGCTCACCGACGGGAGCGACCCGAATACCGGCGGCATCATGCAGGGATATGCGGCGTCGATTGTCGGGCGTTGGTATCGCGAGGCAGTCCCGACCGGTGGGTCGCTGGGCATCGAGGCCGCCACCCGATTGCGGTACAACCCAACCCTGGAGAGCGCCCACCTCTTCGTGCCGGGGCTGGTGGCGTTCGTGCTCACCATCGTCTCCGCACTGATGACCGCAATCTCGATCTCGCGAGAAAGGGAGACCGGCACCATGGAGATGCTGCTGGTCTCGCCGATCCGGCCCCGGGCGATCGTGGCGGGCAAGGTCACGCCGTACATCGTGCTGGGCTTCGTGAGCGTGCTGCTGGTGCTGGCCGCCGCCCGGACGGTCTTCGGTGTGCCGCTCAGGGGGAGCCTGGCGCTGCTCCTGGCGGAGAGCGGACTCTACATCATCACCGCGCTCGCGCTCGGGATCGTGATCTCCACCAAGGCGCCCAACCAGCGCACCGCCATGATCGCGGCGCTTGCCGGACTCATGATGCCGACGCTGCTGCTGTCGGGGTTCATTTTCCCGCTCGACTCGCTGCCGGCGCCGCTCCAGTGGCTGTCCCACCTGGTGCCGGCCCGCTGGTTCCTGACCATCGTGCGCGGCATCATGATCAAGGGGGCCGGCCTCGCGACGCTGTGGCAAGAGACGTTGATCCTCATCGGGATGACCCTGTTCCTCCTCGTTCAGGGATCGCGGCGGCTCGCGATCCGGCTGGGCTGAGCCATGCGTACGATCTTCTTCCTGGTCCGGAAGGAGTTCCTCCAGATCTTCCGTGATCATACGACCGTGTTTCAGATCTTCATGATCCCAGTCGTCCAGCTGCTCCTGCTGGCCAACGCGGCCACGTTCGACGTGAAGCAGGTGCGGATGCTCGTGGTGGACGAGGATCGGACGACGGTCTCGGGCGGACTGGTGCAGCGGCTGGAGGCGGGGCGGCAGTTCAAGGTCGTGCGCTACGAGCCGAGCGACGCCAGCGTGGAGCATGCGCTGCTCGACCGCGAGGTGACCGCCGTGCTCCACATCCCCCGGCGCTTCGAGGAGGATCTAGTCCGGCACGGGCGCGCCCCGGTACAGCTCGTCCTCAATGCCGAGGAGGGCGCGACCGCGGGAATCGTTCAGTCGAACGCGAACGCGATCCTCGCATCCTACGCGCGGGAGCTGGATCGGACCCTGCCCGTCTCGCGGGGCGGCGCGAGCGCCGCCCCGCGATCGGCGCCGCTCGACCTCCGGACCCAGCGGTGGTTCAACCCGACCCGGAACTACAAGCACTGGATGGTGCCGGCGCTGATGGTGTCGCTCACCACCATCATCGGCCTGCTGCTCACGGCGCAGAATATCACCCGGGAGAACGAGCTGGGCACGCTCGAGCAGCTCAACGTCACGCCGATGACGAAGGTCCAGTTCATCGCGGCCAAGCTCATCCCGTTCTGGCTGCTGTCGCTCGTGATCTTCTCCATCGGGCTGGCGATCGGGAAGCTCGTGTTCGGCATCCCGATGCGCGGGAGCCTCCTGCTGGTCTACGTTGCGGCGGCGGTCTACCTCATCGTCGTGCTCGGCCTGGGCCTGTGGATCTCGACGGTCACCCGGACCCAGCAACAGGCGATGTTCGTCGCCTTCTTCGTGATCCTCATCTTTCTGCTGATGAGCGGACTGTTCACCCCGGTGGATTCGATGCCGGACTGGGCGCAGCGGGTGGCGGAGGTGAATCCCGTGAAGCACTTCGTGTTCATCATGCGGTCGGTGCTCGTCCGGGGCGCCGGGCTCGAGGCCGTGGGCCCGCCGCTCCTGGGCCTGGCCGCGGGAGGCGTCGTCGTGCTGGCGCTGGCCGTGCGCCGCTACCGGAAGTCGGTAGCCTGAGGCCGGAGAGCGGACATTCCGATCCGGAACTACACCGGCTGGCGGCGGACCTCGGAGCGCCTCCTGGCCGCGCTGATGCCGAACGATTGGCCGGCGCGCCTCGCTGTACGGCTGGGGGCGCCGCTCGATGTCGCCGTCGAGCACCACGAGGTCGCCATCCCCGATCCCCTGGGTGACGTCGGGAGGCTCCGGGTGGCGTTCGCCGCCGACTTCCACGCGGGCCCGACCACGCCGGCCGAGGTCGTGGCGCACGCAGCGCAGGCGCTCCACGGGCTCGACGCCGATCTGCTGCTGCTCGGCGGCGACTTCGTCTCGCTGCGCCCGGAGTACGCGCGGAACGTCGCGCAGCTGCTCGGCCGCATCCCCGCGCCGCTCGGCCGCTACGCGGTACTGGGCAACCACGACCACTGGGTCGGGGCGCCCGAGGTGGTCGCGCAGCTCGAGGGGGCGGGCATCCTGGTGCTGACCAACCGGCGCGTCCGGCTCCCCCCGCGCTTTCAGAACGTCTCGCTCTCCGGGCTCGACGACCACACGTCCGGCGAGCCGGACGCGGCCGCTGCGCTCGACGGTGCGCTTGGCGTGCGGCTGCTGCTAATGCACGCGCCATCAGGGCTGCTCGACGTCGGCGGCCGGCCGCTCTCCCTCGGCGACCTGTCCCGGCGCCATCTCGCCGGGCGATTCGATCTCGACGACGGGCGCACGCTCCTCGTGTCTCGGGGCGTGGGGTGCACCACGCTGCTGTTCCGCCTGAACTCGCCGGCGAGCGTGCTCTCCATCACGCTCTCGCATTCGCCGGGCCCGCAGCGCTTTAGTATCCCGTCAGGTCACCAGCCCCTCCAGCACCTTCCGGTCAGCCACGCCGACATGGCGCCGCAGCTCCCTGCCGCCGCGGAACGAGACCAGCGTCGGAATGCCGCGGATCCCGAACCGTCTGGCCGTCTCCGGGTTGGCGTCGGTATCGAGCTTGAGGACGAGGACGTCGCCCGCCCGCTCCAGGGCGAAGTCGTCCAGGATCGGCGCCATGGCATGGCAGGGGCCGCACCAGTCCGCGTAGTAGTCGACCACGACGGGCACGCTCGCCCCGTCGATGATCTTCTGGAAGTCGGCGTCGGTGACCTTCTGGGGGCGGTCCAGGGCGAGCGGCTTCCTGCACCGGGCGCACTTCGGTTTCTGGTCCAGTCGCGCGAGGTCGACCCGATTGATCGCCCCGCAGATAGCGCACCGGACGAGGACCGGCTTCCTGGCGGGCGAGGCGGCGCTGGCCATCCGTCGATCTCCTTCGGCTTGGTGGGCGTCGGCCTGGTGACGTGACACGGTGGGCGTCCCCCCGCTACGATACGGCCATGCACCGAGGCAGGCCAGCATGCACCGAGCCCTCCTGATCGCCGCCCTGGTAACCGCGTGCGCCGGCGGTTCAACCGACGACCCTTCGCACCGCACCGGACCCGACCAGCCCGCCGAGGCCCCCGACCTTCGCGGCACCATCACGGCCCGCACCGGCGGGAGCATCCGGGTGGAAGCAGTGCCTGGCGAGGAGTCTGGATCGGACAAGGCGGTGGTTCGCCTGACCCCGAATACGCGGATTGAGACGGCGAACGGCGAGCGGCTGGCGCCCGGGGCGCTCGCGGTGGGTCTGCGGGTGGGGGTCTGGTTCACGGGCCCTGTCGCTGAATCGTATCCGGTCCAGGGCGACGGTCGGCGCGTCGTCGTGGAGTGATTGCCGACTCCCCCGCACGGGAGCTGCTCATGTCGTTGACCTACGGCTACTTCGGGATGCGCCGTCGCCTGCCCTCGTCAGCCCTGCTCGCCGCCGCGCTCGCCTGCAGTCCCGGCGCCGGCGGCGATTCGCCCCACGCGGACGGTGACAACGCACCGGCCAGACCCGCGGCGCCCGACTGGACCGTACGGCGCGACGGCGTCGGCCCGCTCCGGTACGGCATGCCGGTCGCCGAGGCCCGCGCGGCGCTCGGGGACACGCTCGGCGACCCGCCGCCGACCGACCGGTGCGTCTCCTTCGTGCCCGCGGCGGTGCCGGTCGGCCTCCGGCTGATGCTCGAGAACGGGAATCTCGTGCGTGTCGACGTGGACTCGGCGGGGATCCGAACCACGGCCGGCGCGGAGGTCGGCATGAGCGAAGCCGAGATTCGTGCCCGCTATCCGTCGGGCCTGGAGCAGCGGCCCCACAAGTACGACACGGCGGGTCGCTACTTGATCTATCGGGCCCCGGCCGATTCGTCGCAGCGCGTCGTCTTCGAGATGAACGAGCAGCGGGTGCTCCGTTATCACGCCGGCCTGATGCCGGCGGTCGAGTACGTCGAAGGGTGCGGTTGAGCCCAGGAACCAAAAATGCCCGCGCGCATTGCCTGGGCCGAGCGGCGCTTCGACTTCACTATCCCGGTCGACTACCCCGAACTGATCGAGCGCCTGCGCGGCACGCCGGCGTGCCTCGAGGAACTCCACCGGACGCTCCGGCCCGGCGCCGAGCCCAGGGTCGGTGCGAGCTGAGGCGATGGACGACCGGCCGGTCGAGCGGCATCGTGGGGCCGGCCCGCCGCCCGCATAGACTTTGTGCTCGGGGGCGCCACCGCCTACGTTCCACCGCACCATTCATCCCTGACGGAGCACCGCCCACCCAGTGGAGGCTGCGCCATGTCGCGACGCAAGACCTACCGCCTCGATCGCGTGGACGTCGAGCCGGGCGAACGCCGCCCGGCCTCGTGGACGTTTGGCGGCGAACCGCAGCAGGGGTTCGAGCAGACCTATCACGTGACCGACGGCAACTTCGACGGCCGGAATCACTGGGAGTTCATCGTGCGCATCCCGAAGCGCATGGGGGATCCGCTCGAGGTGCGGCCGCGCACGACCCCGAACCTGCGGGTGTGGGCGGAGCTGCCCGACCGATCGGTCATGTTCGTCCGCGGCACGCTGGGCGACGCGAAGGGCAAGCGCTACTGCGTGGCCTCACTCGCCGACGTGAGCGGCGAGCGGAGCCGGGCGATCGTCCGCTCCGACCAGCGCGACGAGCTGCCCGCGTGGTTCGACAGCCTCCGGCACCGCATGCGCACCAAGGCCAACGTGAAGCGCACCCGGGGCACCGACGCCGGCGCGCTCGTGCTGCTCGTGTCCGAGGGCGATCACGCGGCGATGATCCGGCTCTTCTTCGCGCTCAAGGTGTGGGTTCTGAAGGAAGGGTTCGAGCTGAAGGCCTGAGCTAGTGCTAGCACTAACACCGGTACCCCATGCCCCAACCCATCACGGTGGTCGACGCCTTCACCGCCACTCCCTTTGCCGGCAACTCGGCCGCCGTCTGCGTCCTCCCCGCCCCGCGCGAGGATGGCTGGATGCAGGCGGTCGCGCGGGAGATGAACCACGCCGCGACCGCGTTCCTGCTCGCCGACGGCGACGGATGGCGGCTCCGGTGGTTCATGCCGGCGGTCGAGGTGGATCTCTGCGGCCACGCCACGCTCGCGAGCGCGCACGTGCTCTGGGAGGAAGGGCGCCTCGGGCGGGGCGACGTGGCGCGCTTCCGAACCCGTAGCGGCCTGCTCACGGCCGTCACCCGCGACGGCTGGATCACGCTCGACTTTCCCGCCACGCCGCCGGTCGCCGCCGAGGCGCCCGCCCGGCTGGTCGCGGCGCTCGGCGCGCCGATGGTAGCGGCGGCGCGCACGCCGTTCGACTGGCTGGTGGAGCTCGAGAGCGAAGCGGCGGTGCGCGCGCTCGATCCCGATCTCACGGCGCTCGCGCGACTCGGCGGCCGCGGCCTTATCGTAACCAGCGTGGCCTCCACCGACGGCTACGACTTCGTCTCCCGCTTCTTCGCGCCCGCGGTCGGCGTGGCGGAGGATCCGGTCACCGGGTCGGCGCACTGCGCTCTGGGTCCGCTCTGGGGCGCGCGCCTGGGCCGGCATCAGCTGGTCGGCTGCCAGGCATCGTCGCGCGGCGGCATCGTGCGAGTGACGTTGCAGGGTGAGCGCGTGCTGCTGGGCGGTCAGGCGGTGACGACGCTCCGCGGCGAGCTGCTCGCGTGACTGACGCCGTCGAGGCGTTCCGGACGCTCGACCTCCGGGTGGGGCGCGTGGTCCGCGCCGAGCCGAACCCCGCCACGCGGAAGCCAGCCTACAGCCTCTGGATCGACTTCGGGCCACTGGGAGAGAAGCGTTCCAGCGCGCAGCTGGTGGATCTTTATCCGTCCGGCGCGCTGGTGGGGCGGCTGGTGGTGGCGGCAGTGAACCTCGGCCCACGGGTGATTGCCGGGTTCACGTCGGAGGTGCTGGTGCTGGGGCTGCCCGACGAACGGGGCCGCGTGGTGCTGCTGGCGGTGGAGCGGGAGGTGCCGCTCGGGGGGCGGGTGTACTGAGTTGCGAGTTCCGAGTTTCGAGTTACTCGCTGCTCGAGGAGTCCGCCGGCCGCACGACGAGCCCGCTCACCGCCCCGTTCTCCGTCATCGTCCACTGGATCACCATCGGCCGGGGCGCGGCCGCGAACGACGACGTGCGACTGTACACCCGCTCGGCCGGCGCGCCGGCGACCGCTTCGTCCACGGTCTGCCGCTCCTGGCCCAAGCGGGTGACCGCCTTCCCCGCGAACTGGCCGAGCGCGTTCGCGCTGCCGAACACGCGCTGCATCTCCGGCGTCAGGCGCTCCCACAGCCTGCCGTACTCCTGACCGTAGAGCCAATTGGTGTACGTACGGCCCTGTTCCATGGTCGCGAGCGGGACGCGGTCCTTGGGCTGTGAGCAGGCAAGGACGAGCACGGCGGCCGCGAGCGCGGGTGCACGCAGCGAAACGGAGCGAGGGCGGGTCGGCATCGGTAAACGTCTCAGGTGATCGTGCTGAACATGCGAGGCCTGCGACCAGGGCGCAGCCTCCGGACTCGGGGTTACAATGTACAAGGAACGGGCCCAACAGACGACCCCAGGCCGCCGAGGCATCATGATGCACCCGAAGATCGGACTGAACGAGGAGCAGCGCGCCGGCGTCATCCGGATCCTCAACGTCGTCCTCGCCGACGAGTACGTCCTCTATACCAAGACGCGGAACTTCCACTGGAACGTGGTGGGGCCGCACTTCCACGCGCTGCACAGATTTTTCGAAGAGCAGTACATCGAGCTCGCGGCCGCGGTCGACGACGTGGCCGAGCGGGTCCGTACCATGGGCGGCCAGGCGATCGGAACGCTGGTGGAGCTCCGCGAGCACGCCCGGCTGTCCGAGGCGCCCGGCGAGTATCCGGATGCGCGGGCGATGGTGCTCACCCTGCTCGCCGATCACGAAGGGCTGGCCGAGTGCCTCCGGCACGATCTCGAGGAGGTCGGTGAACGTTACGGCGACGTCGGGACGAACGATTTCCTCACCGGCCTGATGGAGCAGCACGAGAAGACGGCCTGGATGCTGCGCGCCACGGCGTCGCACCTGGACTGACGCGTCGGCCGATCGGCCGTTAAGCGCGGGTGAGCCGGAACACCGGCAGCTCGGGCGGGCAGAGGAATCGGGCGCGGATCTCCGCCGTGCCGATCCCGCGCGAGACGTAGAGCGGTCCCCGCCGGTCGTGATACCAGCCCGCGACGTAGCTGCCCGAGCCCACCGGGGTGAACGGGCGAACGCCGGGAATGCGGATCTGCCCGCCGTGGGTGTGGCCGCTGAGGAAAACGGCCGGTGGCGCTACGTCGGCGGGGCGGTAGGCGGTCAGCTCGGGCTCGTGCCCGAGCCAGATCTCCGGAATGCCGACCGACAGGCCTCGCCGTGCGGCGACCACGTCGGGCCGTGCGTGCAGGAGATCCTCGAGACCCACCAACGCCAGCTCGGCGCCGCTCACCCGTGCGATCAGGTGCGAGTTGAGCAGGAGCGCGACGCCGGCGCGGCCCCACGCCCGCTCCGCCGCGCGCCCGGTGAACGCCACCCGGTGCTCCCAGTTGCCGAGCACCGCGGCGCTGGCCACCGTGCCGCAAAGCGCCGGGCCGAGATCCGCGAGCAGCGCCGCGTCCGCCGTCTCGAGCGCATCACCGGTGTGCAGCACGATCTCGGGCCGCTCGCGCGCGAGCAGCTCGAGCGCCACCGCCACCGGCCCGCGGCAGGCCGGCAGGTGCATGTCGCTCACCTGCGCGATGCGCAGCCCCTCGAGCGCGGGCGGCAGCCCCGGTACGGGGACATCGTGGCGCGTGAGCTGCACCCGTCGCGGCTCGATCGCAAACGTGTCCCCCGCGAGCGCCGCGCCCGCGGCCCCCGCGGCGGCGAGGAAGTGGCGGCGCCGCATGCTGGAAGCTAGGGCAGGTCGAGGGACCTCGCTCGCGAGTCAGGCGCGAGCCGTGACGCGAGGGCTCCGGAGGGGCGCGTTGGAGCGCTGCGCCGGGACCGGCGGGCGGGCCGGCACGCGGTGCCGCCTACGACTCCGCCACCTCCAAATAGATCTTGATCGCGCCCTTGGCGGTCGTGAGCGTCTCGAACAGCTCGCGGTACTGCTCCAGCCCGCGCACGGGGTGCGTCAGCAGGAGCCCGAGCCAGCCCGGGTACTGCGCCTCCGCCTGGGCCATGTCGCGCACGCCGAGCTCGAAGTACTCACGATTGGCGTTGACCGTGCCGACCATCACCTTGTTGCCCAGCACGAACTCGAGGTTGATGCGATCGGCCGGCACGGTGAGCTGCTTGTCGCCGCCGGTCACGCTGGAGAGCACCAGCACCCCGTTCTTGCCGAGCGCCTGCATCGCCTCGAATACCGCCGACGACTGCCCCGATGCCTCGAAGATCAGGTCGTACTGTCCACCCTGCCGCGCCACGTCGAGCAGCGGCTGGTCCTGCACCGAGACGTAGCGGGCGCCGAGCGACTCGAGCAGGTCGGCGTTGCGGTACGGCTTCCGCGTCCGGCCGAAGGTGGTCACCTCGAGGCCGCGGAGCCGGAGCACCATGGTCGCGAGCAGCCCGATGGTGCCCGCGCCAACCACGGCCGCGCGGCGCGGCCGCCAGACGCGGAGCCGGCGCTGGATCTCGTACGCCTGCGCGATCCCCTTCTCCACCACCGTGAGCGGCTCGAGCAGCACGCCGACCTCGCGCAGGCCGTCGGGCACCTTCACGATGTATTCGGGCTCGTCCACGTAGTACTCGGTGAGATAGCCGTGGCGCAGGTTGATGCCGCGCTCGAAGTACGTGTTGTCGGTGGTCATGTCGTACGTGCCGATCTTGTCGTAGAGGCTGGACCCCGGCCGCCGCACCGTCGCGACGACGTAGTCGCCCGGCCGCAGCTCGGTGACGTTCGGGCCCACCGCCTCCACCCGCCCGAAGCTCTCGTGACCGATGACCAGGAAGTCGAATCCCGGCGGAGCCGCACCGTATTCCGCCGCGTTGATCTCCTTGTCGGTACCGTCCACACCCACGCGCAGCACCTTCACCAGCACGCCCCGGCCGTTGGGCACCTCCGCCACCGCCGGCTTCGGCAGCTCCGCGAGATGGACCGAGTCGGGGCGCCCGGGCACGACCGCGATCGCCTTCATGTAAGTGCCTCCGTCATCGGTGGTCCCGCTGGGCGCCAGCGCCGCGCCCGCGAGTATCGCTTCGAGTTGGGTTGCCATCGGTCTCTCCTCAAGGCTCGACGAGTTGCAGCACGTGACCATCGGGGTCCCGCACCTGAAGTCCCAGGAGTCCGGGGCCCGTGCCCTCGACGCCGACGGCACCGGGCGAGACGAACGTCGCGCCCTCCGCCCGGAGCCGCGCGGCGGCCAGACCGGCGTCGGGTACGCGAAGGCGGGTCTGCCAGTGCACCAGATCGTTGGCCCGCGCGGCACGGGGGAAGGGGCGGCCGGTCTTCGGCGTCAGGTACTCGAGAAACTCGATCCCCGGGCCGTCGTCCGCGCGGAGCGACGTGATACGGAGCCGGGCGCCCGGCACGTTGTTGAGGCGCTCCTGCTCCGGCCCGTAGTTCTCGCTCGCGCCGGCGACGTGGAGGCCCAGTGCATCGCGGTAGAAGGCAAGGCTCCGCCGCGTGTCCTGCACGACGATCGCGGTGTGATCGATCCCGAGGAACCAGCGATCCGTGGCCGCGTGCCACTTCGGGAGCCCCTTGCCCGGCGGGAACCAGAGAATCTCGAGCGGATGGTCGTCGGGGTCGCGGAAGTAGAACGCGCGGATGCCGCCCGCGTTGCGGTTCCAGTCGGGCAGCCGCTGGGGACCGCCCGCCGACGCGTGCCGCACGCCCGCCGCCTGAAGCCGCGCGAAGGCGCTGTCCATGTCGCGGACGATGATCGCGACGTGCTGGAACCAGCGATCGTTGCTCCGCCAGTCGGGCGGGGCCGGCCGGCCCTTGGGGCTCGCGAACTCGGTGAGCTCCAGGACCTCGTCGCCCAGCCGGAGCGCCACCACGCGGGCGCGCGCTCCGGGGACGCCGATCAGCCGCTCGTACACCGCACCCGAGACCTCCCGCTCTGCCAGCCTCTCGAATCCGAGCACTCCGGTATAGAACGCCAGGGATCGGTCCATGTCGGATACGGTGAGCCCGACCGACGCCACCGCCGTGACCCCGATCGGCCGGAGCTGTTCGGCGGTGAGGGCCTGGGGTGAGAACGCGCCGCGGCCCTGCCACGGCATGGCGTACTGCCCATCCGCCGACGGCGGGAGTGCTACTACTAGTGCTAGTGCTAGTGCTAGTCTCAACGGCTTCATACGGCCGCCCCGGCGAGACTGCCCGCCTGCCCGCCTGCCCGCCTGCCCGCCTGCGCTCCGAGGCGCTCCAGGATCACATCGCCAACCCGGAGCGCATTCGCCATGATCGTGAGCGCCGGGTTTACCGCGCCGCTCGACGGGAAGAAACTCCCGTCCACCACGTACAGGTTGTCGACCTCGTGCGCCCGACAGGTCGGGTCCAGTGCGGACGTCCGCGGGTCGCGGCCGAACCGGACCGTCCCGTTCTGGTGCGCCACGCCAGCGAGCGGAATGCGCTGGCCGACAAACAGGTTGCGCGCGAAGGTCCCCTGGTGGCACTCGTGCCCGTGCACGGCGCACACACGCTGCTGCTGCATGAGCTGCTCGACCTTGCGGGTCAGCCGCTGGTGCCCTTCCTCATTGTTCGGCGTGTAGGCGAGCACGATGTTGCCGTCGCGGTCCAGGGTCACCCGGTTCTCCGGATCCGGCAGATCCTCGGACGTGAGCCAGAAGTCGAGCGAGTGCTTGCCCATCAGGTCGAGGGTCCAGCCCGGCGCGATCGCGGGCGCCCCTGCGGATAGCGTAACGCCGTCGAGCTTGCCGACGAACGACACGTGCCCCATCGGGTGCGGCCAGTCCGGCGCGCCGAAGTAGAAATCGTTGATCGCGAGGGTCTTCTGGAACACCGTCGGGTTGGGACACTTCGACAGCGCCATCAGCACCGAGTTGATGTGCCCCATGTAGTGCCGGCCCACAACGTCGGAGCCGTTGGCCAGGCCCCGGG
>JBOHSY010000055.1:0-2801 GCA_050733355.1 Gemmatimonadales bacterium | reverse complement strand
CTATCGGCTCGCTTGGCTGTCGCTCGGAACGCTGCGCGAGGCTTCAAGCGACCGCGGAACGGCCGATAGCGGATAGCGGATAGCGGATAGCCACAGATCCCATGTCCTCGGTTTCCCCGGAGATTCTCAAGCAGGTGAAGGCCATCGAGCTCCGCACCCGCGGGCTCGTCGGGTCGCTGTTCGCCGGCGAGTACCGCTCCGCCTTCCGCGGCCAGGGCATGGAGTTCGCCGAGGTGCGGACCTACGAGGCCGGCGACGACTTCCGCTCCATCGACTGGAACGTCTCTGCCCGCCTCGGCCACCCGTTCGTCAAGACGTTCACCGAGGAGCGCGAGCTCACGGTTCTGCTGGTGGTGGACCGATCCGGCTCCCTCGAAGTGGGCGAGCCCGTCGCGAAGGCCGCCGTCGCCGTCGAAGTCGCCGCGGTGCTGGCGCTCGCGGCCGCGTTCCAGAACGACCGCGTGGGGGCCCTCTTCTTCACCGATGCGGTCGAGCACGTCGTCCGGCCGCAGAAGGGACGGACCCACGCTCTGCGCGTGATCCGCGACCTCGTCGCGTTCCGGCCGCGAGCCCGGCGCACCGATCTCGGCGCGGGGCTCACCTACGCCGGCCGGCTGCTCCGCCACCGGAGCGTCGTGGTGCTGCTGTCGGATTTCATCGCGGAGGACTGGGAGCGACCGCTCCGCCGCCTCGCGGCGCGGCACGACGTCGTGGTCATCACCGTGGACGAGCCGCGCGAACGGGCGTTTCCGGAATCCGGCTGGATCGAGCTGGCCGACGCGGAGAGCGGGCAGCGGGCGCTGGTGGACACGGGCAACCGCCTGTTTCGGGAGCGGATGACGCGGCTCGCCGAGCACCGGCGGGAGCAGCGCCGCCACGCGCTCGCCGCCTCCGGCGTGGACCACCTGGAACTCGATACTGCCAGCGACTACACGGTTCCCCTCCGCCGACATTTCGCGGCGCGGGCCCGCCGCGTGGGGCGCCGGTGATCCCTTTCCTGCTGGCGGCGCTGGCGCAGGCGGCGCTGCCCTCCGTGGGCGACACCATCTGGCTCCGGCGCGCCGTGGCGGCGCCCGCCGGCTGGACTGTGCGCGCGCCCGAATGGGACCTCGCGGGCACCATCGAGCGGCTGGGACGCCCGCACGTGGTCCGCCGCGGCGATTCGGCCGAGGTGGCCTGGCCGGTCGCGGCCTGGGCGCCGGGGGAGCACCAGGTCACCGTCCCGGGGCCCGTGCTCGTCCGGCCGAACGGCCTGGAGGACTCGCTCCCCGCCCAGCCGATCACCATCGTCGTGCGAAGCATTCTTCCCGCGTCCCCGGAGGATTCCATCATCACGCCGCAGCCGCCGGCGCCGGTGGTGCCCACGGTGGAGCGGTCCGCTCTGCCGCTGCTCGTGCTGCTCGCGGGCGCCGCGGCGCTCCTGCTGCCGCTGCACCGGTGGTGGCGCCGCCGCGGGCCCGCGATCGCGCTGGCGCCGCCCCAGGTGCCCCTGGCCGAGCCGCCGGTCGCGCGCTGGGCGGACGCGGGCGAGGGCCGCGTAGTGCTCGATGCCGCGGTCGAGCGGTTGCGGCGCGCCATCGAGACCCGCCGGAGCGACACGGCCCTCGCCGAGGCGGAGGCGCTCCTGGCGTCGCTCGAGACCGCGCGCTTCGACGACCGCGCCGTCGCCGACGCGCCCGACCTCTACGGGCGCGCCGCCGCGCTCGAGGCGCGGCTCGCTGTATGACCTTCATGCGCCCGTGGCTGCTCCTGCTGCTGATCGCGCTGCCGCTCTGGTGGTGGCGCCGGCGCCGCGTCTCGCCCGGTGCGGCGTACAGCAATGTGGCGCTCGCCGCCGCCGTGGCGCGGCCGTCGTGGTGGGTGCGCCTCCCCGTCTGGCTCCGCTCGGTGGCGCTCGGCGCCTGGATCGTGGCGGCCGCGGGTCCACGGGTGGGGGGCGACCGGGTCGAGATGCGCAAGGAAGGCATCGCCATCGTCATCACCATCGACATCTCGAGTAGCATGCTGGCGGAGGATTTCGCGCCGTCCAACCGGCTCGAGGTGGCCAAGCGACAGGCGATCGCCTTCGTGCGCGGCCGCGAGGCCGACCGGATCGGGCTGGTGGCATTCGCGGGCGAGGCGCTGACGCAGGTGCCGGTCACCCTCGACTACGCGGTGGTGGAGCAGGCGATTCTCGAGATGCGGATCGGCAGCCTGGAGGACGGCACGGCCATCGGGAGCGGGCTGGCGATCGCGGTGAACCGGCTGCGGCGGGCGCCGGACAAGTCGAAGGTCGTGCTGCTGCTGACCGACGGCGAGAACAACAAAGGACTGATCGATCCGCGGACGGCCGCCGCGACCGCCTCCGCGTACGGGATCAAGGTGTACACCATCGGCGTGGGCACCGAGGGCGAAGCGCCCATTCCCACCGGCCGGAGTCTGGGCGGCGGCTTCCGCTACGAGGTGCTGCCGGTCAAGATCGACGAGGAGCTGCTGCGGGAGATCGCCGACCGCACCGGCGGCCGGTACTTCCGGGCCAAGGACAGCGAGGCGCTCAGCCGCATCTTCTCGGAGATCGACCAGCTCGAGAAGACGCCGATCGCGGTCATGCATCACACCCAGTTCGACGAGGCGACGCAGCCGTTCATCCTGCTGGGCCTCCTGGCGCTGGGGCTCGAGCTCCTGCTCAACGCCACGCTGGTGGTGCGCGTGCCATGATCTTCGAGACCCCGCTCCTGCTGGCACTCGCCCCGGTCCTCGCGCTGGGGTTCGGCGCGGTCGCCTGGTTCGCCCGGCGGCGGCGGGTGCGCCTTGCCGACGCG
>JBOHSY010000054.1:0-1011 GCA_050733355.1 Gemmatimonadales bacterium | reverse complement strand
GAGGTGACCGTCAGCCGCCTGGCGTATCGCCGACGGGGGCGCGCGAACCTCCATCCTGCCGACGCCGCGCTCAACCTGCCTGAAGAGCGCCACTCCCACGGTCTTCGCCGCCTGGCGGCAGAAGCGGCGTCCCGGGGATCGTTCGACGACGCCACCGAGGCGATCCGCAAGGCCACCGCCACCGAGGTGGGCAAACGCCAGGTGGAGCAGCTGGCGCAGAGGGCTGCGAAAGACGTCGAGGACTTCTACGCCAGCAGGGCGGCCCCTGCTGGCGATGCGGGCGACATCCTCGTCCTCTCGGCCGACGGCAAGGGCATCGTCATGCGACCCGACGCCTTGCGGCCCGCCACCGCGGCCGCAGCCGCGGCTTCGTCGACCAAGCTTCAGACCCGCCTGTCCAAGGGCGAGAAGCGCAACCGCAAGCGCATGGCCGAGGTCGGCGCGGTCTACGACGCCACGCCCGTGGTGCGCACCACCGCCGACGTGCTCGGAAGTGGCGAGGAGCAGCGCACCCCAGCGCCGAGCGCCACGAACAAGTGGCTGACGGCGAGCGTGGTCGAGGACGCCGCCGAGGTCCTCTCCGACGTCTTCGACGAAGCCGAGCGGCGCGACCCGACCCATGCGCGCACGTGGGTGGCGCTGGTGGACGGCAACAACCACCAGATCGACCGCATCCAAGCCGAAGCGAAGGCTCGCTCCGTCACCGTCAGCATCCTCATGGACTTCATCCACGTCCTCGAGTACCTCTGGCGGGCGGCGTGGAGCTTCTACGCAGAAGGCGACCCCGACGCCGAGACCTGGGTGAAGGACAAGGCCCTCGCGATCCTCGACGGACAGGCCCCCACCGTGGCCGCCGCCATCCGACGCAAGGCCACCTGCCTGGGCCTCGAGACCGCCCAGCGGGCGAACGCCGACCGTTGCGCCGACTACCTGCTCAACAAGCGCGGCTACCTCGACTACCCGATGGCACTCGAGAAAGGCTGGCCAATCGCCACCGGCGTCATCGAAGGT
>JBOHSY010000053.1:0-4022 GCA_050733355.1 Gemmatimonadales bacterium | reverse complement strand
GTAGGTGGTCGCCGCGCCGCGACCGAGCCGGGTCCCCAGACCGGGGACGCTAGAGGAGTGTCATATTCGCGCCTGGTTTTCGATCGCCACCACGCCGAGTCCCCGCAGCAGCTTCTGCTGCATGTGGTTCCACTCGTTGTCGAGGGTGGCGCCGCCCAGGGCGAAGATCGCGGTGGTGTGGTTGACCAGGGCGCCGTTCGCGAGCCGCTCCACGAAGCTCTCGTCCCGGGTCTTCTTGACCAGCTCGGCCACCCGGTTCATGGCCCAATCGAGCTCGACCTCGTCCCAGCCGGCCGCTCCGGGCCTTCGGTGCAGGACCCTGGTGGCGCGGTTCGGGTTCTTGTGGAGCTGATACGTGGCCGCGCCCTTGGGGCAGAGGCAACCCTCGTTGTGGGGGCTGCGCGGATCGCCCTCGATGTTCACGATCTCACCCCCGATCGTGCGGACGATCGTGGCGCAGCCGACGGCGCAATAGGGGCAGACGCTGGGCGTCGCCTTCGCGTGTCTGATGCGGAGCTCCTGGGCGCGGACTGTGGCCGGCGCCAGGCTCGCCCCGAGGCCGAGCAGGGAGCCGAGGGCAGTTCCCGAGCCGATTCCGGCGGCGGACGTGCGAACGAAGTCACGGCGTGAGAGAGGGGGGCTCATGCACCCCACGCTAAGGAAAGGACATCCATGCTGTCAAGCTGCAGCCGGCCGCTCTGGATCGTCCTCATTCAATCCGGTGATCTCCCCACCTTCGGCGGCTAGAGTACGGTTCCTCGGAGGATCACGGCCGCTACGCTGAAGTAGATCACGATGCCCGTGACGTCGACCAGCGTTGCCACGAATGGGGCCGAGGCGCTGGCCGGGTCGAACCCGAGGCGCTTGAGCGCGAACGGAAGTAGCGAGCCGGTGAGCGACCCGAAGGTGACCACCCCGATGAGAGCGAGTCCGACCGTGAGGGCGATCAACCAGCCGTACTCCCCGTAGTCGTACCACCCCATGCTCTGCCAGAGCATGATGCGCCCTGCGCCGATCGCCCCGAGGATCGCGCCCAGCGCCAGTCCGCTGGGGAGCTCGCGGGCCGCCACCATCCACCAGTCGCGCAGTGTGACCTCCCGGAGCGCGAGCGCCCGGATAATGAGCGAGGTGGCCTGCGCCCCGGAATTGCCGCCCGAGCTGATGATGAGCGGAATGAAGAGCGCCAGCACGACGGCGCGCTCGATCTCGTGCTCGAACCGCCCCATCGCCGTGGCCGTGAACATCTCCCCGATGAACAGCGCCGTGAGCCAGCCGGCCCGCTTCCTGATCATCGCCCCGAACCCGACCTGGGTGTACGGCTCATCCAGCGCTTCCAGCCCGCCGAACTTCTGCACATCCTCGGTCTGCTCGGCGACCAGGGCGTCGATCACGTCGTCCACCGTGACGATTCCGAGGATGCGCCCTGCCTGGTCCACGACCGGGGGCCAGGAGGTCGTACTTCGAGATGAGGCGGGCCACGTCCTCGCGGTCGGTGTCAGGGTCCACCGTGATCAGCTTGCGCCGGCTGCCGATCTCGGTCACCAGCTTGCCGCGGTCGCTCAGGACGAGTTCGCGAAGCGAGATCACCTGCCTGAGTCGACTGTCCGTGGGGTCGACGACGTAGAGCTCGTAGACCGTCTCCTTGGCTCCACCCACCCGCTGGACGAGCCGCAGCGTCTCCTCCACGGTCCAGGTTGGCGGCACGCTCATGAACTCCGTGGTCATGATGCCGCCAGCCTTCTCGGGTGGGTACTGCAGGAGGAGCGACAGGGCCTCCTGCGCCGGCTCGCTGAGTGCCGGCAGCAGCCGCACACGCTCGGCTTCGGGAAGGTCGCGGAACAACGTGGCCTGCTGGTCGGCCGACATGGCATCGAGGAGCGCCCCCGCGGTCCCGACGTCCAGCGCCCGGATGACGGATACCCGGTCCTCCAGCTCGGGATCGTCGAGCACCTGCACGGCGAGGTCGAACGGGAGGGCCGCGATCACGCGGCCGGCTGCCTGGGGCGCGAGATCCCGCAGGGCGTCGGCGACATCGGCCGCCTGCATGCCGGCGACGACCTCAGCGAACTCAGCCGGATCGCGGGACAGCAGGTGCAGGAGTTCGGGAGTGGCGGTCATGAGTCTTCTCGACAGATCGGGTGAAGGCGGCTTCATGGCTTCTTCGGACCAGCTTCACGCGTGCGGTGATAGACTAGGTCGGCATGCCGGATGCCCGCACCCGACGGGATGCCATCATATTCTTTTCTCGAGACAGAGGATGCCACCATGATCAAACAACAGGCGCAGGCGGTCTGGCGCGGAGGACTCAAGGACGGCAGCGGGTCGTTCCGCTCCGGTACGATTGCAGGCGAATATTCGTTCGCCTCCCGGTTCGAAGGCGGCAAGGGCAGCACGCCGGAGGAGCTCATCGCGGCGGCGCAGGCCGGGTGCTTCTCCATGGCGCTCTCGCTCTTTCTGGGGGAGCGCGGGCATACCGCCGAGGCGATCCGCACCACGGCGACGGTTCAGTCTGGACCCCACGCAGCTGGCCATCACGCGGATCGAGTTGGAGACCGAAGCGGAAGTGTCCGGACTGGACGAGGGCGAGTTCCGGGAGATCGCCGAGCAGGCCAGGAAGAACCGCCCGGTGTCGAAGGCGCTGGGTGGCGTTCAGATCGTCCTCAAGTCGGCCCGGCTGTCGCCGGTGGCCGCGGGTCGCCGGTAGCGGGCTGTCTCACAGGGAGCGCGGGATGAGCACCAAAGTCGCCATCAACGGTCTGGGACGAATCGGACGCGCGATCCTGAAGCTGGTGGTCGACGAGCCATCATTCGAGCTGATCGCGGTCAACGACCTGGTTGACGTCGAGAACCTCGCCTACCTGCTTCGCTTCGACACGGTGTACGGGCGGTACGCGAAGCCCGTGGTGGTCGATGGAGGCGACCTGATCGTCGCCGGCAGCAAGCTACGGACGCTGAGGAACCGCGACCCTTTGGACCTCCCCTGGAAGGAGCTGGGCGTCGCGCTCGTGTTCGAGTGTACCGGGGCGCTCACGCGGCGGGAGGATCTCGAGAAGCACATCCGCGCGGGTGCACGGATTGTCCTCCTCTCGGCGCCGTCGAAAGGTGGAGAGGTGGAAACGGTGGTCCATGGTGTAAACGTGCCGGGAGGCACTGCCGCCATCATCTCCTGCGCGAGCTGCACGACGAACTGCATCACGCCGATCGTCGAGGTCATCGGCCGCCGCATCGGATTCGAGAAGGCGGCGATGACGACCGTGCACGCCTATACCTCGTCCCAGGCGATCGTCGACGGACCGAACAAGCATTTCCGTCGCGGTCGGGCCGCGGCGGCGAACCTCGTGCCGGCCACGACGGGTGCCGCGCTCGCGACGACGCGTGCGCTGCCACAGTACGCGGGCCGGTTCGACGGGATCGCGGTCCGGGCACCGATTCCGGTCGGATCGATCGCGGACCTCACGTTCGTCACCTCGCGGAAGACGGCCGTCGGTGAGGTGAACCAGATCCTCACGGAAGAAGCCGAGACGGAGCGCTACGCCGGAGTGCTCGGAGTATCGCGTGACCCGCTCGTTTCGTCGGACATCGTCGGCGATTCGCGCGCGTCCATCGTCGATCTCGAGCTCACCAAGGTCATCGACGGGGATCTGGTCAAGGTCATGAGCTGGTACGACAACGAGTGGGGCTACGCAAGCCAGATGCTCCGCGAGGCGATGTCGGTGACCAGTGGCGCAGGCTCGCGGAGCACCTAGCCGAGCGTGGGCGCACCACCCACGTCATCGCTGTGTCTCCTCTCTCGCTGTTGTTCGGGCGGCTTTACCCTGTCGGCCCGAAGCCAGGCCGGTTCGCCGACGGTCCACGTTGAGCCAGATCCACATCCCTGAAAGGCCGTGGCCGGGCACTCCGCACAGGATCCGGTAAGTGCCACGCTCCGGGACCGGGAAGCGCATCACGTCGAGGCTTCCTGGGGTAGACCTTCCAATACCTTGTTGGTGTAGGCCCGCGGAATCGCGGGATCCCCCGCCGAA
>JBOHSY010000052.1:0-3821 GCA_050733355.1 Gemmatimonadales bacterium | reverse complement strand
TCCGGGTTCAGGAGGAAGTCCACCTGGCGCGCCGGATCGCGGTGCGGATTCACCCAGCCGCCGAGGTTGAGCGAGGGCGTCCAGCCGCGGATGCGCTGCCGAAGCTCGTAGGCGTGGGGTACGCAGCGCGGCAGGCCGGCGGACTGATCGCCGCCGACGACCGCCACCGCCTCGAATCCGTGCGAGGCCGCGCGCGCCGCGTAGAGGTGCATGTACTCCAGCGAGTGCTTGCAGGTGAGGAACGGCACGACCTTGGCCGTGGGGAGCTCGCCGGCGAGGTTCGCGGTGAGGTGCGCGAGGTTCTCCTCTTCCGACTGGCCCACGGCATTGTCGGTCAGGAAGATGAGGGTGTCGTGCCGCGCGAGGCGCCGGATCGAGTGGTACGCGTCGATCCAGGCATCCAGGCTCTCGGCGTAGGAGAGGCCGGTGCGCGGCGGGCGCAGCTCGACGGCGAGGAGGGCGCGGTCCTCGCGGAGGCGCCGGAGCACCGAGGTCGTCGGGCTTGCGGGAGTTGCGGAAGTCGGGGACATGACGCCGAAACGTAATGGGCCGGGGAAGCCCGCTCGCGCTCGTGGCGGCGGAACGCTGGTGCGTGGCCGCGTTCCGCGTCAGTGAGGCGGGGGATCCGACGCGTGCTCTTGCAGCACGACGTAACGCCCGCCCCCCGCGTCTGCATCGCGCGCGGTGATCGCCGCGACGTTTCGGCCGATAAGGGCGCGAACGGAGTCCTCCACGGCTGCCCGAATCTCCGCGGTGACCGCGCTGAGGTGCGCGCCAGGTGCGGCATCACCCGCCCCGTCCGGACCGCAGGCTGCCACCGGAAGAGGACCTTGATCGCGACGGGACGGTCGTGCCGGCGGTCGCGGGCGAGATAGACTGTCGCCATACCCCCGCTACCGAGCTCGCGCCCGAGCTCGTACCGGTCATCGAGAACGTACGCCAGCGAAGCGGTCGTCTGCGACATCGGGGGACCTGGGACCGAGACCCGTCGAATCTGCCCGCCGGCGTCCGGCTACGCCAGCGCCGGACGCCCGCTACCGCCGATCCATCGACTCGTCCCGCCCGTCAGCGGTATCCGGCTGGATTCCCACGCCGGGCGCATAGCCGGTCCCCGGCTCGATGCCGACCCCGGGCTCGTAGTCCGTCCCTGGTGTGTACCCGGTGACCGTGGAGTGCACCGGAGGGCTGGCGCGGATGCCCTGGCCCTCCGATGACGTTTCCTCCACCGTCGGGCCGACTACTATGGCCGCCGGTACCCGCGGGCTGGTTGGCTGGAGCAGCTCCGTGACCGCGTCCATGCGCCCCCTATCCACCAGCGCGAGGATCGCCGAGCTGCCGGGTGCCAGCGCGGCGCGCAGGCTGTCCACAGCGGTGTTCCCGGCCTCGCCCTGCCCGCCGCCCGGTCCGAGGAGCGCCGCGAGCCCGCCGAGCAACACCGACCGGCCGAGGCTGCCGCCGGCTCGTTCCTGGACCACGATCTGGCCACTGAGGTCCTTGGCGACGACGGCGTAGGCAGCGCTCCGGTCGGCCGCCAGCGCATCCCCGAGCCCCGCAAAAACGCCCGCGGCGGTTTCCTGTCCCTGCCTCGAGCGCGCGATCCGCAGCGGGCGCGGCGGCACCGGCGAGCACCCCCAGCGCGGCCACCTGCCACCACCTCCTGAACTTCGGTCCCATGATCGTACCTCCGGCAGTATCTTGCTTCCACAGACGCACCCCTCCCGCGAGCCAGCGATGACCCACGTCACCACCGCCGCACCCGCCCTCAGCATCCTCAGCGAGGAAGAGGAGCTGTTCCGCTCCACCGTCCGCGAGTTCGCCGAGTCCGAGGTCCGCCCGTACGTATCGGAGATGGACGAGGCCGGCCGCTTTCGCCCCGAGCTCGTCACGAAGTTCTTCCAGCTCGGTCTCATGGGCATCGAGGTCCCCGAGCAGTACGGTGGCGCCGGGGGGTCGATCTTCATGGCGACGCTGGCCATCGAGGAGCTCGCCCGGGTGGATGCGTCGGCGGCCATCTATGTCGACGTGCACAACACGCTGGTCAACAACGCGGTCCTCCGCTGGGGCACCGACGAGCAGAAGGCGCGGCTGTTTCCCCGGCTCACGACCGAGCTGCTGGGCGCCTTCGCGCTCTCCGAGCCGGCCAGCGGCAGCGACGCCTTTGCGCTTGAGACGAAGGCCGAGCGGGCCGACGGCGGCTGGTCGCTCACGGGGCGGAAGTTCTGGATCACCAACGGGGCCGAAGCGGGGATCTTCATCGTCTTCGCCAACACCGACTTCACGAAGGGCTACAAGGGGATCACCGCCTTCCTGGTGGAGCGGGACTTCCCCGGCTTCTCGATCGGAAAGAAGGAGAACAAGCTCGGCATCCGGGCCTCGAGCACGGTCGAGCTGATCCTGGAGCAGGCCCAAGTCTCCGACGAGAACGTGCTGGGCCCGGTGGGCCAGGGCTACAAGATCGCGATCGAGACGCTGAACGAGGGCCGGATCGGCATCGGCGCGCAGATGATCGGCGTGGGAACCGGCGCGCTCGAGGCCGCAGCGAGCTACGTGAAGGAGCGGAAGCAGTTCGGCAAGGCCATCGCGGAGTTCCAGGGCGTGCAGTTCCAGCTCGCCCAGATGGCCACCGAGCTGGAGGCGGCGCGGCTCATGGTCTACAACGCCGCGCGGCTCAAGGATGCCGGCCGCTCGTTCGCGCGCGAGGCGGCGATGGCCAAGCTCCTGAGCTCGCAGGTGGCCGACCGCACGACGTCCAGGTGCCTCGAGCTGTTCGGCGGCTATGGCTACTCCAAGGAGTATCCGGCGGAGAAGTTCTACCGCGACGCGAAGATCGGCACGATCTACGAGGGCACCAGCAACATGCAGCTCCAGACGATCGCGAAGATGCTGCTCAGGGAGAGGTGAGAAGTGAGAAGTGAGAAGTGAGAGGGGCCTCCGGTCGTACGACATCGGAGCCCCTTCTCACCTCTCACCTCTCACCTCTCACCTCTCACCTCTCACCTCTCACCTCTCACCTCTCACCGGCCCGAATCCGCCGGTGTCGACCAGCCACCACCGTGCATGGTATCGACCGGCCAGCCCGGGCCCGTGGTGGCGGTGTCGACGGTGGGCTCGAGGCCCGTGGGGGCCGAGTCGGTGACGTTCGGCGTGACCGTATCGCCGGCGACCTCGGTTCCCGCGGTGTCCCCCGCGTTCGTGTCCGCTTGCATCCGGACGGGGGCACCCGTATCGGCCGTGGTCACGCGGCCGGTCGCGTTGGTATCGTCCCCATCCCCGGTGTTGCGCGCGCACGCCAGCGACACCAACAGGGCCCCCAGGAGCGCGTAGCGCCCGTAGCTGTCGAGTCTCATCCACACCTCCTCTGATCACCGTGCCCCCCGGGGGCCTGTTTCGGCCGTCCCGGCCCGGGCTTCCCGCGGCATCATACCTGCAGGCTCCGGAAGGGGCGGTGAGTTGTGTCACTCGGCAGACCCGTCCAGATTGCGAGGTCCCTGGACTCCTTCCGTCCGCGCCGCCGGCATCGCCTCCGGGGGGCGATACGATATTGCGCCGTACTCGCCGCGCTGCTGCCGGCTCCCGTCGCCGGGCAGGACTCCGCGGCGGCCGTGCTGCCGGCCGTTGCGCCGCCAACCGAAGCCGCCTGGCTGGATCAGATCGTGGAGCCATGGTTCCGCGAGGCGGCGCGCCGCACCCGGGGTGAGTGGGGCATCGCGATCGCCGATCAGAATGGGCGCCTGCTCTGGGCCCGGAATCCCGACACACCCCTGATTCCCGCGTCGACGGTAAAGGTGTTCACCACCGGGTTCGCGCGGAGCGTTTTGGGC
>JBOHSY010000051.1:0-2283 GCA_050733355.1 Gemmatimonadales bacterium | reverse complement strand
TGGTCAGGTGGGTCGGCGTCCAATCCTGGCATCGCGAGACACTCGCCGGCGGAACCGGTCCGGAACGCGCTCGATTGGGGGTGTACTAGCAGCGCCAGGCGCTTGCCCGCGGGGCGGCTTTTCGGCGCTTCGCGCGATGCGCCGGTGGCCGCGCCTCGAGCCGGTCTTCATTCGGGGGGCGGGGGCACTAAGGATTGACATGGTAATGCATTCGCATTACTCTCGGGTAAGGCAAACGCATTCCTTCCAACAGGAGGTTCGATGGGGACCACGGTTCGCCGCCGCGCCCGCGAGAAGCCCCCGAACGAGCTCGTCAGCAAGGTTACCGCGAAGGCTCAGACCACGTTGCCGAGTGGCGTCCGGAAGGCGCTCGCCGTTGGCCCCGGGGACTCGCTCCGGTACCGGATCGAGGGGCATCGCGCCATCATCGAGAAGGCGAGCCCGGAGGCCGATCCGGCCGTCGGGGCATTCCTGGCCTTCCTGGCCGGCGATCTCACCCAGCATCCCGAGCGCCTGGGCGGCATGCCCCGGGCGCTGCTTCGCAGGGCGCGGGCACTGACGCGCGGCATCACGGTTGACCACCAGGCACCCATCGAGGGCGCGGTTGTCCTCTGATCGGGCCCGGGGCCGCGGGCGCCGCCCGCAGGCCGCCGATCCCTTTCCCGTGGTGCAGGGGTGGACCCTCGCGTTCCACCCCTGCTTGCTTGACCAGGTCGAGCGTCTCGTCGTGGCGGCAGAGGGGGAGGTCAAGCGCGCCGGGCGGTCCGGGGCGAACTGGCCCGGGCCAAACCAGAAGCTCCTTGCCCACGGGTTCGATCTCATGTTCGAGGCGATTCCACGAGATCCGAACGCGTCAGAATACCGGCTGGGCCGCACCCTCGGCCGGGAGCAGGCGCACTGGCGCCGGGGCAAGACCGGCGGGGGGCGGTACCGACTGTTCTTCCGGTTCCGAAGCGATGCCCGGCTCATCGTCTTCGCGTGGATCAATGACGAGGAGTCGCTCCGCACGTACGGAAGCGCCACCGATGCGTACGGCGTGTTCGCCGATCGTCTGGCGCGTGGAGCGCCCCCGGACGACCGGGACGCGCTGGCTGCAGAGGCAGGCACTGCCGCGGCTCGACAGCGTGCTGCCCGTCTGCGCTCACGTGGTCAGTGAGAGCGCAGGGGACCCGCAGCCTAGAGGGCACCTACGAGGTGGTAATCGTAGCGCGGCCTGGCGGGCCGGGGTCCATCGCCGCCCCAGCGGCACAGCGCACGGGAATCGGCTTAGAACGACGATTTCTCTCGGGTAAGGGTGTACTATCCCGGTCACGCGACCCTCTCCTCCGCCTTCGTTAGACCGATCTGCTGATCACGAGCCCGCAGCTTCGCCACCAGCGTGGGTATATCGCGGTGCCCCTTCAGCCGGCGGAAGCCTTTCACGGCTTCGAGCACACCAGCTGCGACCCACCGGAGCATCGTCTTCCACCTGCGCCAGCGCTTGACGTGTCGCGTGTGACTGATCAGACGCATTGGTGGTGGTGAGCGACCGCTGCAGGCGCTCCGAGAGCCCGACGCCCATGACGTCAGCGTCTCCTCGCAAGCCCTCGCGCCCGCTTTCGGCGGCGCTGGGAGGCTCGTCGTCGAGACGGTGCGGAGTTTGTGCAGTTTGGCACCGCTGCACCAGCGCCGCCTCATCGAAGGTCGCCTGCACGGCTTTGCAGCGCTTTCGAACCCGTCGAGGATCCGAGCCAGGTCTTGCAGGGGCATTGCCGGAACGTGCCGGCGGCGTGCGGCGCTAGAAGGCAACCACCGGAAAGTCCGCCGGAACGCCAAGATACACCTGCCCGAAGGTCCCATACCGTGCCTCGGAGGCGAAGACATGATGTTTCATTGTCTGGACGTCGCGAAAGCAACGTTCCAACGGGCTAGTGGCTCGAAACGCCGTCGTTCCCGCAATGCTACAGGCGAGCTCCACGGCCTGTACCGCGCTGCTCATCGCGTGGGCCACTGCAAGCAATAGATCCGCTTTTTGCTTCAGCGAGTGGGTCCCACCGTTAAGGCATCTTTGCCACGCTTCACTCACAGTGTCGAGAAGCAGTAAGCGACCTGAACGCAAGACCGCCTCCGCTTTGCCCAACCGAACTTGTGCCGACGAGCGTTCTCTTAAGAGGCCGCTCGATGCCACCGGGGTCTTGGTAAGGGCGAGTTCGGTCACCTCATCAAGAGCTCTTCGCGCAACCCCCAGCATTGGCGTCGGTATGCCAGTCGCAGGAGCGCCCACAAACGGGAGTCGATACAGGG
>JBOHSY010000050.1:0-5095 GCA_050733355.1 Gemmatimonadales bacterium | reverse complement strand
ACGCCCGGCCGTCGGGGGTCACTCCGCAGGTGAAGCCGGAGCCCGCGGTCAGCGAAGCGAACGCGAGATCACCGCTGACGACGACCGGGATTGACCGGGGGGTGGTCGTGCCGTCGCCGAGCTGGCCGGCAGCATTGTCGCCCCAGCAGTAGGCACGCCCGGTTTGGCTCAGGGCGCAGGCGTGAGTCGCCCCCGCTGTGATGGCCCTAAACGAGACCAGCGCCTGGACCGCTGCGGGCCTGGCTCGATCCGCTGTGGTCCCGTCGCCCAGCTGGCCGGAGCTGTTCGCGCCCCAGCAGTAGATGACGCCGCTTGGGGTGAGGCCGCAGGTGTGAAAGACGCCGAGGCTCAGCGCGGTGAAGGCGAGCGGGGTCGATTGCCCCACGGGCGGGGCCACCGGGCTCGGCGACAGCCGGGTGAGCGTCGTTCCGTCACCCAGCTGGCCCAGGTCGTTTCTTCCCCAGCAGGAGGCAGCGCCCCTTGGCGAAACGCCGCAGGTGTGCACGTGCCCCGCGGCGATCTGCGCGAAATCCACCGCCAGCGGAGGCGGAGAAGAGGTCGCGACCGCAACCGGCTCGAGGCTGTTGTCCGTGGTGCCGTCCCCCAGCTGGCCCCACCGATTCTCGCCCCAGCAGTAACCGACCCCGAAACGGTTCAGTCCGCAGGTGTGGGTAGCGCCTGCGGCTACCGCGGCAAAGGTGTGATTCCCGCTCACCGCGACCGGGGTCCTCGAGTCGGTCGTGGTGCCGTCACCGAGCTCACCCAGCTCGTTGGCACCCCAGCAGTACGCGGCCCCGCCGGTCGTGACGGAGCAGGTGTGGTCGGATCCCGCGCTCACCGCCTCGACGCTGAGCCCGCCGGCGACCGGCACCGGCTGGCGCCGTTGGAAGTCGGTTCCGTCCCCGAGCTGACCCGGTTCGTTGTCACCCCAGCAATAGGCCGCGCCCGCAGTGGTGACCGCGCAGGTGTGCCGCCCCCCGGCGCTCGCTTGCCTGAACGCCAGGACGAGCAGCCGGGCCGACCCGGTTCCGCCGAGGCCGGCGGGCGAGGCGACGATCAGCGCTTCGCCGGCCGCGCGGCCGGTCGCCACCCCGGTCGCGGGATCGACCTCGGCCACGACGGCCGCGGGATCCTGATCCTTCGCCGACCAGGTGAACGTCGCCGGCAGCAGCGTGCCGTCGAGCACCGCTCGCGCTTCGGCCCGAAACTGGACCGTCTGGCCCACTACAACCGTGTCTACCTGGGGCGTGACGACGAGCTGAAACCCGAGCCGCTCCACCGAGATCTCGGCCGTGCCCTGTCGGCCCTCGCTGGTGGCGGTGATGGTCGCCACACCGAACGCGTGGCCGGTCACGACGATCGCGGCCCCGCTCGTGGGAGCGACCGTGGCCACGGTCTCGTCGCTCGATATCCAGGTAATGGTCCGACCGGTGAGCACGGTGCCGTCGGCGGCGCGGGTCTCAGCGGTGAGCTCTACTTGTTCGTCCGGTTCGACGCGTGCCTCGGCTGGGGTCACGACGACCGCCGCGACCGGCTCGGCGCCCGGGGGCGGGCCGGTGATCCCACCATCACCGCCTCCGCCACAGGCGACCAGCAGACCGCTACTCGCGATGAGACTCGCAACCGTCGCGCGCATGGCTTCTCGCTCCCGGTGTCTCCTGCTACTCCTGGAACGGCATCGGCCTGCGGGTCAGGACATTGTCACGGCGACACGACGGCGATGGGTACCAGGCTGGACTCGGTGGTCCCGGTGCCGAGCTGACCATTGGCGTTGTCGCCCCAGCAGTAAGGCCGGCCGAGGGGCGCGATCCCGCAGGTATGAGTCCCGCCCGCGCTCAGCGACGTGAACAGGAGGGCACGCGACGCTTCTGCAGGTGGCGCCACCGCGACGGCGAGAGCTTGATGGGTCGTCGTTCCATCGCCCAATTGGCCCTGGATGTTGTTGCCCCAGCAGTAGGCGGCTCCGAGGGGGCCAAGGCCGCAGGTGTGGACCGCCCCGGCCGTGACTGCCGCGAAGGTGGAGCCGGCGGGTGGCTCCACCGGGACGGGCTCAGTGCGACTCGTGGTGGTGCCGTCGCCCAGCTCACCGCTGCCGTTCGAGCCCCAGCAGTAGATCCCGCCCGCCTGATCGAGTCCGCAGCTGTGGATGCCGCCCAGATCCAGCGACGCGAACACGAGCGGCGTGGATTGCCCCGCCGGAGGCGCTACCGCGACCGCCCTCCTCTGATCGAGGGTCGTTCCGTCGCCCAGCTGGCCGTTGCCGTTCCGCCCCCAGCAGTGAGCCGCGCCGCTCGTCGCGATCCCGCAGGTGTGAGTCGCGCCG
This sequence comes from Gemmatimonadales bacterium, assembly GCA_050733355.1. GTDB lineage: Bacteria > Gemmatimonadota > Gemmatimonadetes > Gemmatimonadales > GWC2-71-9 > DASQPE01. Next base: position 2,772 of record JBOHSY010000050.1, on the reverse strand, counting down.
GCGCTCAGCTGGACGAATCTGAGCCCGATCCCGGCCTGGATGGGTACGAGGTAGGCCGTGGTCGTCCCGACGCCGAGCTGACCGGCGCCGTTCAAGCCCCAGCAGTATCCCACCTCTGTGGTCGTGCGGCCGCAGGTGTGGAGGAAGCCCGCGCTGAGGGAGGTGAAGCTGAGCGGCATAGACTGGTTCACCGCGGGCGCGACGGCGGTCGGGCGCCCACTCTGGCTGGTGGTGCCGTCACCCAGCTGACCCCCGTGTCCCCAGCAATAGGCCAGGCCCGCGGGAGTGAGGCCGCAGGTATGCGCCGCACCAGCGGTCACCGACTCGAAGACGAGCTCGTCGGCCACCGGCACCGGACGCGTGCGGTCCGTCGTGGTCGCGTCCCCCAGCTGGCCGAAGCTGTTGAAGCCCCAGCAGTAGGCGGCGCCCTCGGTGGTCACGGCGCAGGTGTGATGGGAGCCTGCGCTGACCTGCCGGAACGCGATGACACCCAGCGCGGCGCTGCCCTCCACCGTTTCGCTGGTAGCCGTGATCGTCGCCTCCCCGGGCCCCGCGGCCAGCACGAGCCCGCTCGCGGGATCCACCTCCGCCACATCGGGATCGCTGGTGGTCCAGCTGACCGGGCGACCGGTGAGCACCGTGCCGTCCTCGGCTCGGATCTCGGCCACCAGCCGCACCGTCTCGCCTACGATCAGGATGTCCTCGGCCGGCGTTACCACGACCGAGGCTACCGGCCGCGGTCCTGCCTCATCGGGCGGTGCGTCCGTCACAGGACCGGTGACATCTTCGCCGCCGCCGCCGCCGCAGGCGGCCAGGAGGCCGGCACTCGCGAGAAGGCTCAGAGCCGCTGCGCGCATCGGGGTTCCCTCCGGTGTGCCCCTCACTCACTGGAACGGAGTGGAGATGTGAGTGCGGACATGCCTGGCAGCTCGGAGTCACCAAGCAGAGCCCCTGAATTGCCGAGTTGGAGCACAGCCCGCATCTTCTCACCATCAGGCCACAGCACTGATTCAGGTCGCCACGGCGGAGCAGGTGGAGCGGGCGATGCTGGAGGGAATCGCACCGGAACGGTGGAAGACGCTCGAGCCGCTGCTCGAGGGAGCTCTCGAGCTCGCGCTCGAGCGGCGGGCCGCGTTCCTGGACGAGGGCTGCTCCGGTGATCCGGAGCTCCGCGCGGAGGTCGAGCGGCTGCTGGCCGCATGCGAGCGGGCGGAGCCGCTGCTCGAGAGCCCCGCTCCAGTCGTCTATCCCGCGCTCCTGGCCCCGGCGCCCGAGCCGGTCGCCCCGATGGTCGGGGCGCGGCTCGGCCCCTGGCGGATCGTGGGGGAGGCGGGCCACGGGGGCATGGGCGTGGTCTATCTGGCCGAGCGGGCGGACGAGCAGTACCGGCAGCAGGTCGCGCTCAAGCTCCTCCGAAGCAGCATCGCGTTTGACCCCCACCTCGCGCGGCGGTTTCTGGAGGAGCGGCAGATCCTCGCCTCGCTGGACCATCCCCACATTGCCCGGCTGGTGGACGGTGGAGTCACCGACGACGGCGTGCCCTGGTTCGCCATGGAGTACGTCCAGGGGGAGCCGATCGACCGCTACTGCGACGGGCGGCGGCTCACGATCGAGCAGCGGCTGCGGCTGTTCCTGGAGGTGTGTGACGCGGTGCAGTACGCCCACCGGAACCTGGTCGTGCACCGCGATCTCAAGCCGTCGAACATCCTGGTGACCGGCGACGGGCAGGTGAAGCTGCTCGACTTCGGGATCGCCAAGCTGATCGAAGGCGGCCAGGCGGGCGGGTCGGCAGGCGGGCAGGAGGAGACCCAGACCGGCCTCCGTCTGATGACGCCGGAATACGCCAGCCCCGAGCAGATGCGGGGCCAGCCGGTCTCGACCGCCAGCGATGTCTACTCGCTCGGCGTGGTGCTGTACGAGCTCCTGGCCGGGGAGCGGCCGTACCGTGCAGGGTCGGGCCGCGACATCGGTCGGCTGATCGTGGAGCACGAGCCCGCCCGGCCGTCGCAGATAGCGGCTCGAGCCGGGAGTTCCGCGGCCGCCGCCCGAGGCACGACCCCCGACCGCCTGCGAAGGCGACTTCAGGGAGATCTCGACACCATCGTTCTGACCGCGCTGCGGAAGGAGCCCGCACGGCGCTACCACAGCGCGGAGCAGCTCGCGGGCGACGTGCGGCGCCAGCTCGAGGGCCTGCCGGTCAGTGCCCGGCGCGACACCTGGGCCTATCGCGCCGGCAAGTTCGTGCGGCGGTCGCGCGTCGCGCTCGTGGCCGGCGTGATCGGGGCGGCACTGGCCCTCGGTGCCGTCGCACTGCTCGCGCTGCGGACGTCGGAGCCCAGGCGCATCGAGCTCGGACGCGCGACCCAGGTCACGTTCGACCCTGGCCTGGAGGTCGACCCGGCGCTGTCACCGGACGGCAAGTTCGTCGCGTACGCGAAGGGTCCGCCGGACCGGATGCGGCTCTTCGTGCGCCAGGTGTCCGCTGGCCAGCCGATCGCGGTGACCCCAGACAGCGGACCCGCCCAGCGGCAGCCCCAGTGGGCGGCCGATGGTTCGCGCCTCCTTTATCAGGCGGGCGACAGCGTGTATCTCGTGCCCGCGCTCGGTGGAGTGCCGCGGCTGGTCGGCGCCGGTCTGAACACGCGTGCGGGCACCGGCCTGCGGTACTTGACCACCAAAGCGCTGGCTCCCGACGGTGACCGGTTCTTGTTCAATCGGGCCGATACGATCTTCGTCCAGCCGATCGAGGGGAGCCGGCCGCGGCCCTTGGCG
>JBOHSY010000049.1:0-3404 GCA_050733355.1 Gemmatimonadales bacterium | reverse complement strand
CGACCAAACGGGTCATTGAAGGCCGTCGCCGCTTCATCGAACGTGACCCCGTGCTTCCTGGCGTTAGCCGCGGCCTTCTTGGGGTCCCATTCGAAGGTGAAGGCCATGGGGGAAGCTACGCGTGGTGAGATGTTTTCGGTATGCGCCTAACGCAATTGCGCATCAGCTGCGGGCAGTGACGGCCCGCCACTCACAAATCAATGCCTCCGCAGCGGCCACACCGATCACTGACGTGCGGTGGAGCTTGGGCCCCGCCGCGGCCCGTCAGCTGCATGCGCTGGTTAGGCGGCGCCTGCACGAATCGTGGTTCTACGGCAATGCTGTGTGTTCTCTAAAAGATGACACTCCTTTTCTCTAAATTCTGTCACCCCTGAGGGCCTCCGGTTTACTTGCGGCCTCCGTGTGAGATCACTCACTGGGGAGGCCAAGGAGGATGCTCAGGATGCTCGATCGACACGCAGTCCAGGAGATGCGACGCGCCGGGCTCCCGGCCAGAGCGATCGCGCAGCAGTTTGGGGTGTCGGTCCGGACGGTGCGCCGGATTGGCTGCGAGCCGCCGGTCACCGACGAGGCGGAGGGCGCGGCGCGCCAGGGCCGGGGAATCGGCCGACCGGGGGTGCGCGAGCCGGTCCGGAGCCGAGTGGCGGCGCTGGTGGCCGACGATCCCACGCTGCCGCCGGGGGAGATCGCGCGGCGGTTACGGGAGGAGGGCACGCCGCTCGGCTTGAGCACCGTGTACCGGGTGCTCGGCGGGGTGCGCGCCACGCTGCCGGGCGCGTTGCTGGTCCGCGTTGAAGGCGTCGCCGGGGAAGTTGCCCAGTTCGATTTCGGCGAGGTCGGCGTCCGGCTGGTCGATGGGACGCGGCGCGGGGTGCACTTCGCCGCCTACCGCTTGAAGTATTCCCGCTGGATCCACGTGGTGCTGGTGCCGAACGAGCGGGTCGAGGCGCTGGTGCGGAGTCTCCTCGCGAGCTTTGCGGCGTCGGGCGACGGCGTGCCCCTCCGCGTCGTCTTTGACAATCCGAAGACCGTCGTGCTCCGCCATGAGGACGGGCGCCCAGTCTGGAATCCGACGCTGGCCCAGGTGGCGATCGACTATGGCTTCACGGTGGAGCTGTGCGCGCCGCACCAGCCGCAGCAGAAGGGCGCGGTCGAGAATGTGGTGGGCTTCGTCAAGCGGAGCTTCTTCCGCGCCCGGCGCTTTCAGGACCTCGCCCGGGATCTGCCGGAGCAGCTGGCGGCCTGGCTCGTCGAGGTCAACACGGTCCGCCCGTGTCGGGCCACCCGCGAGATTCCGGCCGCCCGGCTACCCGCCGAGCAGGCGCGGCTGAAGCCCCTCGCCAGAGCGCCCGCCGACTATGGGCTGCGCTTCGCGGTCACGGTGGGCCCGACGGCGATGGTGACGCATCAGGGGATCCGCTACGCGATGCCGGCGGCAGCGTGCGGGCTCCCCGCCACGCTGGGGCTCTACCCGGACCGCGTGAAGCTCGTCACGGCGGGGGGTCGGTACGAGGCGGTGCACCCGCGCTTCCCCGCGCAGGGCACCGTGAGCTACTTGCCCGGTCAGCGGGCCGCCCAGCTCGCCGCCGTCGCCGGGGCGCGCAAGCGCCTCTACTTCATGCGGGAGCGCCTGCTGGAGCTGGGGCCCGTCGGCGAGGGGTACCTCACTGAGCTGATCCATCAGCGGCCCTTCACCTGGAAGGGCGACGTCGAGCGGCTCTTCGCGCTGCTGGAGGAGCTGGGGGACGCGCGGCTCCGCCTCGTGCTGCAGCGCGCCCTCTTCCAGCGCTTGATCGGCGCCGAGTACGCCGTGCGCCTCGCGGCGCGGCTGGAGGAGGTGGCCTCCTGACCCGCGGCTCCCCCGCCCGCCCGCGGCAGCGCGCCCCCCGGGCGCCGGCCGACCCCGCTCGGGATCTCGACGGGATGCTGCGCCGCCTCCACCTCCCCACCGTGCGCCGGCTCTATGCCGAGCTCGCCACCCGCGCGGAGGTCGAGGGAATGAGCTACCACACGTATCTGGAGACCCTCATCGCCGAAGAAGTCGCCCACCGCACCGAGACCCGCCTCACTCGCGCGGTGCGCCAGGCCCGCTTTCCCTTCCTCCGCACCATCGACGACTTCAACTTCACCTTCCAGACCGCGCTCCGGCTCCAGATGCTCGGCAGCTATCTCGGGCCCGAGCTCGTCACCGAGGGCCGCAACGCGATTCTCTCGGGGCCCAGCGGCACCGGCAAAACCCATCTCGGGATCGCCATCGCCTACCGCGCCATCCAGCACGGCGCCGACGCGCGCTTCGTCGGCGCGGATGTCTTAATCGCTGAGCTCTCGCGCGCCGCCACCAAGGGGCGCTTGGACGCGGCGCTGGAGCCGTACCTCCACCCCCACGTGCTCGTCATCGACGAGCTCGGCTATCTGTCCCACGCCGCCGACGCTGCCAACGTCCTCTATCGGGTCGTGAACGAGCGCTACCTCAAGCAGCGCTCGATCCTCGTCACGACCAACCAACCGCTGGCGGCCTGGGGCGCGGTGGTGCATGATGGAGATCTGGCGGAGGCGATCGTGGATCGCCTCTTGGAGCGGGGCGCGCATTTCGCCTTGCGCGGCCGCTCCTACCGCACCCGCCACCTCAAGGAGGAGGACCAGCCGACCCGCACGGTGAAGACGGCCTAACCGCCCAGGGGGGTGACAGAATTTAGAGAAAAAAGGTGACAGAGTTTAGAGAACTCACAAAATGCCAGGCTGCTAAGACACAGACCGCCGTTCCAGTCAGCATCCAACGTCCATCCACGGTCATTGACCCAGCGCGAGCTGCGCGTAACGCCGCGGCCAGGAGCCCGCTGCTGCCTCCATGGAGGTGCCACATGGGCCCGCACCCGCTCGGCTAGAGCTGCAACGCTCGCCGAATCCTCCAGCTGACTGACGCACAGTCCATGAATCCGGGCACTACCGGCGCCTCCCGGACCGAAGTACGCCCCGCCAGCGCTGGCCGTATACTCGTAGACACGCCCGTGCTCAATGACGCTAAATCAGCCGTCGCCCGAATCGCCGTAGCGCAAATCGCCGACTTGTTCAAAAGCCGTCAGCTGGTCAAGCGGGCGGTTTAGGCAAGCGGCCACGCCTCCGCCAAACGCTTGGTCGAGGCGCTGGGAATCGGGACACGGGCGACGGCTGGCAGCCGCCCACGTGACCGCCGCCAGCACCGCAAGGGCCCCAAGCACTAGGAAGCAGCGTCGGAGCATGGCTCTGAGAGCTAGTGACTCACCGGACCTCGGCGTCCGCCTAACAGCTTGCGCATCAGCTGCGGGCGGCGAGCCCGCCGATACGAATTCTACGGTCCACCGCGGGTCGGCGCTCCGGCCCGCATGGTCGCTCGCCCGCGAGCGCCCGCCAGCTGCATGCGCTGG
>JBOHSY010000048.1:0-5201 GCA_050733355.1 Gemmatimonadales bacterium | reverse complement strand
CGGTCGCGGTGGTAGTCGGAGGCCTTCCAGCGGTCGATCCCGCGGAAGACCCGCTCGCCCGGCAGGAGGGTGGCCAGGTGGCGCTCCACGAAGGGCCAGGCCCAATCCGCGACGTAGGCGAGCCGGTCGCGGTTCCAGGCCTTGGTGCCACGCGCCCGGACCGTGCGCGCCGTGTAGTCCACGTCGGTTTCGGTCCGGGCCAGGATAGCGCTGATCTCGAGCCCGGCGCCATATGCGAGCGCGAAGATCGCCCGGTACGGCTTCACCGATCCTTCGATGAGGCGGAGGACGTCGGGCAGCTCCAGGAACTGGCACCGCGGGGGTCCCGGGGGCGGAGCTTGGAGATCGCGGAGGGGGTTGGTAGTCAGAATCCCCATCTCTCGCAGGTAAGACACGAACGAGTGCACGGCAGCCAGATAACGCCGCTTGGTGCTCGCCGACACGGGCCTAGCCGGGGGGTCGGGTTGTCGGCGTGAGGCCTTCGGGCTTCGGCGTCGCTTGGCCACCAGTGCGGTCCGCGCGGCGAGCCACCGCGCGACGGCCGGAGCAGTCAAGCCGGAGCGCCAGAAGGTCTGCCCGTCGGGGATGAGGCTCCGGAGGTGCGCGCGGTAGTGGTCGGCCGTGGTCGGCTTCACCCGATCGGTGAGCCAGGCTTCCCAGCCTGGGATGTGCTCGGCAAGATCGAGGTCGCTGAGCCGGGCCCGAAGTCCGTCGAGGTCGTCGTTGCGGTAGGCGTCGAACAGCATTCCGAGGCTAAGGCGCTTCGCGACGATAGCGTCGAGGAGATCCCAGGCCCTGGCGCCGTAGGGGCCGAGCTGGGCAATATCCGCTCCATCGCCCGCGCGGTTGCGCGATCCGTCGTGCCCGTGGACCGCTTGATCCAGCCCGTCCGGGTCGGTACGGCCACATCCAAGGTCTTGCGATGCTTGCGGCGATAGACCCTTCGTCAGGCGCTCCGCGGCTGGCGCATCAGCCTGCACTCAGCCCAGGCGATCAGATCCTCGACCCGATACCGCACCATCGGCCGACCCCTTCTCCCGTTGCCCGGGAGCAGAATCTTTGGGCAACTCGACGCTCGAAGATACGCGGGGCTCACTCGAAGATAGGCCGCGGCCTCCTTCTGTGTGAGTAGGCCGAGCGGGGGAATGGCGACGGCAGCTACTGCCGACCTATTCTCAGGCGGGTTTGAGGTTAGGTGCGGAATATTCGGCATCGCTCCGAGCGTTACCGCTTGGGCCTCACACCCGAGCGCCGCGTCTACCACGTTGTCAAGGATGTTGCAGACGAGGGCCACCGACCGACGCACACGCCCATCCCTTCAGATCCCACCCCGTTGGATCGGGTCCCCTTATAATAGGAACTACCTCCGAACGGCGGCTTCCGTTCGGAGTGAGCAAAGCGCCGCATGCCTGCCAGAGCAGTTCGCTCAGGTCGCGTAGCGGCCGTGCAAGCTAGAGGCAAGGGCCCTCGCCTGCGCGAGAGAGGGCCCTACAGCGGGGAGGGTCTTGCTCCGAGGTTAGGCGTTGGTCACCTGGAGCCTCGGGTGACGGGAGCTTCGTCTATGCCTCCGGAGAGGGTCGAAGGAGCACCATGACCGAGTGGGGCTTCCCATTCGCGGGGATAGGGCCGGCCGCTTGCTTCTACAGCGATATTGTCATGCCGGAGTTCGCCGCTTGGGCGCACTTTGCCCGTGCGGTGCCTGAGGCCGTGTACGCCGCCGGGTGAGGAGCGCGGCGATAACCCTGGAGCCGATTGAGTCCCCGCTCGCCGCGTTTCGCATGGAGTGCTCGAAACTGCTCTGGGCGAGCGTGAGCGCCCCAACCCGCCAGAGCTCTCGCCGCCGGCCATTGCGAGCGGGGCGTCCGCATTGAGAAATTCGGCCGGGGCACCTCGTGCAGGTGACATGAGTCCGAGGGCACTCCCAGCGTTGTGTGTCCGCCACTGTGTGGACCTGGAAGGCCCCTCGCACGCCGTGGCCCTCAGATTGCGGACGGACCATCGCCTGACGCCCTCTTCGCACAGTGATCACTGCCAGCCCTGACGCCTATGGCCAGCGACGACCTGCATCCTGACCGACTCGACGCCTATGGACACTGGGAGGTGTCACCGTGGACCTCTGCCCCTCACCGCCGGATTCTTCGAACAATTCGCGCGCCCTCAACCCCGTACCCGGGCTAATTTGGACAGCACTGATCTGAATGTTCCGTAACCTGACACGTCCAACACGTCAGCCGAGACCGTGCCGTCGCGTCCAGGCACCCGCTTAGCGTAGGACACGCTGACCGAGGCGCAGACCGTGATCGAGCTTCGGACCATAACCAGAACCGCCATATGTCGAGTAACACGAGCGGGGTCGGTGGGGAACCCCCGGCGCGGCTGACGGTCCGACTTCTTGGTGGAGTCGAGATCATCTTGGACGGCCGGCGTCTTCGCGCCTTCAACTCTCTTCGCCTGCAACGGTTTCTGGCGTTGATCGCGTTGCGGAGAGACCTGCAGCACCGCTCGCGACTCGCGTTCGAACTCTGGCCCGACTCCGACGAACGCCAGGCGCGGACCAACCTCAGAAAGCTGCTCCACGAGTTCCGTCATTCCCTTCCCGACACCGGTGAGTTCGTCGAGATCGACAACGACATTGTGCGGTGGATTCCGACTGCGCCAGCCGACGTCGACGTGCTGAGGTTCCGCGACGCCCTGGCGGCCGGTGATCTCGAGCTCGCCGCGCGCGTCTATTCGGGCGACCTTCTTCCAGCGTGTTATGACGACTGGGTTCTGGACGAGCGAGCGAAGCTTCGAGCTGAGGCGCATGGGGCCTTCATGCGGCTGACAGAAGAGAGTGCGGGGCGCAACGACCATAAAGCCACGATCAGGTACGCCCAACGCATCATCGACCTGGAGGCGACCGACGAAGCGGCCGTTCGACTTCAGATGGAAGCACATCTCGCGCTTGGCAACAGAGCCGCGGCGCTGCGCGCCTACCACCGGTTCGCGGAGGTGCTCGAGCGCGAGCTTGCGGTGGCACCCGGCGAGGCGATCGGGGCCATGTACCAACGGCTCAGGGCTGGCACACTCGACCACGACGAAGTACACGGCGAAGTGCAGCGCGAGGACCTGGCACCCGTGGCCGAATCGCCTTTCGTGGGCCGCGACCTCGAGTTGAACCAGCTCAACGAGGCATGGAACACCGCGCGGGAGGGCAGGGCGCATCTCGTGTTGGTGACCGGCGAACCGGGGATAGGAAAGACCCGTCTCGCACAGGAACTCGGCCGCCGCGTCCGAGCAGAGGGACACTTAGTGGCTTTCGCTCGCGCGTACGAGGCTGCGGGCAGACTGCCCTGGGGGCCCGTCGTCGACCTCCTCCGATCGGATGCTCTCCGGAGCCACATCGACACGCTCGACACGGTCTGGAGTAACGAGCTCGCTCGTCTCCTGCCCGAGCTCCTCGACGCTTCCCAGCCAGCTAGACGGCGCCAGTCCGGCGACCTGGCTCAGCGTCAACGACTCTTCGATGCTGTGAGCCGAGCGATCGTCGCCAACCGTCCGCGTCTGCTGATCATCGACGATCTGCAGTGGTGTGATGCCGAGACCATCGAGCTGATCGGTTTCGTTGTCCGTTCCGAACGGGCGGCACCGGTCCTCTTCGTCGGTACCGTCCGCTCGGAGGAGCTTCCAGAGCATCATCCCCTTGGCGAGCTCGTCGATGCTCTGGGCCACGACCGGGCAGTGACCACCGTGCCACTCGACCGGCTTGACGAAGCCACCACGGCGACGCTTGCGGCTCGGCTAGGCGGTGAAGACACCATTGACCCGCAATTGGCGGCACGACTCTGGAGCGAGACCGAGGGCAATCCACTCTTTGTCATCGAAGCTCTCCGAGCCGGGATCTCCTCTGCTGGAAGTCAGGCAGTGCTCACTCCGACGATGCGGGCGGTGCTCCGCGCCCGACTGGGCCAACTACCTGACGGCGCTCGGCGACTGGCCGAGGTGGCGGCCGTCATCGGTCGACCTTTCTCGGTTCGTCTGATGGCCACGGCCACCGGGATCGGTGAGCACGAGCTCGTCGATCATGTCGACGAACTCTGGCGTCGACGGATCATCCGCGATCAGGGGCTCACGTACGATTTCAGTCACGACAAGCTTCGGGCGGTTGCCCTGGAGATGGTCACTCCAGCTCGTCGACGTCAACTCCACCGGGCCGTGGCCGAGGCGATCGCGGTCGAGGTCCACGACGACATCGAAGCGGCCAGCCCGCAGTTGGCCGCTCACTACGACCAAGCCGGCATGGTCGAACCGGCCATCGACGCCTACCGCGTGGCGGGGGCCCGAGCAGTGGCGGTGTCGGCCCTCGATGAAGCGGTCACCATGTTTCGGCGAGCGCTCTCACTGCTCGCTGAAATACCAGCGTCGCCCGATCGCGATGCGCTCGAACTCGACGTCCGGATCGCCCTCGGATCACCCCTTGTTGCCCTCGAGGGCTACGGCTCCAAGGCTGCGCACCAACTCTACGAGCGAGCCCTCTCACTTTGCCGCAAGCTGCACCGACCCGTGAACCCTCCGATTCTCCGCGGTCTCGGCCTCGCCCGGCTGCAGGGCTGCCGCTTCGACGATTGCGATGAACTCGCCCGGGCCCTGCTCGACGATGAGCGTCATGATCCGATCGCCATGACCGAGGGCCGATATCTCCTCGGCGTGAGCGCGTTCTGGCGGGGCGATCTGGCCAGCGCCCGCCACTATCTCGATGGCGCTATCGAAGCCTATGACGTATCCCATCGCGACGAGCACCTGGCGTTGTACGCCCAGGATCCGAAGGCGGTTTGCCTCGTACGGCTGGCCCTCGTCGAGCTGTGGGCCGGAGACGCCGGCCAGGCCGACCAGACAGCCCGATCTGCACTTGAGATCGCCGTCGATCTCGATCATCTGATGACGTTGGGGTACGTCAACACTTACGCGGCGATCCTCGCGGCCGAATCCGAAGATCTCGCCCGCCTCGCCGAGCTCCTCGCGGACGCCGACCTTCTATGGAAGCGTCTTTCGGAGCGCTACCTCATGGTCGTCCTGGAGGCCCTTCGGGGCTGGCTGGACGTCGGCGAGGGATCGGTTGGGGGCATCGAGAAGATCGTGCGGTCGGTGGCGCGCTCGCGTACCGAAGGGGAGACCCTCCACCTGACCTACACACTCCTTCTCCTCGCCCGGGCTCGCGGCAT
>JBOHSY010000047.1:0-6895 GCA_050733355.1 Gemmatimonadales bacterium | reverse complement strand
GAAAGGTAGAGCACCATGGCGCTTCCCAAGATTGTGTCGCCCGCCGAGTGGCAGGCGGCTCGCGACGAACTACTGGTGAAAGAAAAGGCGGCTACCCGCGCCCGGGACGCTCTGGCCGCGGAGCGTCGCAGACTGCCGATGGTCCAGATCGGCAAGCCCTACCTGTTCGAGGGTCCCCACGGCCAGGCGAGCCTGCTCGATCTGTTCGAGGGGCGTCGCCAGCTGATCCTCTACCACTTCATGTTCGCTCCGGGGGTGGACGGCTGGCCGGAGGCCGGCTGCCCCGGCTGTTCGATGGTCGTGGATCAGGTCGTCCACCTGGCGCACCTGCACGCGCGCGACACCTCGTTTGCCCTCGTGTCGCGTGCGCCGCTGGCGAATATCGATCGGTACCGGGAGCGCATGGGGTGGACCATCCCGTGGTTCTCCTCGTCCGGCACCGACTTCAATGTCGACTTCGGACTCTCCACCGACCAGGGTGAGACGTTCGGCCTCAGCGTCTTTCTCCGCGATGGCGCCAGCATCTATCGGTCCTATTTCACCGCGGGGCGCGGCGTCGAGGCGCTCGGCAGCGGCTGGACCTTGCTCGACCTGACGCCGCTCGGCCGGCAGGAAGACTGGGAGGACTCACCCGCGGGGTACCCGCAAACCCCGCGCTATCAGTGGTGGCGTCGCCACGACGAGTACGAGGAAGCGGCCCGAGGTGCGCGGAGATGAGCCGGCTGAGATTCAATATCACGATGACGCTCGACGGCTACGTGGCCGGGCCCAACCAGAGCGTCAAGAACCCGCTCGGGCGAAGGAGGCGACCAGCTCCACGAGTGGGCGTTCAAGCTGAAGAGCTTTCGGGAGATCCACGGAGACAAGGGCGGCGGCGAGACCGGAACGAATGACGACGTCAACTCCCTGCGGTGAGCTTCTCGAAGCGTGGGTTCCCGCGGAGAGGTGCGAACGCGGGATCGATCCGGAGCCATCCGGGCGAAAGGTGGTAGGGCAACCGCAGCAGCGGCTCGAGGTAGTCGAGCGCCTTCTCCGGCTCGCCGACGAGCAGGTAGATACGGACCAGCAGGTGCTGGAGGTACGGCCCAGTAAACCCGTCCCGAGCCGGATCGGTCAGAGCCACGGCGCGCTCGCCCTCGCGAATCGCGTCCGCCTTCCTCCCCATGTATGCCAGCGCGAGGCCCACCAACGAGTGCCGCTGCGCGTCGTTCGGCGTCGCCGCGAGCTGCTCCAGGAAGACGGCCCGCGCGGAGTCGGCGTAGAGCCGCGCCCGCGCCCGGTCGCCACGGAGGTAATGCGTCTGCGCGAGGACGATTCCCCAGTTACCGCGGTCGTCCGCGAAAGCGCTGGGTGGGAGTCGCAACAGCAGCTGCTGTTGGGCGTCGTCGAGCACCCAGAACAGGTCCCAATAGGTGCCCATGAATGCGACGAGCGCGGTCGGTTCGACCTCCGGCGGGACCGCCTGCAGGACAGCTCGCGTCCCGTCCAGGTCGCCTCGGCCCAGGTGGACCATTGCCAGGTTCTGGATCAAAGAGAGGCCTGTGGGCGCGAGGCGCACGCCCCGTTCCGCGGCCGCCAGCGCCTCGGGGTAGCGGTGCAGCCGGATCAATGTCAGCCCAAGGCGCCGTGCGGTCGCCACGGAACGGGGGTCGAGCTGGGCCGCGCGCTCCAGGTGCGCGTGCGCCGCCTCCCACCGACCGAGGCTCTGCTCGGCCAGCGCCGACCCGGTGAGCAACTCCGCGCTGCTCGGCGCGGCCTTGAGTCCGGCCTCGTACGCGGCGAGGGCCTCGGCGTTCGAGCCCCGGATGGCATTGTAGTAGTCGCCCAGCGCGAGCTGGGCCTCGGGACGGCCCGGTGCGAGCGCGGCGGCACGCTCCGCCGCGCGCCTCGCGCCGTCGGCGGCCGCGGGAGTGGGGGTCACGTTGAAGTAGTACGCGGCCTGGGCGCGGGACAGTTGGGCCCAGGCCTGTGCGAAGGTGGAGTCGAGCGCTACCGCCTTCTCATAAAAGCCGATGCCGCTGCGAAGGCCGGCGGCGTCGAAGGAGCCGATGCTCTGGGTCGCGGCTTCGCCCTTGAGGAAGGCCTCGTAGGCGGCGAGGCTCGCCGTCGGACGCTCGGTGAGCACCTGCTTCTGGGCCGCGCCGAGGGCGACGTCCAGACTCGCCGCAACCTTGCTCGCGATCTCCGCCTGGACCCGGAACACGTCGGTCATCGCGGCCTCGAACGGCTGCTGCCATTTCGTCGTCGGGGTCCGCCCCGGGCTCACGTCCACCAGCTCGGGACTGACCTCCACCCGGCTGGTGCCGTCGGGTGCCTTGGCCCAGCGGATCCGGGCGATCACCAGGTAGTCGGTGCCCAGCTCGCGTCCGATGACGGGCAGGCTCTTGTCGCTTCGCTTGTATTCGTTCGAGCTGCGGCTCGCGATGACCTGCAGGCCGGGAAGCGCAGACAGCTTGCCGCGGACCGCGTCGGTAACGCCCTCGGCGAAGTATTCCGTGGCCGAGTCGCCGAGGTTCTCGAACGGAAGCACGGCGATTCGCTTCGGGCCGGGGCTGTCGGGGTCGGCAGCGGAGTGGGTCCGCCGCCACGCGAAGAGCACGCCGAGGCCGATCAGGAAGCCGAGTCCGAGGGTGAGGGCGGCAAGGGGCAGGCGGATAGGCCGGCGGGGCTCCGCGCCCGCGGGCTGGGAAGCGCTGGTTACCGTCACTGTTGCCGGCTCGAGCTCCGCGGCGGGCGCCGGCCCGCCGGTGCGCGTGCCGGCGTAACCGCCTCCCAGGGCCTGCGCAAACAGGCCTGGGGTCGCGAATCGGTCCGCCGGGATCGGAGCCAGGGCGCGCTGGATGGCCTGGTCGACCGTCTCGGGCACGATCGGCCTCGCCCGCCGCACGCTCGGGACTGGATCGGTGAACCGCTTCACGATGATCTGCTGCGCCGTCGCCCCGGTGTACGGGGGCTCGCCGCTCAGGAGCTCGAACAACACCGCGCCCAGGCTGTAGACGTCGGTGCGAGCGTCCACCCCCGTATCTCCGCTCGCCTGCTCGGGGCTCATGTAGGTGGGTGTGCCGACCGCCATACCGGTCTGGGTGAGCCGCTCATCGCCGGCGAGGGCGCGCGCGATCCCGAAATCGGCTACCAGGGTCGAGCCGTCCTTGGTGAGCAGGATGTTTTCCGGCTTGATATCGCGGTGCACGATGCCGTGCTGGTGCGCGTGGTCGAGCGCGCGGGCCGCCTCTCGGGTGATCTGGAGCGCGTCCTCCAGCGGAAGTTGCCGTTCGCGATTGAGCCGCGCGCGGAGACTCTCGCCCTCGACGTAGGGCATGGTGAACCAGAGCTGTCCGGCGGTCTCGCCGGAGTCCAGCACGGTCAGGATGTGAGGATGCTGCAGCCGCGCGGCGAAGCGGATCTCGCGCTGGAACCGTTCGGGGCCGAGGGAGGCGGCGAGCTCGGGATGGAGCAGCTTGAGCGCGACTGGGCGGTCGTGCTTGAGATCCTGGGCGAGGAAGACCGTGGCCATACCCCCGCGCCCGAGCTCGCGCTCGAGCGCGTAGCGCCCGCTCAATCCGTCCTGGAGCTGCCTGGGCAGATCGGCCAATGGAGCCTATCGAAGGGTGGGGACTGGAGTCTCAAGGATACCCGCGGAGCGCAGGAGTGCCAACCCGCCCCAGCGCGCGACCTGTCGAGGCATGGCCCCGCCGGGGCGCTTCCGAACGCGTTGGTCGGAGCCCGTCAGCGGTACCGCTGCTGCCGGTCTCCTCCCCGCGTTCTAAACTAACGTGCCCCTCTGGAGCCGCGCCTCGGACGGCCGCGCTTAGCGTTCGCCTCCATGTACGCGCGGAGGACGGCGTTGATGCGCGACTGGTAGCGGGGGCCCTGCTGCTTGAACCACTGCAGCACGTCGCGGTCGAGCCGCACCGAGACCGGTACCTTGGTCGCGGGGAGCACCACGGTAGCCTCCCGCCACCACGCGGCATCCATGATGGGAGCCGCGTCCGGGTCGGCGGCCACGGCGCGCGCGATGTCCTCATCGCTCTGATTGCGGAGCGCCTCCCAGTCCGTGCGGTCCTTGTGCTTCCGGGGGTCGTATCTCACGATACGCTGCTTTTTCATAGCGGTTTGCCCTTCGAGCCGAAATGAGACGAAAGGCGGACGCCCGTCGCGTATAGACCACCGCGAGGATTACGTCTGCGACGCGCCCGAGTGCCACAAAACGAGCCTCGCCATAGTCGCGCCGCCGGTCGTCGCGTTCGAGCACCGGACCGTCGAAGACTTGGATCGCCACAGCGAAATCGACCTTGTGCTTTCGCAGATTGGCGTCGCGCTTCGCCGGGTCCCACTCGAACGCTTCCGGACTGTATATACGCAGCGTATACACGTCAAGGCCGGGAGGGCAGCGGACGCCGAGGGCACTGAGAAAAGGGAGATCAGGATGGGCCCTGGAGGGGTTGAGGCGGTGCCGTTTTGCTGCGAGCCAGGTCAATCCGCCGCGGACGCGGCACGGCCGCGATCTCTGATCCGCACCGTGCGCTCCAGGTCGTCGGCGTGCTGGAGCACCTTGCGGCGGAGGTCCTGAGGGAGGTCGGGATGGTCATCGAGAAACCGGCGCACGGTGCGGAGCGCGGAGTCGCCGGTCTGGCCCCGGAGAAAGGCGGCCAACCACGTCTCCAGATAGAAGATGCGGCGGTTGGCCTGGATGAAGCGGAGGGAGTCGAGCGCCGGTCTCATATAAGGAAAAGTGAGCTCCTTGTGCTCGAGGGAATTGAACGAGCCGAGGCTGCCCGAGGCCCAGTCCTCGTTGAGGGCGGAGTCGGCGAAGTAGCGGGTGAAGTAGTCACGCTTGGCGCTGGGCGTCGGGCGTGCGGCGCCGGCAATGAACGCGCGGCGGCGGCCGTCGGGAGTGGTGTCGCGGCTGGTCTGCTCGGCAAGGCGCGCGTCGGCGTCGGGCGCGCCGAGCTCGAGGAGGCGAGTCGCGATCTCCCAGCGGGTGGGATCTTTGAGCCGCTCGCCGGCCGCGGAGTCGGCCGAGAACAACGTGTCGAGCTGCGCGACGCCGTCGGGTGATTTCGCGAGGCCGATGAAGGCATCGAGGTACGCTTTCCTGATCCCATACGGGCGAGACGCGTCGCTCGCGCCGGCCCGGAGCACGCGTTCTATCTCCGGCTGGATCTCGTCGCGGGCGGCCGGCAGCAGGTAGGCGGAGACCGCGCGGTCGACCCGGGCGAGCACGACGGGGACGATCTGCTCGTCGGACTCCTTCAGCAGCTCGCGGAGCGCAAGTTGGACGAACCGCTCCGGTTCCATCCGAAAGCCGCGCACCTGGTCCCAGAGAGCGCCCCAGAGCATGGCGCGCAGGAACGGGTCGTCCACCTGGCTCAGTGCGCCGGCCTCGAGCGTCCGGACGCTGGCCGAGTCGAGCAGCAGAAGGAAGTAGCCGTAGTCCTGCGCGTTGGCGAAGGCGAAGTCGGGCGCTGGCTGGCCTTTCGCGGCGGCCACCTCGGTCACGCGGCCCTTCAGCTCGACTGGAATCCGCACCGGCGGGCGATTGCGATACGCGAGGATCACCTCCGTGCGCTCGGTCCACGGCTTGCTTCCCGAGAGCAGCTGGGCGGGGCGCTGCCGGAGTGCGAGCCGGCGGATCCGGCAGCCCTGGACGTCGAGCTCCTGCTCCACCACCGGCATCCCGGGGCGGAGCATGAAGTCCCGGCCGAACTGATCGAGGTTGCGGCCCGACGCCTCGCCGATCGCGCCGAGCAGGTCCTGCCAGGTCGCGTTGCCGTAGGCGTGCTGGTCGAGGAAGCGGCGGACGCCCTCCTGGAACGCGCGTTCGCCCACCAGGTAGTCGAGCTGCTTCAGGACCGACGGCGCCTTGTTGTAGACGATCGCGCCGTAGTTGCTCTTGGCCTGGTCGAGGTTGTCGAGCTCCTGCCAGAGCGGGCGGGTGCCGGCGGTCTGGTCCACCGCGTAGGCCGAGGGCTTGTTGCCGAGGTAGAACGACTTCCAGGCGTCGGCTTTGGGGTCGATGTCGGCCAGCGCCTTCGCGGCCATGAAGGTGGCGAAGCCCTCCTTGAGCCAGAGGTCGTCGAACCAGCGCATGGTGACAAGGTCGCCGAACCACTGGTGGGCGGCCTCGTGCAGGATGGTGGAGAAGCGCGCGAGCCGGCGGGGGAGGGTGGGGCGCTCGCGGAAGATGAACCGGTCCTCGCTGAAGAAGACGGCGCCGGGGTGCTCCATCCCGCCGAAGGGGAACGCGGGGGCGACCACGAAGTCGTACTTCTCGAACGGGTACGGCCGGCCGAAGTAGCGCTCCATCCAGTCGAGCGCCCGGTGGTTGAGCGCGAGCAGCGTGTCGAGGTCGGCTTCGCGAGCGCGCGAGCGGCGCACGTAGGCGGTGATGGTGCGACCGTTCCGAGTCGAGGCGGCCTGCGCCCAGGGACCCGCGGCAAACGCAATCAGATACGTACTGATGGGTGCGGGCCGCCACCGGCAGGCGTTCGATAGGCGCGATCCTGCCGGGGTCGGGGCTCCAGAGGGGCGCGTCAGAACGAGGCGAGGAGACCCGACGGCAGTTTGGTCGGGGCTCCGAGCGTCGAGTTCTGCAGCGCCCCGGCGGAGCTGCCGCCTCGCCGGGAGCGCCCAACCCTAGCGCACGCGCTTGGTGCCGAATGCGCTGTGATGCACGACGGTGCTCGGCGCGCTCTCGCCGTGCGCCACGCCGAACACGAGCTTCCGGGTCCAGCCAAGCTCGAGCTCCACGACGGTGCCGGTTGCGTCGCGCGACGTCTTCCACGACTTGGCCTTGGGCGGCGAATCGTCGTTCGCCGCGACCGCGGCCTGGATGAGCTCGTCCGCAGGATCGGTAGCGACGGCGAGCTTGGCGCAGGTCCGGCACTTCCCCTCG
>JBOHSY010000046.1:0-1704 GCA_050733355.1 Gemmatimonadales bacterium | reverse complement strand
ACCGAGCTCCGTTCGCTGCGGCCGACGATCTCGAATCCGGAGATGGTCGGGATGAGCAGGCGGAGCGGAGCGGTCGATCGGCTGACGGCCTGCACCGAGTACACGAGGTCGTCGCCGACTGCGAGATGCTCGCGGTCCACCGACGCCTTGAGCTCGGGGCTGGCGCCCTGGATCAGCAGCCACGGCAGCAGCAGGAGCGCGCTCACCAATCCTTGATCCCTCCGGCGCTCCCGTGGTAGCGCCGCTGCTGCTCGTTCCGGGTGGCGCGCTCCTCCCGCTCCATCGAATTCAGGATCTGCTCCGCCTCGGCCTGACTCACACCTTGCGGGGCCGGCTGGGGCCGCGCGGGCTCGGGCTGCTGCGCTCCGCCACCACCACCCCCACCTCCACCGCCGCCGCCCCCGCTGGGCGGCTTGCGCCGAAGCGCGAGCTCCAGATTCCACTTGGCCCTCGCCGACGATGGCTGGAGCAGCAGCGCCGCCCGCAACTGGCTCTCGGCCTGGGCGAGGAGCGTCTCGGCGTTCGCGGTGTCCCGCGCGGCCTCGAGCAGCGCGGTGGTCCCGAGGTTGTAGAGCGCGCGATACCGCAGGCCCGGATCAGGCGACTTTGCCGCCTCGGCGAGCGCGCCTCGGGCGACGTCCCAGCGATCCGCCTGCAACGCGGCGGTCCCCGCGTTGTAGAACGCCGTGTCGCGCGCCTCGGCCGACCCGGCCTGCGCCAGATAGGCTTCGGCCGCCCCGACAGCGTCGCCCTCGGCCAGCGCACGGTCGCCCAGGGCGGGCCGCTGCGCGTGGAGCGCAGCGCCGGCGAGGGTCACTCCGGCGAGGGCGATCAGCGCCGGCCCCGGCGACGCAAACGTGAGCGCGAGCAGCACCGCCGTGGCGACGAGCACCGGGATCCACGCTCGGGGTACCAGGTCGGACAGCCGCGTCTCCGACGTGGGGCTCCGTTTGAGCGCGCTCACCAGCTTGTCCACCGCGCCGGCCTGATCCGGCAGCTCGGCCGGCACGATGGTGCCCTCGGCCGCATCGGCGGCCGCGCGCAGGATGTCGTCCCGGCGCTGGGTACGGACCGGCTGGCCTTCGGCGTCCGTCTTGTACTCGATGAGATTGCCCAGCGAATCGCGGATCGGAATGCGGGCGGGCGACGACCCGCCCTCGGCGACCAGCACGAGCCGGATACCGCGGGTGCGGAGTCCCTCGGCGGCAGCGACCACGTCGGCCAGCGAGTCGTGGGCCTCGCCGTCGGTAAACACCACCAGGACGCGATCCGCCCCGTCAGCGCCGGCGGCCAGCAGCTGCGCGCCCTGCTGCAACACGGCCGCCAGGCTGCTGCCGCCCTCGCTCGCGAGGTCCGGGTCGAGTCCGTCGAGGTGTATCCGCACGGCGGCGCCGTCCACGGTGAGCGGTGTGAGGATGTAGCTTCGCCCCGCGAACGCGATCAGGCCCAGCCGGTCGCCCTGGAGATCCTGCACCAGGCGGCGGCTCTCGCGCACGGCCCGCTGGAGCCGGTTGGGACGCGCGTCCTCCGCCAGCATCGAGCGGCTGATGTCCACCGCGAGCACGAGATTGAGCGCCTGCGTCTCGGTCGTGACCCGGGCCCGCCCCGCGCGCGGGCCGGCGAGCGCGACCCCGGCCAGCAACGCCGCCAGCGCGACCACCACCCAGCTCCGGCGCAGCCGGCCGCGTGCGGTGCGACCGAGCC
>JBOHSY010000045.1:0-1877 GCA_050733355.1 Gemmatimonadales bacterium | reverse complement strand
ATCCGGGCGCGGACCATCGCGTTTCGGGTGGTGGAATCGATCCGGGCGTCGAGCGCCACGATCCGCGCCGCGGTCGGGGCCGAGTCGCTGGCGACGAAGACGTCCACCCGGTCACCCACCCGGAGCGCCGCCGCGACGCGCTGCGCGACGGTGAAGTCCACGTGTACCGCGTCGTCCACGCTCTGGAGGGTGGTGAGCTGGGTGCCCTCGTTCAGGTACTGGCCCGGATGCACGTCGGCGAGGCCGACCCGGGCGCGGAAGGGGGCCCGGATGACCTTCTTGGCGATGATCGCCTTGGTGCGGGCGATCTGCGCCAGCGCAACCGCGCGCGCCGCTTGCGCTTGATCCACCTCTTCCTGGGAAGTGGCCTGGTGTGCCCGCAGCCGCTGGAGCCGCTCCAGCGTCGTCCTGGCGAGGCCGGCCGCAGCCTCCTGCGCCGCCACCTCCGCCTGCTCCACCGACGCATCGAGTGTTACCAGAATGGTACCGGCCCCGACGATCTGTCCCGGCGTCAACCGGACCTGGCGGACGGTGCCGGCCAACTCGTTGCGCAGCGTGATCGAACGCAGCGCCAGGACGGTGCCGATCGACGTCGTGGTCGGGCGATGCTCGACCTCCCGGGCGACCGCGGCGGTCACCAGCTCCATCGGCTCGGGCTGGCTGGCGGCGGCCGCGTCGGCGGCCCTGAGTGATGCGGACTTCCAGGCCGTAAGTGCAACAGCGGTCGCGACGACGGTCGCGAGCAGCGACCAGGATCCGATCCAGCTACGACGACTCATGAGCGGGGTCCTCCTCCAGCACGATATCCACGAGTGCCTGTCCGGCCATGCTACGGCGCCTGCCCCGCGCGGGTTTCGGGTGCTTCCCTGGCAACAGCGAGCGCCCGTTCCGCGTTCCTGCCGCGCTTCACCCTCTTGTCGAATGGCCCGGCATCGGATCGACAGCCCGACCAGGGAGGTACAGGTGGACTCGGGGGCTCGTTGGGGGGGAGGCGATCAGGTGGCTGCGCCCAGCCGGAGGTGAAGGGCCGCGTACGCCCGCCACGGACGCCAGCGCTCGGCCAGAGCGCGCAGCTCGGCCGAGCTCGCCGCGCCCACGGCCCGCTGGATCGCGCGGTCCCACGGGTCGAGGACGTCCGGCCAGTGGAGCGCGTGCCTCACGATCCGGGTGGCGAGCCGCTCGCCGACGCCGTCGATCGTCAGCAGAGCGCGGTGCGCGGCCGCGACGTCACTTCCCGGCTCGAGCCAGGGCGTTCCACCGGCGAGCGCACGCGCCAGGGACACGAGCACCTCCGCCGAGCGGCGCGGGACGCCGAGCCCGGCGAGACGCGCGGCCCCCGCCTCGGCCACCCGTGCCGCGTCGGGCGCGATCCGGTCGAGCGGGGGAATTCCCGTGTCGAACGGCTCGGCCAACGCCTCCATGACCTGCCGCGCGACGTCGGGCGCTGCCAGACCCGCGCGGCCGCCCAGCAGCGCGCGGAAGGCGGCCTCGAATCCGTCGAGCGCGCCCGGGATCCGAAGACCAGGCCGGCCCGCGACGTGCGCCCCGAGCCCGCCGCGCTCGAGGTGCGCGTCCACCACCGTCGGTTCGGCATCGAGATCGAACAGGTGCCGGAGCCGCGCGAGCAGCGGCATGAGCACAGGCAGAAGCGTTGGTGAGATGTCCACCTCGAGGTGCGTCTTCGCCGCCGCCGACTCTGCCGCGAAGACGACTCCGCTCTTTCCCTCGAGCCGCACTGTGCGGCCGTAGCGCCTCCCCTCGATCAGCTCCACCCCCGGCAGCGCCTCGCGGCCGAGCAGCGCGATCAGCGTGTCCCATGCGAGCGGCGCGCGGTACGCGAGCGTCAGCCGGACGAGGTCGCCGGCGGGGGTCGCCGG
>JBOHSY010000044.1:0-3289 GCA_050733355.1 Gemmatimonadales bacterium | reverse complement strand
GCCCCGAGCCGATGACGCTCGAGGAGATCGGAAGCCTGCTGGGCATCACCCGGGAGCGCGTGCGGCAGATCAAGGAGAAGGCGCTGAGCCGGCTCCGGCACGTGAGCCGGGCGCGGTCGCTGGAGAGCTTTTTGACGTAGAGACAGCTATCAGTCAGCAGTCATTCCGTCATTCAGTCATCGGTCATCAGTCATCAGTCATCAGTCGGAAGCCATCAGTCTGCACGATGCGAGCGCCCCTCCGGTGTCCGTGGACAGCGGAGGGGCGTTTAGATGCGGACCCGACTGATGACTGATGACCGATGACTGATAGCTAACGACTGATGACTGATGACTAACGACCGATAGCCGCCTAGCCCAACAACCGCGCTACCTGCTCGAACTCGATGAGGAACGCGTCGTGCCCGTACACCGACGCGATCTCGACGTAGCGCGCGTTCGTCCCGCTGGCGCGGTATCCCTGCACCCACGCCCGCACCTCGCGCGGATAGTACAGGATGTCGCTGTCGATGCCGACGCCGATCACCTCGTCCACCCGCGACGCCGTGGCGACGGCCGCATCCTTCAGGATGCCGACGTCGTGCAGGTCCATCGACTGCATGAGCGAGACGTAGCTCGCCGCGTCGAAGCGCGCCACGAGCTTGTCGCCCTGGCGTCGCAGATAGTAATCCGCGTCGAACCGGCCGGCCTGGCGCCCGGCCGCGCGGCCGAACCGCTGGTCGAACTCCACCGCCGACCGATAGGTGATCATGGCGATCGCGCGCGCAGCCGCGAGGCCGGCCTCGGGGCCGTCGTCCGCCGGATACCGTCCGCCGCGCCAGCGGGGGTCCGCCTCGATGGCCATCCGCTGGGCGGCGTTCCAGGCGATCGCCTGCGCGGACGTGGCTGCCGGTGCCGCGAACACCACCAGGCGGCTCACCGGCACCGGGGACACCCGCCCCCATTGGAGCGCCACCATGCCGCCGAGCGAGCCGCCCGTGGCGAGCGCGATGCGCTGGATGCCGAGATGCTCGACCAGCGGCAGGTGCGCCCGCGCGAGATCGAACGTGGTGAGGCCGGGAAACGGCCGGCCGTGCTCGGCCTGCCAGCGGAGCGGGCTGGTGGAGCCGTAACAGCTCCCGAGCAGGTTGGCCGCGAGGATCGGATGCCTGTCCGTGTCGAGCGGGCGACCGGATCCGATGAGCGGTCCCCACCACGCTCCGGCGTCAGCACTGCCGGTCAGCGCGTGAAAGACGACGATCCAGCCGTTCGCCTCGCCGACGGCCGGATCGCCGAGAATCCGGTAATGGAGCCGCGCGCCGTCGAGCCGGTCGCCGCGCTCCAGGTGGAGGGTCCCGAGGTCGAGGTCCTTCGCCGTGGAGCCCGGCGCGACGGCCACGGTCATGCGCCCGTCGCCGTCGCGGCCCCGCGCGCCACCTCGTCGAGCGCGACCTCGCGGAGCCGCCCCGTCGCCACATCGTACACGAACCCGCGAATCAGCGTGTGCGGATCCAGCAGCTCCGAGCCGACCAGGAACTCGATGTCTTCCCGCACGCTCGCGTCCAGGTCCTGGAACGGCTGAAAGTCGAACTCTCCCGTGTCCCGGCCGAGGTCCTGCTGCACCTTGGTACGAAGATCCCGGTTCGTGAACGTGAGCATGCCGCAGTCGGTGTGATGCACGACCGCCACTTCGGTCGTGCCGAGCAGCCGCTGCGAGATCACCACGGAGCGCAGCGCATCCCGGGCACGGCCGCCGGCGTTCCGGATGACGTGCGCGTCACCCTCCTCCAGGCCGAACGCCTTGCCGGGCAGGATGCGCGCGTCCATGCAGGTGAGGATGGCGATCCGCCGCTTGGGCGGCAGCGGTAGATCCCCCCGGTCGAACGTGCGCGCGTAGCGCTCGTTGGCCTCGATCAGTTCGTCTATGGTCGACATGAACTCCCTCCCTTTCGTTCCATGGTGTCGCGGGTCAGCTCGCGGGGGTCGCCGCCTGGCCGGCGGGGATGGCCAGCGTGTCGGGGCGGTACGCCATGCGTGCTCCTCCAACCCGGGATGGCGACGTGGGCGCCAACGCAACGGGCCCGGTTCACCTGAAGGTGGCCGGGCCCGCGAAGTCTGGCTGGTACGACGACTAGGGTTCCGTCGTTCCTGCCGGCGCCGAGGCGTCCGTCCACCCGAAGGGTGAGCGGCACATCGAACAGAAGCAGGCGCGGCTGACGGACATGGCGTGAGGCTACCCGGCTTCGGCGGGTTCGTCAAGTGGGGCGGCGCTGTTAGATTGCCGCCTCTGCCGTCCAACTGCCGCCACTGCATCGCGATCACACGGCCATGGCCAGCACCAGCTCATTCGATGTCTCCACCGGCGCCGATCTCCAGGAGGTCGACAACGCCGTGAACCAGGCGCTCAAGGAGATCGGCCAGCGGTACGACTTCAAGGGCAGCCATTGTACCATCGAGTTCGACCGCGCCAAGGCCGAGCTCCGCCTCGCCGCCGACGACCAGTTCCGGATGGACGCGCTGCTCGACGTGCTCCGCGGCCGCCTCATCAAGCGCGGCGTTCCGGCCAAGAACCTGAACATCGGCGATCCGGTCGAAGGATCGGCGGGCTCCATCCGGCGCACGGTGAGCCTCACCCAGGGGATCGCCGGGGATGTCGCGAAGAAGATCGTGAAGGCCATCAAGGACGGCGGCTTCAAGAAGGCGCAGGCGAGCATCCAGGGCGACGAGGTGCGGGTCGCCAGTCCGTCCCGCGACGAGTTGCAGGCCGTGATGGGCCACCTGCGCGGCCAGGATTTCGGCATCGAGCTCAAGTTTGGCAACTACCGCGGCTGAGCGCCGGCGTCGGCCAGCGGGCATGCTGCTCGTCGCGGCCACGGCTGCGTGCGCCACGCCCGCGAGGACGCGGCGCTCAGCCGCGGTAGTTGCCAAACTTGAGCTCGATACCGAAGTCGCCGCCCCGCAGCATCGCGATGACCGCCTGCAGCTCGTCTTTCGACGGGCTGGTCACCCGGATCTCGTCGCCCTGGATCGAGGCCTGCGTCTTCTTGAAGCCGCCGTCCTTGACCGCCTTGACGATCTTCTTCGCGGCGTCCTGCGGGATCCCCTGGGTGAGGCTCACGGTCCGGCGCACCGACTGTCCCGTCCCCTGAACCAGGTCGCCGACCTTGAGGTTCTTCACCGGCGCGCCGCGCTTGATCATTCGAGTCTGGAGCACGTCGAGCAGTGCCTCCATCCGGAACTCGTCGTCCGCCGCGAGCCGGATCTCCGCCTTCGGCCGGTCGAAGTCGATGGTGCAGTGGGTACCCTTGAAG
>JBOHSY010000043.1:0-18457 GCA_050733355.1 Gemmatimonadales bacterium | reverse complement strand
GCACCCGCGCGTCGGCATGGCCCAGCAGCACGCCCACCTGCTCCTCGGTCGGCTCGGCGCGCGAGCGCCAGAGCGGCTCGGCCCAGGGCGACCCCGCGGCGATGCGGCGGAGGACCGGAACGTACAGCTCACTGAGGCCCGCCACCAGCGCGATGCCCGCCGCGGCCTGCGCGGGTGCTTCGGAAGCCGGCTCCACGGCCGGGTCGCCCGCGAGGGCGGCCCCGAGATAGGCGAGCAGGCTCACGCGCACGTCCGGATCCAGCCGCTGCGCGAACGCCCGGCCCGCCAGGCCGGCCTCGGGATGGAGCTCGAGCACCACGCCGCTGGCCTCGAGGATCGCGTCCCTGAGCGGCCGCTCGCGGACCCGCACCAGCAGATCGAGCAGCGGCGCCAGCGACTCCGGCGCGGTGATCCGCTGCAGCGCCTGCACCGCCTGCTCGGCCACCAGGCTGTCGGGCACGAGCCCGAGGAGCGGGCCGGTGGCCGTGGCGTCGCCGATCTCGCCGAGCGCGTTCACCGCCGCGAGCTGGAGCCACACGTTCCGGTCGAGCAGCGCGACGAGCGCCGGCACCGCGTCGACCGCGCGCATCCGGCCCAGCGCCTCGACGGCGGATTGAGCCACGTTGGCGTCGGCGTGTTCCAGCAGCGGCAGGATGCGGTCGGTGGAGACGGGGTCGCCGATCCGCGCCAGCACCTGGAGGGCGAACATGACCACGTCGGAGTCGCTCGAGTGCAGCAGTTCGATGACGTACGGCGCCGCGTACGGCCCCTGCCGCTCGAGGGCGGCGAGCGCGCTGTTCCGGCGGGTGGCGTTGACCCCATCCGCGACGAGCGCGCCGAGCACCTGGGGCTCCACGTAGCGGGCGGCGAGGCGCACCGCGCGCTCGCGGACGGTGGGCGCATCATCCTCCAGGGCGGCGAGGATGGCGGGCTCGCGGTCGGGGCCGGCGGCGTCGAGTGCGGCCAGCCGCTGGGCGGCGCTCAGGGTCGGCATGGTGCGCTCCTCAGGCCGCGGGCGGAAGCTGGAACGTGTCGACGCGCTGGCGCAGCAGCTCGGACTCGCCGGCGAGCGTCTTGGCCGCGGCGCTCATCTGCTCCACCGCGGCGAGGTTCTGGCGCGACACGAGCGCGACCGATTCGACCGCCTTCACCACCAGCTCGCCCCCGCGCTTCTGCTCCGTGACCGCCTCGGACATCTGGTGGGTGAGCTGGTTCATCTTCTCGGCCGCACGGGTGATCTCCTTGGCCCCGGCGGCGTTCTCCCGCACCGCCGCGGCGATCTGGCGCGACAGCGTCGACATGCTCCCGGCCATGCGGAGCACTTCCTTCGCGCCGGCCGCGTGCTCCTCGGTGGCGTGGGCCATCTCGGCGACGAGCTTCGAGTTCTGCTCGATGGCCTCGACGATCGAGGCGAGCACCGCCCCCATCAGCTCCACCGCGCTGCGGGTCTCGCCCTGGACCGCGTCGATCACCGCACCGATCTCCTGCGTCGCCTGCACCGAGCGTTCCGCGAGCCGCCGCACTTCGTCGGCCACCACCGCGAACCCGCGGCCCGCCTCGCCCGCCCGTGCGGCCTCGATCGCCGCGTTGAGGGAGAGCAGGTTGGTCTGGTCCGCGATGCCTTCGATCGTCTTCACGATCTTGCCGATCTCCTCCGACTGCCGGCCGATGCCGTGGATGGACGCCCGGAGCCGGTCGCCGCCCTCGCGTACGTCCACGACCGAACCCTTCGACACCTCGTCCACCATGTGCACGCGCGAGGCGATCGCGCCCACGCTGTCGATCATCCCGGTGAGCCGGGTCATCGCCTCCTCCACCGACTGGAGCAGCGCCTCGCCGTGCTGCGACGTCTGCACCAGCGTGGTCGTCATCTGCTGGATGGACGACGACGTCTCATCCACGTTCGCGGCGAGCGCCTCGGCGTTCCGGGCGAGCTGCTGCATCTGCGCCGCCATCTCCACCATCGTGGCGGAGGTTTGCTCCGTGGAGCTGGTCTGGGCCTCGGCACCCTTGGCCATCTGCTCGGACGAGGCCGAGATCTCCTCGGCCGACGTGGCGACGGTGCGCGACGACGACGAGATGTGGCCCACGATCACGCGGAGGTTCTTGACCATCTGGCGCATGGAGTGCTCGAGCCAGCCGATCTCGTCGCGCGACTGGCTGCGAATGTCGGTCGTGAGGTTGCCCTTGGAGACCTCCTCGGCGAGCACGCCCAGCCTTTCCAGCGGGTCGGCGATCAGCCGGGCGAGGAAGAGCGCGAGCGCGAACCCGACCGCCACGGTGACGATCGTCGTTGTCAGCACGAGCGAGCGCGAGGCCTCGAGGAGGCCGGCGCCGCCCTGGACCCCGGTCATCCGCTCCAGCTGCCGCATCGCGAACCAGCCCTGCGCGCCGGTGAGCAGCAGGACGATGCCGAAGCCCGTCAGGATCTTGCGGCGGATGGTCCAGTCCCGGATCTGCTGAACGATCTTCTGCGTCATGGCCGGCTCACGCGTGAGGGACGGGCCCCGGCTGGAGCATCCGCTCCAGGTCGAGAAGGATGATCAGCCGGCCGTCGTGCTGCGCGACGCCGGTGAGGTAATCGGCCTGCGCGGAGCGCACGTCGTCCGGGGGTGGCACCACGCGATCCGACGCGACCTTGAGCACCTGGGCGACCGCGTCGACCAGGAGACCGAGCACGCGGCCCTGCACCTCGGCCACCACGACCCGGGCCCGGGGCCCCGGCACCAGCGGCGCGTGCCCGAGCCGGGTGCGCAGCTCGTACACGGGGAGAATGCGCCCGCGCAAGTTCATGACCCCGCGGATGTGCTCGGGCGCCTGCGGCACCCGAGTGATATCGCCGACCCGGCTCACCTCGCGTACGCTCGTGACCGGCACACCGTACTCCTCGCGGTCGAGCTGGAACGCGATGAGATGCAGGAGCAGGGCAGCCGGCTGCTCGGGGGCGGCCGCCGTCTGCACCGCCAGCTCGTCCACAAACGCGAGGGGCCCGGGCGCACGCAGGGGCAGGCTCATCAGGCCGCCTCCCGGGCAACGACGCCCGCCGGGTCGAGGATGCAGGCCACCCGGCCGTCGCCCAGAATCGTCGTGCCTGACACGAGCTGCGGGCGGCCGAGCGCGGGGTCGAGGCCCTTTACGACGACGTCCTGATGGCCCACGAGGCGGTCCACCAGCAGCGCACGCCGGCGCGCGCCCGCGAAGAGCACCACGCAGTAGTCGCGATTCGCGGGCCGCATCGCGGTGCCGAGCAGCATGCCGCCGTCGGCCACGCCCACCGCCGAACCTCGCCACATGAGCACGCCGCGCCCGCCGACCTCGTGCATCGCCTCCGGCTCCACCCGGGAGGTTTCGGCCACGTGGCTGAGCGGCACCGCAAACCGCTCGCGGTCGACCTCGACGATCAGCGAGCGCACGATGGCGAGGGTGAGCGGCAGCGAGAGCAGGAACGCGGTCCCCTCGCCCGGCGCGCTCCGGACCTCGATCGACCCGCCCAGGTCATGGATCGCCGCCGCCGCCGCATCCAGGCCGACCCCGCGCCCCGCGAGCTCGGTCACCCGATCGACGGTGGAGAATCCCTCCACGAAGATCAGTTGGTGCACGTCGGCAATTGACTCGGACCGGACCTCGAGGCCGAGCGCCCGCGCCTTGTCGAGGATGCGGGCGGTGTCGAGGCCGAGCCCGTCGTCGGCCACGACCACGACCGCGCGGTCCGCCACGGTCGCCGCCCGGAGCGTCAGCGTCGCTTCCACCGGCTTTCCCAGCCGGCGGCGCTCGGCCTCGGGCTCCACCCCGTGGACGACGGCGTTGGTGAGCAGGTGCACGAGCGGCTCGCCGAGCCGGTCGAGGATCGTCTTGTCGAGGAGGGTGCCGCCGCCTTCCGTGACGAGGCGGACCGGCTTCCGTTCCTCGCGCGCCACATCGCGCACCATGCGTGCGTAGCGACCGAACACGGTGGAGATGGGAAGCAGGCGCGTCTGCATCAGCGCGCCCTCGAGCCGCTCCATGGTGGCGCCCACCGCGGTGATCACGCGGTCGAGCTCGGTGACCTCCTCGCAGTTGCCGAGGATCGCGCGGAGCCGCCGGTGCACGTCGGGCAGGCCCGATTGCTCGATCGTCGCTTCGCCGAAGATCTCCAGCAGGGTGTCGAGCTGCCGGGAATCCACGCGGATGGTGCCGGCGGCGTCGGTGCCCGTCCGCCGATCGCTGCGGCGGCGCTCCAGGCGGAGCGGGGGGGCCGGCGGCGCGTCGGCCGGCTCCGACTCGGCGCCCGACCGCACGCGGGCCACGTACACCTCCGCCGCGGTGGCATCGTCGCTCTCCGCGGCGGCCCGGATCAGATCGGCGAGAAGCCCCGCGCCCTCGACCAGCAGCGCCGCGGACTCCTCGCCGCGCGCCGACGGTTCCGCGATGAGACGGGCGCACAGGTCCTCCAGCGCGTGCGCGACCATCTGCATGGGGCGAAGCCCCATCATCGCGGAGTTGCCCTTCAGCGTGTGGAGCCGGCCCTTGAGCGCGGCGAGGTCCCCGGCGTCGCGTTCGCCTTCACGCCATTTCCGTTCGACGCCGAGGAGCGATTCCGCCACGCCTTCGGCGAGGGGGAGACATTCCACGATGTACTCGTGGACGAGCTCGGCGAAGGCGTGGTCCCGGTCCATCGCTCAGGCGGCCGGGCGTTCCCGCTGAAGCCGGGCGACCAGGCGCTCGAGGTCTGCCGGGACGAAAGGCTTGCGGAGGTAGTCGGTGGCGCCGGCCGCGCGGCCCCGCTCCTCATCCTCCGGCGTGCTCTCGGTCGTGACCAGCACCACCGGCACGTCCGGATGCAGTCCCTCGGCCCCGCGACGCTCGAGGAACTCGAGCCCGTTCATTTCCGGCATGTTGAGGTCGAGCAGTACGAGGGTGATCTCGGGATGCGCGGCGAGCAGGCCGTATCCCTCTCGGCCGTTCATCGCGTGGAGCAGCGTGCTCCCCGCGAGTGCGCCGCGGGAGAACACCAGCCGATACATCTGGTGGGTGAGCGGCGAATCATCGACCAGAAGGAAGGTGCCGGGCCGGGCACATGTCATCGAGCTGACCTCCAGGAGCCCGCACGCGGTCGGGGGAGGCGTGCGGTCCGACGAGCGGGTCGCGAACTTGTTGCCGAAGGGCGACTTAAGGCGGGGGGCAAATCACATACCACGGCGTGACAAACGCGCTAACCGATTGCGCAGCTTTCGTCTCGCAACGCTACGCGCGCCACATCCGGATGCGGCTTCGTGCAACTTGCGCCATTCGCTCACTCGATCCGGACCGGCGCGGGATGCTTCGGGGCGCCTGCCGGGCTCCGGATGGCCGCTTCGATCGAGTCCTCGTCCCACATCACCATGGTCGCGGCCCACCGACTCTCCGCGAAGGTCTCGAGATCCCGCGGCGACAGCCCGCGCTCTTTGACCGGCAGGTTGTTGTGGTCGGCCCGATAGGGGTGAGTGTGCCAGGTGCCCACCACGCCCGTGATGCTGTCGCAGCTCCCCGCAACGGAAAGCTGAAGCTGCTTCATGTTCCGCGCCGGCACCCACCGCTCCACGCGCACCGCGCCACCCTCCACCCGACCGATGAGACAGCCGAGGTATTCGCGCTGCGTGGGCCGGATGGTGCCGAGCATCTGCTCCAGCGTGTTGAGATCGGCGAGTCGATCCCAGTTCCGGTTGAAGGTCCGGAAGACCGCGCTCATCGAGTCGCGGACGGCGCGCGGGAGCACGACCGCGGCCTCCGGCCGGGGCCGCAGGGCGAGCGCGGCACCGGTGAACGCGGCACCGGCGAGGGCGAGCAGCACCAGCGACGTGCTTGTGCGCCGGGTCATGCTCCGAAGATACTCCACCAACCCCGGCCCGGTCCCGGAGTCCCCATGCGGCGCAGCACCCTCGTCACCCTGTTCGCTCTCGCCGCGTTCGCGGCGATCCTTCTGTACCACACGCTCACGTCTCAGCGCGCGGAGTGCCGGGTGCTCGTCCAGTACGACGGGCGCCGGAATGGCGCGGTCGCGTCGGGCGCCACCGCCGAGGACGCGGAGCGCGAGGCCCGCACCGCGGCATGCGGACCGATCGCGCGGGGCATGAACGCATCCATCGCGTGCAGCAACACGCCGCCGATCGAGACGGACTGCCGCACGCTGTGACGACGCCCGCCCTCCGGCTGCCCCATCCCCTCATCCTGCTCCTCGCATGTCTCGCGGTGGCCGCGGCGGCGAGCTGGGTCGTGCCGGCCGGGCGCTACGAGCGGCGCGAGGATGCCGCGGTCGGCCGCACGGTTGTCGTGCCCGGCACCTACCAGCGGGTCGAGCCTGCGCCGGTCGGGCCGTTCGCGGCCGCCGTCGCGGTCCCGAAGGGGCTCGCCGACGCTGCGTCGGTAGTCTTTCTCGTGTTTCTCGTGGGCGGCGCCTTCGCGGTGGTCGAACAGACCGGCGCGCTCACCGGCGCCGTCGCCTGGCTGGCCACCCGCCTGGGCAGGCGGAAGACGCTCGTGATCCCGATCGCGAGCGTGGCATTCGCGCTGGGCGGGCTCGCCATGAACATGCAGGAGGAGATCATCGCGTTCGTGCCGGTGCTCCTGGTCCTGGCGCACCGACTCGGATTCGACCCGCTCACCGCCGTGGCGATGAGCGCGGGGTCGGCCGCGGTGGGCGCGGCGTTCAGCCCCATCAATCCGTTCCAGGTCGGGATCGCGCAGCAGCTCGCGGAGCTGCCTCCGCTCTCGGGCGGGGTGTTTCGCACCGTGGTCCTGCTGCTGGCGCTCGGGATCTGGGTTGCGGGGACGATCCGCTACGGGAGGAAGACGCTGGCGGGCGAGGACGGAAGAAGGCGGGAGCCGGAATCGGCCCTGGCATCGGCACCACCCGGCCCGCCCGCACGCCGGCCCGCCCTCATCATCGCGCTCGTCGTGCTGGCGTTCGCCCTCCTCGTGTACGGTCTCCTCCGGCTCGGCTGGGGCTTCGACGAGCTGTCGGCGCTCTTCTTCGTGATGGGCGTCGCCGCGGGTCTGATCGCCGGGTTCGGCTGGTCCGGGACCGCCGAGGCGTTCGGGTCTGGATTCCGGGCGATGGCGGGCGCGGCCCTTCTGATCGGATTCGCGCGGGCGATCTACCTCACGCTCGACCAGGGACGGATTCTCGACACGCTGGTGCACGGGCTGTTCACGCCGCTCGAGGATCTGCCGCTGGCCGCCTCCGCCATCGGAATGATGGCGGCCCACACGCTCATCCACATCCCGGTTCCGAGCGTGAGCGGCCAGGCGGTGCTCACCATCCCGATTCTCGTCCCACTGTCCGACCTGCTCCAGCTCTCCCGGCAGGTGACCGTGCTTGCCTACCAGTACGGCACCGGCCTCTGCGAGATCCTCACGCCAACGAACGGCGCCCTCATGGCGATTCTGGCCGCGGCGGGCGTGCCCTTCGACCGGTGGCTCCGGTTCGTCCTCCCGCTCTGGGCGGCGCTGTTCGGTCTGGGTGCGGTGGCGGTAGTCGTTGGCATCGCCGTCGGACTCTGAGGCGCGGCTCCCGCCCTCTCCCGCCTGCTCCCGCCTGCTCCCGCCTGCTACCCGAACTCACGGCATCTCGTATGCGTTGTATATGGAGAAGGCCCGGTGACCCGCCACGCGGGCCCGGCTGCCGGAATGGCACTAGTGTTGCGCTGATGGTTCCCGGACCACCGGAGGGTAGGGTCGGTTCAATGGGAGACGTGCAAATCCGCGAGATGGAACAGGACGGCGATTTCGCCCTCTGGTTCTCGGAGCTGCTGGCCGACGCCGAGGAGGCGGAGGCCAGCGGTCGGGCGGCGGAAGACCGCTATCTGGTGCTGAGTAACGACATCGGCGACTGGATCGGCGGCCTCCACTTCACTCTGCGTGGCGGTGTGGCGCATCTCGAAGACCTGGCGGTACTTCCGAGCGAGCGGCACCAGGGCCACGCGCACCGGTTGCTGGCGGCCTTCGAGGGTCATGCAGTCGAGGCCGGCGCCCATCTGGCGGAATTCTGGACCGACGACATCGAGTCCGAATCGCTGCTTGGCGCCCTCGGCTGGCGTGTGGTGTTGCGGCGCGAGGGCTACATCGGCCACCGCACCTGGGCCCTGATGGAAAAGGGCCTGCGGCACGATACCGACAACGGCGCCTGACCTCCTTCGGCGACGATTAGCTTTCAGGGGACCAGCCGCAGTATGTTTGCGGGCTGGTCTCTCTGCGTTTTGGGCCGCTTCGACATACACATAACTCATGAGCCTGACAGACTCCGCACGCGCGCTGCTTTCCAAGATCGAGGTGCTCCGGGATCTCGAGACCAGGGTCCGGGAGATGATGGACGCCCACGAGCAGAAGCGCGATCTCTGGTTCCCGTCCGACTTGATGAAGCCTCCGGAGGGGACCTGCCCCGACACCTGGTTCGGCGAGCTCCGGAAGCGGGCGGCAGGCATTCCGGATGCGGCCCGCGCGGCGCTCGCCCTCAATACCCTCACCGAAGAGGGGCTGCCCCACTTCCACCGGCTGCTGGCGGTCTACCTCGAGGACGACAGCTACTGGCGGATCTGGAACAACCTCTGGACGGCCGAAGAGGATCGCCACGGCGTCGTGCTGCACGACTACACCCGGGAGACGCGAATCCTCGACCAGCGGCGATTCGAGGAGATGCAGTTCGAGTACCTCCGCGCGGGCTTCCATCCCGACTGGGACAAGGACCCCTACCGGGTGTTCGTGTACACGACCCTGCAGGAGCGGGCAACCCAGCATTCGCACGCGGAGACGGGCAAGGTCGCCGGGGAATACGAGCCGGCGATCGCGGAAGTGCTCGCGAACGTCGCCCGCGACGAAGCGCGGCACTACACGTTCTATCGCAACGTGTTCAGCGAGATCCTCGAGCGCGATCCCGACCAGGCGCTGGTGTCGGCGGCGCTCATGATGCCGAGCATCCAGATGCCCGGCGCGAGTATGCCCGGATTCAAGGAGCTGGCCGACGTGATCCGGCGCGCCGGCATCTACGGTCCCCGCGACTATCTGCGGATCGTGCAGGAGCAGATCCGCTACTGGCAGATCGAGAGCCTCACCGGGCTGAGCGCGCTGGGCCGGGCCGCCCAGGAGAAGATCATGGCGATTCCGGACCGGCTCCGCCGCGTCGCGGAGCTGATCGAGACCCGGAGCCGCGCCAAGACGTTCAGCTTCGACGTGGTGTTCAACCGCGAATTTGCGATGGAATGACGCGCCGCGCCGCGCCGGGGGTGCTGCTGGCCGCCGCGCCGGGGGTGCTGCTGGCCGCCGCGCTCTGGGGCTGTGGCGGCGCCGCGTCGGACGGCCCTGACCGCTCGCGAGGGCTCGACGCCGTTCCGGCCGAGCTGCGCGACGCGGCGTTCCTGGGCCGCGAGATCTTCGACCTGGTGGATCGCGCGGCCGACTACAAGGGCTCTCACCGGGGCCGGCCGCCTCGTTCCCTCAAGCAGATGGGCCTCGACAGCCTCGCCGGTCCCGTGGTGCGCCGCATCCGGACGGTGAGCGATTCGTCCGTCGTGACGGTCGCCTACCGGCAGCCACGCGGCCGCGTCGTGGCGTCCTGCGAGGCGAACGCCCGGATCCTCGAGGAGTCCGCCCTCAACGAAGGGAGGTTCACCCTTCTCTGCAGCACGCCCTCCGGCGCCATCACGAAATACGAGGTCCCCGGGCTGTGATCGCGGCGGTGCTGGTCGATGTGGTGCGATGGCTGGTCGTGGGTGCGCTGGCGTACGCGGCGGTCGTGGCGGTGACCCACTGGGCGGTGCGGTCGAAGAGGCTGACCCCGTTCGGCGCCTGGCCGCGCACGATGCGCCGGCTGAGCGATCCGGTGCTCCAGCCGATCGAGCGGCGGCTCGTGCGGGCCGGCGGCATGCCGCAGAGCGCCCCCTACTGGCTGCTCGCGATCGTGGTGATCGGCGGGCTCCTCCTGGTTTCGCTGGTGAACTGGGGCATCGGCTTCGTCTACTCGCTCGGCATGCTGGCCGGTGCGGGTCCCCGTGCATGGGTGCTCACGCTGCTCTCGTGGACCTTCACCATCCTGCGGTTCGCGCTGCTGGTGCGGGTCATCGCGTCCTGGTTCGGCGCGTCGCGGTACACGAAGTGGATGCGGCCGGTGGTATTCCTCACCGAGTGGATTCTGGAGCCGCTCCGCCGGGTGCTGCCGCCGTTCGGGCCGCTGGATCTCAGCCCGCTGGTCGCGTACTTCATCCTCTGGATCGCGGAGCGGGTGGTCATCGGGGCATTCATCTGATCTGCGGCTCTCCAACATGGAGGCCGCGAATGACACGAGGGGACGCGAATGGACCCGAATCGAACGGCGGTTGTCGCGTTGATCGGTGCGCATTCGCGTTGAGTCGCGGCTTTCTTTTTTGACGGATGGTAGAAGCGAACGCTGACGGGATCCGGATCCGGGTCCGCGTGCGGCCGCGGGCGGCGCGCACCGAGATGGTCGGAGCCCATGGCGACGCGCTGAAGGTCCGGGTCGCCGCGCCGCCGGTGGACGGGGCCGCCAACCAGGCGCTCGTGCGTTTCCTGGCGGGTCGGCTGGGCGTCCCGCGAGCCGCGGTGACAGTGGCCTCGGGCCAAGGCAGCCGCACGAAGGTCCTGCGCGTCACGGGGATCACGGTGGCGGAGGCGGTGGAGCGGCTCGGTCTCCGCTCTTGAGCTGTCCGGATCCGGGCCGCGTCGTATATTGAGCGCCCCGACACACCGGAGGCCTCGATGGCCACCTTCGCGTCGCCCCGGCTCCCCACCGGCTTCGGAGGCGCCACCTACCGCCCCGGCGATCACGAGTACCAGCGGGCCTGCTCCGTTTACAACGCAGCCATCGAGAAGCGGCCGGCGCTGATCGCGCGGTGCACCGCCGCGGAAGACGTTCGGTTGATCTTCGATTTCGCCCGGCAGCATCACCTGCCGGCCGCGGTCCGGTCCGGCGGCCACAACGTGGCCGGCCGATCGCTGGTCGACGACGGGGTAGTGATCGACCTGTCGGCGATGAAGCAGATGCGCGTGGACCCGGGCCGGCGGACCGCGGTCGCGCAGCCGGGACTCACCTGGGGGGAATTCGACCGCGCCACGCAGGCGCAGGGTCTCGCGACCACCGGCGGGTTCGTGTCCACCACGGGGATCGCCGGACTTACGCTCGGCGGCGGCATGGGCTGGCTCATGCGCAAGCACGGCCTGGCCTGCGACAACCTGCTCTCGGTCGAGATAGTGACGCCGGACGGTGAAATCCGGCGGGCCAGCGGCGAGGAGAACGCCGACCTCTTCTGGGCCGTCTGCGGCGCCGGAGGGAGCCTCGGCGTCGTGACCGCCCTGGAGTACAGGCTGCACCCGGTCGGCGACATGCTGGCGGGTGTTCTGTTCCACCCGCTGGCGCAGGCCCCGGCGGCCATCCGGTTCTATCGCGACTTCCTCCGGAACGCACCGGATCCCGCGATGGCGTACGCGGTGCTGCTCACGTCGCCCGAGGGAGCGCCGGTGCTCGCGATCGCGATCGGCTGGGCAGGCGCCGTGGAAGCCGGCGAGCGGTTCTTCGAGCCGCTGCGCCGGTTCGGTCCGCCCGCCGCCGACCAGGTCCGGCCCATGGGATATTGCGAGCTCCAGAGCATGTTCGACGCCGCCTTCCCGCCGGGACGGCGGAACTACTGGAAATCGAGCTTGCTGAATTCGCTGCCCGACCAAGCGATCGAGGCGTTCGTGGACCACTTCGCCCGCGCGACCTCGCCGTTCTGCGTGGCGGGAATCGACCTGCTGGGCGGGGCGGTGAACCGGGTCGGGGAGCACGAAACGGCGTATCCGCATCGCTCGGCGGCATGGAACTTCATCGCGCTGGGCATCTGGACCGACCCCGCAGAAGACGATCGGCATGTCGCGTGGACTCGCGGCGTGTGGCAGGCGATGCAGCCGTTCGCGAGCGACGCGGTGTACGTAAACTATCTCAGCCAGGACGAGAACGACCGCTTACGCTCGGCCTACGGCGACCGGACGCTCGCCCGGCTCGACGACCTCCGGCGGGAGTACGACCCCGACGGGCTTCTGGCCGCGGCGTCCCCCGCTCGGACCGGGCCGGCCCACGGCCCTTGAACTTTCGAGGGGGGAGCCGATACCTTTCGTTCGACAACTGACCCCGTGGCGATTTGCGGCAGCTTGCGGCCACGTTAAACAACCAGCTAAACGCCTCCCCGGGACGTTTGGCTCCCCGGGGTTTTTCGCATTCAGGAGCGTTCGTGACTCGCTCTCCATCGGCCTCGTCCCGCGACGCGCGTCTCGCGCGCCTGGTTCCGCTCCTCGAGGAGCGGATCCTGGTGCTCGACGGAGCGATGGGCACCATGATCCAGCGGCACGCGCTGGACGAGGCGGGCTTCCGGGGCGAGCGCTTCCGGGACTGGCACCGGGACGTGAAGGGGAACAGCGATCTCCTCGTCCTGAGCCAGCCCGGCATCATCGGGGAGATCCACCGGGCCTACCTCGAGGCCGGCGCCGACATCATCGAGACCAACACCTTCACGTCGACGTCCATCGCGCAGGCGGATTACGGGACCGAGGTGCTGGCCTACGAGCTGAACGTCGAGGGCGCCCGGATCGCCCGCGCGGCGGCGGACGAGCTCGAGGCCCGGGACGGCCGGCCCCGGTTCGTCGCCGGCGCGCTCGGGCCCACGAACCGCACCGCGTCGATCTCGCCCGACGTCAACGACCCGGGGTTCCGCGCCATCACCTTCGACGAGCTCGCAACGGCCTACGCCGAGCAGGCCCGGGGGCTGCTCGACGGCGGCGCGGACCTGCTCCTGGTCGAGACGATCTTCGACACGCTCAACGCCAAGGCCGCGATCTTCGCCATCGAGGGCGTGTTCGAGGAGCAGGGCGAGCGGGTGCCGGTGATGATCTCGGGCACCATCACCGACGCCAGCGGCCGCACGCTCTCGGGGCAGACCGCGGAGGCGTTCTGGTACTCGGTGATGCACGCCCGCCCGATCTCTATCGGGCTCAACTGCGCCCTGGGGGCGCGGCAGCTCCGCCCCTACGTGCAGGAGCTCTCCCGCATCGCGCCGGTGTTCATCACCGCGTACCCGAACGCCGGATTGCCGAACGCGTTCGGCGCTTACGATGAGACGGCAGAGCAGATGGCGGCGGTTATCCGCGAGTTCGCGGAGCTGGGCATCGTGAACGTGGTGGGCGGGTGTTGCGGCACCACACCGGAGCACATCCGCGCGATGGCGGAAGTCGTAAAGGGGCTTCCCCCCCGCACCCCCGCCAGCCCGGCTGTCCGGCTTCGTCTGTCCGGCCTCGAGCCGCTCGTCATCGGTCCGGAGACGAACTTCGTCAACATCGGCGAGCGCACCAACGTCACCGGGTCGCGCAGGTTCGCGAAGCTGATCCTCGACGGCCGCTACGAGGCGGGGCTCGACGTCGCCCGCCAGCAGGTGGAGAGCGGCGCGCAGATGATCGATGTGAACATGGACGAGGGGATGCTCGACTCCGAGCGCGCGATGACCACGTTCCTCCGACTCATCGCCGCGGAGCCGGACATCAGCCGCGTGCCGGTAGTGATCGATTCGTCCAAGTGGTCGGTGATCGAGGCGGGGCTCAAGTGTGTGCAGGGCCGGTGCGTCGTCAACTCCATCAGCCTGAAGGAGGGCGAGGCCCAGTTCCTGGAGCACGCCCGGCTGGTGCGCCGCTACGGCGCGGCCGCGGTGGTGATGGCGTTCGACGAGCGGGGTCAGGCGGACACCGCTGATCGCAAGGTCGAGATCGCCACGCGGGCGTACCGCATCCTCAGCGAGCAGGCCGGTTTTCCGCCCGAGGACATCATCCTCGACCCGAACATCTTCGCCATCGCCACCGGCATCGAGGAGCACGCGGCGTACGGCGCGGACTACATCGAGGCGACCCGCCGGATCAAGGCGACGCTGCCGCACGCGAGCGTGAGCGGCGGGGTGAGCAACGTCTCGTTCTCCTTCCGCGGCAACGATGCGGTGCGCGAGGCGATCCACTCCGTGTTCCTCTACCACGCCATCCGCGCGGGCATGGACATGGGGATTGTGAACGCGGGCCAGCTGACGATCTACGAGGACATTCCCCGGGATCTGCTGGAGCGGGTCGAGGACGTGGTGCTCAACCGACGCGCCGATGCTGCCGAGCGCTTGCTGGAGATTGCCGAGCGCGTCGGAGGGGAGAGGACGGGAGCGGGCGGGAGAGGACGGGAGCAGCTCGAATGGCGTGGCGCTCCCGTGCGCGAGCGTCTGACCCACGCGCTGGTCGAGGGCATCGCCGACTACATCGTCGAGGACACCGAGGAGGCTCGGCAGCTCTTCGACCGGCCGATCCAGGTCATCGAAGGGCCGCTCATGGACGGGATGAACGTCGTGGGCGATCTGTTCGGCTCGGGCAAGATGTTCCTGCCGCAGGTGGTGAAGAGCGCGCGGGTGATGAAGAAGGCCGTGGCGCACCTCATCCCGTACATCGAGGCCGAGAAGCAGGCAGCCAATGATTCGCGGGCCAAGGGGAAGGTGCTGCTCGCCACGGTGAAGGGGGACGTGCACGACATCGGCAAGAACATCGTGGGCGTCGTGCTCCAGTGCAACAACTACCAGGTGATCGACCTCGGCGTGATGGTGCCGGCGGCGAAGATCATCGACACCGCGCGCGCGGAGAAGGTGGACATCATCGGCCTGTCCGGGCTCATCACGCCGTCGCTCGAAGAGATGTCGTTCGTGGCGGGGGAGCTCGAGCGCGAGGGATTCCGCGTACCGCTGCTCATCGGGGGCGCCACGACCTCGCGGGTGCACACCGCGGTCAAGATCGAGCCGCGCTACCACGGCCCGACCGTGCACGTGCTCGACGCGTCGCGCGCGGTGGGAGTCGCGAGCAGTCTGCTGAGCGACACGCAGCACGAGGAGTTCGTGCGCGGTGTGCGGCAGGAGTACCGGAGGATGCGGGACGAGCGGGCGGCGGCGGACGGGGGCGGGCGGGAGCGGCCGACGATCGCGGAGGCACGTGCCAGCCGCCTGGTGATCGACGCGACCGCCCCAGCCCCGCGCCCGTGCTTCCTCGGCGGGCGGACCATCGCGCCGTACGCCCTGGCCGAGCTGGTCGACTACATCGACTGGACGCCGTTCTTCCAGACCTGGGAGCTCGCCGGCCGTTACCCCGCCATCCTGGATGACGCCAAGGTGGGCGCGGCGGCCCGGAGCCTCTTTGCCGACGCGGAACGGATGCTGGACGAGATCGTGACCGGCGGGCTGCTCGAGGCGCGGGCCGTGGTCGGATTCTTCCCGGCCAACGCGGTGGGCGACGACATCGAGCTCTATGCCGACGAGGACCGTCGCGAGGTTCGCGCCGTGGTGCACACGCTGCGGCAGCAGATCTCGAAGAGCGCCGGCCGCCCGAACCTGGCGCTCGCGGACTACGTCGCGCCGCGCGGGAGCGGCGTCCTCGACTATTTCGGTGCGTTCGCGGTGACCGCCGGCCACGGGCAGGATGCGCTCGTCGCCCGCCACGAGGCGGCGCACGACGACTACTCCGCCATCCTGACCAAGGCGCTCGCGGACCGGCTGGCGGAGGCGCTGGCCGAACGGCTGCACGAGCGGGTGCGCACCGAGCTGTGGGGCTACGCTCCGGGCGAGTCGCTGGAGAACGACGCGCTGATCAAGGAGGAGTACCAGGGGATCCGCCCGGCGCCCGGGTATCCGGCCTGCCCGGATCATACGGAGAAGCGCACGCTCTTCGAGCTGCTCGGCGCCGAGAACGGGGCGGGAATGGTGCTGACCGAAAGCTTTGCGATGTTGCCGACGGCCTCGGTGAGCGGCTGGTATTTCTGGCGACCCGAGGCGCGATACTTCGGAGTCGGGAAGATCTCGAGGGATCAGGTGGAGGACTACGCTCGGAGGAAGGGGATGAGTGTGCAGGAGATCGAACGCTGGTTGGCTCCGAATCTCGCGTATGAGAGGTAACGTGGATCGTCAGGGCGGTAGAGGCGGTCAGGGCGGTAGAGACGGTAAAGTCTGGTTGCCAGGTA
Organism: Gemmatimonadales bacterium; assembly: GCA_050733355.1. GTDB lineage: Bacteria > Gemmatimonadota > Gemmatimonadetes > Gemmatimonadales > GWC2-71-9 > DASQPE01. Next base: position 2,436 of record JBOHSY010000043.1, on the reverse strand, counting down.
CCGCGGGCAGCCAGGCGCATGCGCTTTGCCGCGTTCGTGCCTGGCCCGGCCAAACCTTACCGCCGCTACCGCCATTACCGCCTTTACCGTCTTCCTGACATGCCGACCTTTCGCGATCTCCTGAACGACGGCCGGGTCCACGTCTTCGACGGGGCCATGGGCACCGTGCTCTATGGTCGCGGCGTGTTCGTGAACGTCTGCTACGACGAGCTCAACCTGAAACAGCCCGGCCTGGTGCAGGAGGTGCACGAGGCCTACGTCCGCGCCGGCGCCGAAATCCTGGAAACCAACACCTTCGGTGCGAACCCGGTGAAGCTCTCCGCCTACGGCCTCGAGGAGCGGGCCGAGGAGATCAACCGCGCCGCCGCGGAGCTCGCGAAGCGGGCGGCCCGCGGGCGCGCGCTCATCGTGGGCGCGATCGGTCCGCTCGGCATCCGGATCGAGCCGTGGGGGCCGACCGCCACTGACGAAGCGGTCGACCACTTCAAACGTCAGGCCACCGGCCTCCTCGAGGGCGGGGTCGACGGCTTCCTGCTCGAGACCTTCAGCGACCTCGACGAGCTGCACGCGGCCCTCAGCGCGGTGCGCGCCCTGAGCGATCTCCCGGTCCTGGCGCAGATGACGGTGGGCGAGGACGGCAACACCTCGTACGGCACCGCCGTCGAAACCGTCGCCCAGCGGCTCAGCGAATGGCCCACCGACGGCATCGGGCTCAACTGCTCGGTTGGTCCCGCGCCGATGCTGGACGCGATCGAGCGCATGGCCGCAACCACCACCCGCCCCCTGTCGGCCCAGCCGAATGCAGGCCTGCCGCGCGCGGTCGGGGACCGGCGCATCTACCTCGCGAGCCCCGAGTACATGGCGCAGTACGCGCGGCGGCTCATCCAGGCAGGCGTGAGGTTCGTCGGCGGCTGCTGCGGCACGACGCCCGACCATATCCGACGGATTCGCGAATGCGTGGCCGACGCGGCGCCACGCCGCATCGCTGCCGTCGACCGCCATGCTCCCCCATCCACCGCCGAGCTCGGACGCGATCCCGTCCCGCTCGCGAAGCGTTCCCGTTGGGGAGGACGACTCGCGGCGGGGGAGCTCGTTACGTGTGTCGAGGTCGTTCCGCCCCGGGGATGGAACCCGGCCGAGATGCTCGAGCACTGCCGCGCGCTGAAGGTGGCGGGAATCGACGCGGTGAACGTGCTCGACGGCCCGCGGGCGCAGAGCCGGATGGGGGTGCTCCCCGCAGCGCTCATCGTCGAGCGCGAGGTAGGCATCGAGACCGTGTTCCACTACACCTGCCGCGATCGCAACATGCTGGGGATGCTGAGCGATCTGCTCGGTGCCGCGGCGGGCGGGCTCCGGAACATCCTGATCGTGACCGGCGATCCGCCGACGGCGGGCCCATACCCCGATGCCACCGCAGTGTTCGATATCGACAGCATCGGCCTCACCAACGTGGTGCACCGGCTCAACCGCGGGCTCGACCCGGGCGGCAACCCCCTGGACCAGCCCACCCGATTCGTGATCGGGGTCGCCCTGAACCAGGGCGCGGTGGACCTGGAGCGCGAGCTGGAGCGCTTCGCCTGGAAGCTCGACGCAGGCGCGGAGTTCGCGATCACCCAGCCGGTCTTTGACCCCGGGCAGCTCGCCCGGGTGCTGGAGCGCGCGCGGCCGTCCATTCCCGTCATCGCGGGTATCTGGCCCCTGACGTCACTGAGAAATGCGGAGTTCCTGGCCAACGAAGTGCCGGGCATCACGGTGCCTTCGGCCGTGATCGAACGGATGCGGCAGGCGGACGCCCGCGGGCCGGAGGCTGCGGGCGCCGAAGGCGTGCGTATCGCACAGGAGATGTTCGACGCGGTGCGGGGGCTGGTGCAGGGAGTGCAGGTGAGCGCTCCCTCCGGTCAGGTGTCCGTCGCGCTCGCGGTGCTCGAGGGGCTCTCGCCGACCGGTCGCGCCTCCGCGATCAGGTGACCAGCTCGAGGATGCGCCGGTAGCGGGCGTCCGCCCCTTCGAAACCCAGATTGCTCACGTAGACCTTATCCACGCCCACCTCGCGCAGCGCGCGAATCGAGCGCGCGCAGACCTCCTCGGGCGAGAGTCCCGAGGCGAAGTCGCGCGTCACTCCTTCGGCCGGCACCGGGAAGAAGTCGCCGAGCTGGCCGAGCGTGCGCGGATTCGCGCTTCGGTAGAGGAAGACGCCGAACACACCGGGATAGGCCACGCCGCGCCGCGCCGCCTCCGCGAGGAACCGCTCGACCTCGGCGACCGAGTGGTGCGACACGATCTGCGTGAGGTAGAACTCGCCGGCGAATTCCGGGTTCAGGAGGAAGTCCACCTGGCGCGCCGGATCGCGGTGCGGATTCACCCAGCCGCCGAGGTTGAGCGAGGGCGTCCAGCCGCGGATGCGCTGCCGAAGCTCGTAGGCGTGGGGTACGCAGC
>JBOHSY010000042.1:0-1306 GCA_050733355.1 Gemmatimonadales bacterium | reverse complement strand
GGCCAAGGCCGAAGACGTGCTCCCGAAGACCAGGTGGGTCAACGTCAAGGACGTGCTGCTGCGGATGCGGCAGATCAAGACCCCGGAGGAGCTCGCCCTCTGGCGGCGGGCCTACGTCTACTTCGATCGGGCCCATGCCTTTGCTCGCGACTACATCCTGACCCACGGAACCAACGTCACCGACTATGAGGTTGCGGCGGCGACTGAGCTCTGGATCAACGACCAGCTCTACCGCGATCTCGATCTGGCGCGCGGCGCGGCCCATCATGGGGTCTCGAGCGCCGTCCGGATCGGGGTGCGCGCCGGACCGGTTACCGCCTATCCGCGCCCGAACCAGCCCTACTTCAACCGCATCGGCCGCAACATGGCACTCCAGGTCGCGGGCATCGCGCGGATCGGCGGGTACGGGCACGAGAACTATCGGGCGTTCGTCATCGCCGATGCGGCCGGCCGATTCGATCCGCACATGAGCAAGCTCTGGGAAGTGAGCCGGGGGTGCTGTGACCTCCAGGTCGAGCTCTCCAGTGAAGGTGTGGCCTGCTCTCACGTCGCGCGCCGGATTCACCAGTACCAATTGAGCGAGGGAGTCCAGCGCTACGTGTACCACCGTCCGGCGCACGGGGCCGGCACCGAGGGGCACCAGGCACCCTATCTCGCGCTGGGCGACTACACGATGCTGCGGCGGAACATGTGCTTCTCGCAGGAGCCCGGATTGTACGATCCCGAGCACGGATGCGGCTTCAACTGGAGCGATACGGTCGTGGTCGGCGAGCGATCCGGCTGGCGAATGAGCCTGGTGCCGTACAGCAAGGAGTGGTGCTGGCTCAAGCTCTAGGCTGTGTGTGACAGGTTGCTTGGACGCGCTCCCACCGGGGTGAGCGCTCCTTTAGGGCGCTGCGGATCGCGACCGCCGGAGCACTCACCCCGGCGGCTCGCGCGCGATCAGCAGCCTGTCACACACAGCCTAGCCGCCACCCGCGGCGAGAATGCCAGCCAACGGGAGGCCCGATCGATGGCCAATTCACGGTCAATCCCCAGCGCCACGACCCCTACAAGAACTTCAAGTTCCGGATCGAGTGGGATGGCAGTTACGTGGGGGGGTCAGCCGGGTCAGCACCCTCCGGCGATCGACGGAAGTGGTGGAGTATCGGGAAGGAGGCGAGCCCAGCTCGCCCCGCCTTTCGCCGGGCCGCACGGATTACGAGCCCATCACCTTGGAGCGCGGGGTCACCCACGATAGCGCGTTCGAGGACTGGGCCAGTCAGGTCTGGCGTCTGGGCGCTCCCCCGGGAGCGGAGGTCGCCCT
>JBOHSY010000041.1:0-2388 GCA_050733355.1 Gemmatimonadales bacterium | reverse complement strand
CGCCGCGTCCCGCCCGAGGAGGTCGCCCAGCGGCAGCGCCCGGAGCCCGGCACGCCGGGCGGCGGCGGACGCGATGAAGTCACCGAGTCCGGTGACGACCGCGACTCCGAGCTCGGGGTGACGCTCCCGCACCCGGCGGGCGGCGCCGGCGATCTCGTCGATCTGCGATTCGGCGACCGCCCGGGCCAGCCGGTCGATATCCGTCTCGCTGAGCGTCTCCCGGTCTCCGCAGACCACGCGGGCCAACCGCTCACCGGAGAACTCGCGTGACGCGGGTCGCCCGTCCGGCGTATCCACCGTGTAGTCTTCGGCGGTCAGGTTCCCCAGCCACAGGTGCAGGTCGCCCGTGAGCGCGAATCCCTCGGCCGAGACCGAGGCTTCACCGCCTGCGAGCGGCACCCGCCGGACCACCGCTTCGATGGGCGTCCGCAGCGCGCCGGTGTAGACCAGTTCCCCCGAGCCGAGCCGCTCGGGATCGGTGCGGCCGAGCGCGGCAACGCTCCCGTTCACGATGGGGATGATGTCGGCGGTCGTGGAGCCGACGTCGAGGAGGATCGCGTCCCGCCGGTAAAGCGCGACGAAGGCGGCGGTCGCCATCCAGTTGGAGGCCGCGGCGCGTAGCGGTTCGCTACGCGCGCGCTCGGGCGGGTGGAACCGGCCGTCGGTGCCCCAGACGTGGAGGGCGGCGCCGGGAAGTGCCGCCGCGACGGCGTCGAGTACGAACGCCACACCTTCGCGCTTGGTCCGGAAGAACTGCGAAAGCTCGGCCGTCATGGTGATCGCGTGCCGGTCGGCGGGGGTCGCGTGCAGCCGGCCGGCCAGTGCGGCCAGCGCCTCGGGCAGCCGATCCGGGGCGCGCTGGAGCTCGAAGGGTTCGATGACGGCGGTGATCGCGCCGCCGGCCAGCCGCGCGGCCTTCAGGTTGACGCCACCGACGTCCCAGCCGATGATCGGTGCCTCCGCCGGGTCACCGATCGTTGAGGAGCTCATGGACATCATTCCCGTGATCGACGTCGTGCGGGGTGTCGCCGTGCATGCGCAGGGCGGCGATCGGTCGGCGTATCCGCCGGTGAAGTCGGCGGTCGCGCCGGACTACCCCGGCGACGCGGTCGCGCTGGTCCGTGCCTATCGGGACGTGCTCGGGGCGGTCGCCTGCTACGTGGCGGACCTGGACGCGCTGCAGGGCGGCCCGGTGCAGCGCGGCCTGATCCGCGAGCTGGCCGGGTTCCCGACCGGCTTCTCCGGCGAGCTCCTCGTGGACGCGGCGGCGAGCGGGCCGGACGGCGCACTCGAGGTGTTGTCCTGCGGCGCATCCGACGCCATCATCGGCATGGAGACGCTCCGCTCGTTCGCCGACCTGCGCGCCATTGTCGAGGTGGCCGGCGCGAACCGGGTGATCTTCGGGCTCGACCTCCGCCTGGGAGCGCCGGTGATCAATCCGCTGCTGGACGACGCAGCCGGCGCGCATCCCGACGCGACGTCCCTCGCCGAGCAGGCGGTCGACAGCGGCGTGACCGGCATCCTCGTGCTCGATCTCGCCCGGGTCGGGAGTGGGTGCGGCGTGGACCTCGGGCTGGTGGAGGTGCTGCGGCGGCGTCACCCGCAGGTCCGGCTCCTCGCCGGCGGCGGCGTGTTGACGCGCAAGGATCTCGAGCGGATGGAGGAAGCGGGCTGCGACGGCGCCCTGGTGGCCAGCGCCATCCACGCCGGGCGCATCGGCGCGGACGACGTGGCGGCGCTCCGCCACGGCCGGCCCACCCGTGGTCAATCGCCGGCCAGCGCCTCCCGGTAGGTCGCCGACTGCCCGAAGTTCTCCTCCACCTCCAGCTCCAGCAGCGTCAGGTGGGTATACCCCTCGTCTTCCAGCTGCCGGCGTACGGCGGCGCCGATGTACTGCGCGAGCATCTCGGCGGTGCTGTTCGGGATCGGCAGCAGCACGCAGTCGGTCCGGGGAAAGACGTACGTCGGCTTGCCGAAGTACTCGACGTGGAGCATTCCGTCCTGCTCCCGGTACCCCAGCTTGGGGTTTTCGGTGGGCAGCAGGACCTTGTGATCGATCTGGTCGACCAGGCTCCGCACCATCCGCTTGAGGACGCTGAAGTCGAGCACGAAGAGACATTCGGCATCCACCGTGCCTTCGACCGCGATGCCGACGCGGTAGTTGTGTCCGTGGAGCGACTCACACTGGTGGCCGCGGAACGTGATGAAGTGCGCCGACGCGAAGACCAGATAATCCTTGCTCACCTCGACGCGGAACTTACTGCGCACTGGCATGCTCTCCTGATGGGGTCCAGCCGTCCTCCAAGATAACGACTCCGATCGCGGCCGCGGTCAGGTCCGCGGTGGTGCCGGGGTTCCACTGGTTGCGGGCGTCACGCAGCTCCCGGT
>JBOHSY010000040.1:0-1442 GCA_050733355.1 Gemmatimonadales bacterium | reverse complement strand
AACCCGAAGAGCGCAATCGCCACGCCCCACTTCAGGGTCGCGACCGGCATCACCAGACCGAGCAGGGCGGCCAGGGCGAGCGCGGCGGCCACGGCGGCCGCGTGCCCCAGAGCGAGCGGTGGCAGCGCGCGCCAGACGGCCGCCCGCCGTCGTTCCTGCAGGCCGAGCGCGACGGCAAAGAGCCATCCCATGGCCGGATTCACGCCGTGCCACGCCCCGAGAGCGAGCATCGCCGGGGCCTGGGTGTCTCCCATCATGTCGGGTAACAGAAGGAGTCGGACGTCCCGTCACCGCCCTGCAGGCGGACCTGGTGCGTGCGCCGCGTGCCGTCGAGCGTCAGCAGGAACTCGCGATCGAACTCCATTCCGCCTTCGGGCCGCGCGTCGAGCTTCGCCATCCAGCCCTTGATGCCGTCGGGATAGAATTGTGCATCCCAGGGCGAGTACAAGCCGTTGGTCAGGTACACCCGCTTGCCGTCGCGACTGGTCTCCACCATCTGCGGACCGCCATTCAGCGATGTGCCCCGCCGGGCGGGGTGCGGCGCCCGCCGCACGATGCCGCCGATGCGAGCGGTCGCCGTGAGCTTCGGGTTGAACGGATCAGTCACATCGTATTGCCGCAGCTCACCCGTGCCCCAGCACGAGACGTAGAGGAATCGGTCGTCCAGCGACAGGGCGATATCCGTGATGAGCGGGGGGACCGCCTTGAAGCCCTGGAGCAGCGGCGGCAGCTCGGCCGGCTCGGCCGGCTCGGCGGGAATAGTGATCACCTTCCGGACCTTCCACGTCCCCTCGCCATTCCCGTTCGTCCGGTCGAGATGCCAGAGCCAGACCGACGCCGACAAGTCCTGCAGCGAGACGACGACGCAGACGAATCCGTACGGCTTGGCCGGGTCGTGGGCCGGCTGGAGCACGAGCGCCATCTGCTGCTCCGCCCCGAGATCGAGCGTCTGGCGGTGCTTGCCCTTGCGCAGATCCCAGACGTGCAGCTGGTGGCCGTACTTCCCACCGAGCAGCAGCTCGGGCACGACGCCGTCGTTGACCATGCTGGGCGTGCCCCACTCGCTCGTGATCATCGCGTCGAAGCCCAGGTGCCAGGCGAAGTCGTATGACAGGTGCTGGGGGCCGCGGTCCCGTTCCCAGCGCCCGCGGACGTCGAACGTCTCATGATCCAGCACGAACACGCCGCCCGGACCGCCGCCGTCCGGCGTGCCGAGCCCGTTCACGTAGACCCCATCCGGGCCGCAGTGAATCGTGTGTGGCGCGGCATAGCCGGTGCGCGCGGCCAACGTCGCCGCGTCGATCACCTTGACGATCTCGGGCCGGCGAGGATCGGGCTTGGTGTCGAGGATGTTGATCCGCGACGAGAGGATGCCGGGCGCGATGAGGTAGCGCCGCTCGACGTGCGCGTGACCGGCCCACGGACACAGATGCGAGCTGCAC
>JBOHSY010000039.1:0-3675 GCA_050733355.1 Gemmatimonadales bacterium | reverse complement strand
GCGGTGGCGCCGGGCGCCCCGGCGCCGGCGGCGAGCACTCCCGGCGGGGCGCGGCGCCGGGTTCCCGTCGCGGCATTGGCACTCGGGCTGGGATTCTTCATCGGGCTGGGCGTGCTGTTCGCGTGGCGGCGGAACCACGACGATGAGAACGCCGGTCCCGCCAGCGAGCGACGCGTGGCGGTTCTCCCGTTCGAGAATCTCGGCGACACCGCCGACGCCTACTTCGCCGACGGGATCACCGATGCGGTGCGGGGCAAGCTGACGGCGGTGCCCGGCATGTACGTGACCGCCTCAAACAGTTCGAACCAATATCGCGGCACGGTGAAGACGCCCCAGGAGATCGGCCGTGAGTTGGGCGTGGACTACCTGCTCGTGGGCAAGGTGCGCTGGCAGAAGGCCAAGGAAGGGGCGAGCCGGGTGCAGGTGAGCCCGGAGCTGATCGAGGTGAACACGGCCCGCGCCACGTGGCAGCAGCCGTTCGATGCAGCGCTCACCGATGTCTTTAAGGTCCAGGGCGACATCGCGGGCCAGGTAGCCAGCGCGCTCGACCTCGCGCTCGGGGCTTCGCAGCAGAGGGCGCTCGCCGAGCGCCCGACGGCGAACCTGGCGGCGTACGACGCCTACCTCAAGGCGGCGGCGGTGCGCGCCAGGAGCAATAACCCCGTCGATCTCCGCCAAGCCGTGAACTACTTCGAGCGCGCGGTGGCGCTCGATTCCACGTTCGCCGCCGCCTGGGCCGGACTGTCCGAGGCGGGCTCGCTGCTCTACGTACAGGGGACGCCCTCGCCGCCAGTGGCCGATCAGGCGCGGTCGGCCGCCGAGCGCGCACTCGTCCTGGCCCCGACACAACCCGAGGGCTATCGCGCGCTCGGGGATTACTATCGGAGGCTCCTGTCGAACCCTGCCCGGGCCATTGAGCAGTATCGGAAAGGGCTCGCCTTCGCCCCGGCGAGCGCCGACCTGCTTCGAGGGCTCGCCCTCGCCGAACAGATACAGGGAGATTGGCAGTCCTCGCTCGAGCACATCGCGCGGAGCCAGAGTCTGGACCCGCGGTCCGTGCTCACCGCCGACGTCGTCGGTGGCGCGCTGCTCTGGCTTCGCCGATACCCGGAGGCCATCGCCGCCTTCGATCGTTCACTCTCGATCGAGCCGAGCGGGCTGAACTCGATCGAAGCCAAGGCGATGGCGTACCTCGCGCAGGGGGATCTGACCCAGGCACGAGCGGTGTTGGCGCACCCACCGGCGAACCTGGACCTGCCGACCTTCGTTGCGTTCATGGGGGCGTACTACGACCTCTATTGGGCGCTCGATGAGGAGCAGCAGGCGTTGCTCCGGAGGCTGACGCCGGGCCCATTCGATGGCGACGCGGGGATCTGGGGACTCGCTCTCGCCGGCGCGTACGAGGTTCACGGGGATATGAAGCGCGCGCGGGCCTATGCCGATTCCGCGCGCATCGCATTCGAGCAACAGCTCAAGGCGAACCCGGACGAGCCGCAGCGCCTGGTGCTGTTGGGAGTATCGCTGGCCTACCTCGGTCGCAAGGACGAGGCGATCGGGGTGGGCGAACGGGGGTTGGCGTTGCGGCCGGTATCGCAGGACGCCCTGAACGGCCCCTACTTCCAGCACCAGCTCGTGCGGATCTACATCCTTCTGGGCGAGCCCGACAAAGCAATCGACCGTCTCGAGCCGCTGCTCAGGATCCCGTACTATCTCTCGCCCGGGTGGCTTCGGATCGACCCCACGTTCGATCCGATCCGGAAACACCCGCGGTTCGTGAAGCTGATCCAATGACCGATCGGTCGCATTGGCCGGTGCGGCGACTGTCCCTGCATGAGGAAGGCGAGGAGCCGTACCTGCGTTCTTTGACTCCGGCGGAGCGAGTCGCGATGGTATGGCCGATTACGCTTCAGGCCTGGGCGTTCAAGGAGCGACTCACCGGTGAACCCCGACTCCGTCGAGATGTTGTCCGAGTTGTCCGCGGCCGGAGCTGAGTTTCTGGTCGTTGGAGCACACGCCCTCGCGGCGCACGGGATCCCCCGTGCGACCGGTGACCTCGATGTCTGGACCCGCCCGACGCGCACCAACGCCGAGCTGGTCTACGCGGCGCTCGCGCGGTTCGGCGCTCCGCTCGACGATCTCACCGTCGAGGACCTCGCCCGTGAGGGCACGGTGTTTCAGATCGGCGTCCCGCCCGCGCGGATCGACATCCTGACAAGCATCACGGCCGTGACGTTCGCCGAGGCATGGCCGCGGCGGCTGATCGTGGAGGTTGCGCCCGACGTGCAGGTCCCGATGCTCGGACGGGTGGACTTGCTCCGGAACAAGCGCGCCGTGGGGCGGCCGAAGGATCTCTCGGACGTCGCGTGGCTCGAGGCGGAGCAGAAGAGCGACCGATGACCGATGCGCGCAGCGAGCTCCGGGCGGCCCTGGCCGATCGTTACCGGATCGGGCACGAGCTCGGCCGCGGCGGGATGGCCACCGTGTACCTCGCCCACGACGTCCGGCACGATCGTCCCGTGGCGCTCAAGGTCCTGCACGCCGAGTTGGCCGCGGCGCTCGGCCCCGAGCGCTTTCAGCGGGAGATCCGCTTCGCCGCGCGGCTCCAGCACCCGCATATCCTCACCGTACTCGACTCGGGCGACAGTGCGGGCCAGCTCTGGTTCACGATGGCGTTCGTGGAAGGCGAAACGCTTCGAGAGCGGCTCAGGAGGGAACGTCAGCTTCCGGTGGCGGCACAAGCGGCCTGTCGCGCTCAAGGTGCTTCACGCCGAACTCGCGGCCACCCTCGGACCGGAGCGCTTCCAGCGCGAGATCGAGCTCGCCGCACGGCTCCAGCACCCGCACGTCCTCACGGTGCACGACTCGGGCGAGGTCCCCGCGCCGGCCGGCGCGCCACCCATCCTGTGGTTCACGATGCCCTTCGTCGACGCCGCGCGGCGCATCCTGCTCGGCTTGGCCTGGGCCTACATGGGCCGCAAGGCGGAGGCGGTGCGGGAGGGCGAGCGGGCTGTGGCGTTTTCTCCCATCGGCCGCGAGGCGTACCAGGGAGCATACTTCATGCACCAGCTGGCGCGGATCTACACGCTGGTCGGTGAGCCCGACAGGGCGATCGACCTGCTGGAGCGGTTGCTGGCAATGCCGTACTATCTCTCCCCGGTCTGGCTGCGCATCGATCCGACGCTCGATCCGCTGCGCAAGCACCCTCGCTTCCAGCGTTTGGTGGAACAAGTGCCGACCTCATAGCACAACGTCAAGCGTCACCCGCGGTCGGTACTCGCACCCGTTTCGCCTCGTCCCAAAGCTGGTCCAGCGTCTCCAGCCCCGCGGTGCTCACATCCATCCCGCGCTCCCCCGCCAGCCGCTCCACGTCCGCGAAACGCGATCTGAACTTGGCGTTCGCCCGGTCGAGCGCCGGACCGGGCTGCACACCCGCCTTCCGCGCGAGGTTGACCGCGGCGAAGAGCAGGTCGCCGATTTCGTCGGTGAGCGCGTCGTTCGCCACCCCGTGCACGCCGGGGCCGTGCGTTGCGAGCTCGCGCTCGACCTCCGCCAGCTCCTCGCGCACTTTCGCGATCGGGCCCTCGGCATTGGGCCAGTCGAAGCCCACCGACGCCGCACGCTCCTGGAGCCGACAGGCCGCGAGCAGATCAGGGAGGCCGGGCGGCAGATCGCCGA
>JBOHSY010000038.1:0-13390 GCA_050733355.1 Gemmatimonadales bacterium | reverse complement strand
AGCCTGCCCTCAGCGCGGCCGGCAGCGCGCGAGCCGTCGCCGCCGCGCTCGCCGCCGACCCCGAGCTCCGCGAGCTCGGCCTCGAGGTCACCCCGGTCGCGAGCGGGACGGTCGAGTTGCACGGCTGGGTGCGCACCCGCGCGGCCCGGGCGCGCGCCGGCCGGCTCGCGCGCGGCGTGCCGGGCGTGGAGGCGGTGATCAACAGCATCCTGGTGCGAGGCGAGGACGACCGGACGCTCTCCCCGGACTATCTGGCGACCGACCAGAGCGCATGAGCGAGCCGCTGGCGCCGCAGTACAATCCCCAGGCCATCGAGTCGGAGCTGTACCGCTTCTGGAAGGAGCGGGGACTCTTCTCCCCCGACTCGAAGAGCCGAAGAGCCGAAGAGCGGAAGCGCGCTGCTCCTCAGCTCCTCGGCCCGTCTGCTCTCCCATACGTCGTCATGATGCCCCCGCCGAACGTGACCGCCGTGCTGCACATGGGTCACGGGCTCAACAATACGATCCAGGACGTGCTCGTCCGGTTCGAACGCATGCGCGGGCGCGCGGCGCTCTGGCTGCCCGGCACCGATCACGCGGGCATCGCCACCCAGAACGCGGTGGAGCGGCTGCTGGCCAAGGAGGGACAGACCCGGTTCGACCTGGGCCGCGAGCCGTTCATCGACCGCGTGTGGGGCTACGTGCGCGAGACCGGCGCCGTCATCCTCCGCCAACTCGAGGCGCTCGGCTGCTCCGCCGACTGGTCGCGCACGTACTTCACGTTCAACGACGACCTCTCCGGCGCGGTGCGCGAAGCGTTCGTGCGGCTGTACGAGAAGGGGCTCATCTACCGGGGCCACTACATCATCAACTGGTGCCCCCGCTGCCTCACCGCCCTCTCGAACGAGGAGGCGGAGAAGGAAGAGGAAGCGGGCCGGATCTGGCGGCTGCGCTATCCCCTGGCCGACGGCTCGGGTCATGTCACCGTGGCCACCACCCGCCCCGAGACGATGCTGGGCGACACGGGCGTCGCGGTCCATCCCGGAGACGAGCGCTACGGGGCGCTCGTCGGTCGCCAGATCCGGCTCCCGCTCACCGACCGGCTGATCCCGATCCTCGCCGACGACGCAGTCGATCCGGCGTTCGGTACCGGCGCGGTGAAGATCACGCCGGCGCACGACCCGCTCGATTTCGAGATCGGACGCCGCCACGGGCTCGCTAGCATCGACGTCATGACGCCTGAGGCGCGGATGAGCCTGGCGGCGCCGGAACGGTACCAGGGGTTGGACCGGTACGAGGCGCGCCGCCGGGTCGTGGAGGAGCTCGAGGCCCTCGGCCTCCTCGAGGGCGTGGAGCAGCATCGGCACGCGGTGGGCCGTTGCTACCGCTGCGAAACCGCCATCGAGCCCCGGCTCTCGGAGCAGTGGTTCGTGAAGATGGCCCCGCTCGCCCGGCCCGCGCTTCAGGCGTATCGCGACGGTCGGCTCCGGTTCGTGCCGGAGCGCCGCGGCGCCGACTACGCGCGCTGGATGGAGAACATCCGTGACTGGTGCATCTCCCGGCAGCTCTGGTGGGGGCACCGGATTCCGGTCTGGTACTGTCAGGTCGAGCGATGCGGAAAGATGGTCGCGAGCCGGGTGGACATCGAGCGCTGCCCCGATTGCGGCGGGCCGGTGCGCCAGGACGACGACGTGCTCGACACCTGGTTCTCGTCGCAGCTCGTGCCGTTCTCGAGCCTGGGCTGGCCCGACCCGTCGGCCGACCTCGCACGCTTCTATCCCGGGCAGACGCTCGTGACCGCGCCGGAGATCCTGTTCTTCTGGGTGGCGCGCATGGTGATGGCCGGCCTGGAGTTCATGGGCGAGATCCCGTTCTCGACCGTGTACCTGCACGGCACCGTGCGCGACACCCAGCACCGCAAGATGTCGAAGTCGCTCGGCAACGGGATCGATCCGCTCGACGTGGTGGCGCTCTACGGCGCCGATGCGCTGCGCTATACCCTCGTCGCCGGGAGCGCCGTCGGCACCGACGTCATCCTCGATCCGAACGATATCGAGAGCTCCTTCGCGCCCGGCCGCAACTTCGCGAACAAGCTCTGGAACGCCGGCCGCTTCATCCTGGCGCATCTCCAGGGCCCCGTGCGCCCGCTCGCCGGCCGGCATCGCGACGCGGTGCGCCGAGAGGAACTGTCGCTCGCCGACCGCTGGATCATCGTGCGCTGCGATGCGACCGTCGGGGAGGTCACCGACGCGCTCGAACGGTTCCGCCTGAACGACGCCGCGGCGGCGGCGTATCGCTTCGTGTGGAGCGACCTCGCCGACTGGTACATCGAACAGATCAAGCCGCGGCTCGCCGGCGACCGGCCGGGCGGCGATGTGGCGCGTGCGGTTGCGGCACAGACGTTCGACGTAGCACTCCGCCTGCTGCATCCGGTCGTGCCGTTCATCACCGAGGCCCTCTGGCAGCGCCTCCCCGGCCGCACGGAGGACATGTCGATCTCGGTGGCAGCCTGGCCCCGACCCGATGAGCGCGCGGCGGACCCGGCAGCGGTGGAACGGTTCGGCGCGGTGCAGGAGCTCGTTTCGGCAGTTCGAGCGCTCCGCGGAGAGTACGGCGTGCTGCCGGGACAGTGGGTGCCGATTGGGGTGACGGGCTGGGGCCCCGGCGATGTGTTCGCCGATGAGAAGGAGATGATCCGCCACCTCGCCAGGATTTCGGAGCTCGACCATAGCCCGACGGAGCACCACCTCGGTGCCCATGCCGTGCTGCGCGACGGTACCGGTGTGTTCATGCCGGCGGAAGGTGTGTTCGACATCGGTCGCGAATCCGAGCGGCTCGAGAAGGAAGGTGAGCGTCTCACCCGGGCGATCGAGTCGCAGCAGAAGAAGCTCGCGAACGAGCAGTTCACCTCCCGCGCGCCGGTGGAAGTGGTGCAGCGGGAGCGCGAGAAGCTGGCGGACTGGAGCGAACAGCTCCGGGAGCTGACGCGGAAGCGGAAAGGGCTGGAGTTGGTGTGAGCCGCGGCCCATCTGCCCTGCTGCTCCTCTGCTCCTCCGCTCTTCTGTCGTGCGCCAACGTCCAGCCGCCGCCGGGCGGTCCCCCCGATGCCGTCGCTCCCGAGCTCCTCGCGGCCGTTCCGGACTCGCTGGCCATTCTGCCCGGCTACGACGACGACGTCGAGTTCCGGTTCAGCGAGGTGATCGCCGAGGGCAGCCAGCCGAGCCAGGGGCTCGGGACCAGCGATCTGGAGCGGCTCGTCATCCTGTCCCCGACCGATCGCGTACCCGAGGTGCGCTGGCGCCGCCGCCGCATCACGGTGCGGCCGGCGGAGGGGTGGCAGCCGGATCGGGTCTATCGGGTGGAGCTGCTGCCGGGCGTCACCGACGTCCGCCGGAATCGGGCCGACGTGCACCGGGTCGTGACGTTCACCACCGGGGCGGCGCTGCCGGAGGACTCGCTCGGCGGAACCGTCATCGACTGGAAGGTGGGCCGGCCGGCCGCGGGCGCGCTGGTGGAGGCCGTGATGCTGCCGGACAGCCTCGTGTATCGGGCGGTCGCCGACTCGTCGGGCAACTTCCGCCTGCGCCCGCTGCCGCGGGGGGAGTACCTGGTGTACGGAGTGATCGATGGCAACAAGAACCTGCGCCGCGATCCGCGCGAGGCGTTCGACTCGACCCGGGTCCCCGCCGACTCCGCCCGCGCCGGCGACCTCTACGCCTTCGTGCACGACACGCTGCCGCCGCGGATCCAGACCATCGCCCCCGCCGACTCGGTAACCGCGACGGTGACGTTCGCGCTGCCCCTGGATCCGGCACAACGCCTCGACAGCAGCGCGGTGACCTTGCGGCAGCTACCCGACTCCGCGCCGGTGGCGGTGCGAGGGTTGCGACTGCCGCCAACGGACGGGCGGGCCGTCCGGCAGGCGGGCCGTGACGCCAGGGAAACCGGGGACTCCGTGGGCAAGCGCGAAGACAGCCTTCCCGCCCGCCCGCCTGCCCGCCAGCCCGCCGATTCCGCCCGCCGGCCGGCCCTCAACGACCGCCTCGTGCTCGAGGCCGCCGAGCCGTGGCGGCCCGGCGACCGCTTCCTGGTTGAGATCCGCGGGGTACGGACGGTGAGCGGGATCGGGGGCGACGTGCGCGCGCCCCTCGTGATCCCGGAGGCGGGCAAGCGGCCCGCCGGGCGGGCGGACTCGGCGAAGGGGGAAGCAGACGGGCGGCGGCGGAAGCAGGCGGGAGAAGGCTCGGCGGCTCCCGACTCCTCCCCCCCGCTTCCGCCCACTCCCGACCGCTCCCGCCCATGAGCGATCCCCGGCGCGCGCTTCCGTCCGTGGATCGTCTGCTGCGTGAGCCGGCGGTGACCGCACTCTTTCAGCACGCTCCGCGGAACGCGGTGGTCGCCGCCGTGCGGGAGGCGCTGGATGCGGCACGCACCCGCCGCACCGGCCCGCCGGACGACTGGGCCGCCGATGTGCGCGAGCGCCTTGCGGCACGGCGCACCCGGTCGCTGCGCCCGGTGCTCAACGCGACGGGTGTCGTGCTGCACACCAATCTCGGTCGGGCACCGCTCGCCGCCTCGGCGCTGCGGGCGATCGCGGACGTCGCGTCCGGTTATGCGAGTCTCGAGATCGATCTCCACACCGGTGGGCGCGGCAGCCGCACCGACCATTGCCGGACGCTCCTCGCCAGGCTGGCGGGCACGGCCGACGCGCTGGCCGTGAACAACGCGGCGGGCGCGCTCGTGCTGGCGCTCGCTGCCCACGCCGCCGGCCGCGAGGTGCTCATCTCGCGCGGGGAGCTGATCGAGATCGGCGGCTCGTTCCGCATTCCCGACATCCTCGAGAAGAGCGGCGCCCGGCTGCGCGAAGTCGGCACCACGAACCGCACCCATCTCGACGATTACCGGGCGGCGGTCGGACCGCACACCGGGGCGATCCTGACCGTGCACCGCTCGAACTTCGAGCAGCGGGGGTTCGTCGCGACGCCCGAGCCCGGGGCACTCGCCGCGCTCGCCCGGGAGGCAGGGGTTCCGTACCTGTACGACGTAGGGAGCGGCCTGCTGTTCGATCTCGCGCCCTGGGGCCTCACGGATGAGCCCCGCGTCGCCGACGCTTCGGCCGCCGGCGCCGACCTCGTGATCTTCAGCGGCGACAAGCTGCTCGGCGGTCCGCAGGCTGGCTGCCTTGCCGGAGCCGAGCCGGCGATCACGGCGTGCCGCCGGAGCCCGCTGGCGCGCGCGCTGCGCGCCGACAAGCTCACCTTGGCGGCGCTCGAGGCCACGCTGGCGCTGTACGAGGAGCCGGCGCTTGCGGTGCGCGAGATCCCGGTGCTTGCCATGCTCACCGCCGACCCCGCCGACCTCCGCGCCCGCGCGGATCGGCTGGCTGCTGGGTGCCCCGCGGAGCTTCACCCCGAGCTTCGGCCGGGCGAGTCGGCCGTGGGGGGCGGCGCGTTTCCGGCCGCCCGCCTTCCCACCACGCTGGTAGCGCTGGATCCGGGCGCGCTCGGCCCCGACGGGCTCGCGCTCCGGCTCCGGGTCGGCGAGCCGCCGATCGTGGCGCGGGTGGCCGAGGGCCGCGTGCTGCTGGACCCGCGTACCCTGCCCTCCGATGCGGCCCCGGCCGTCGCCGCCGCGCTCCGCGCCGCACTGACCGACTGACTCTCCCTCCCTCTCCCTGCCTCTCCCTCCCTCGTTTACCTTGCGCGCCATGCCGATGCGTGTCGCTGTCGCATTGTCCGGCCGAGGCAGCAACCTCGAAGCGTTGCTCCGCGCGCTGCCCCCGGGCGCGCCCGCCGAGGTGGTGCTCGTCCTGAGCGACCGCGCGGCCGCGGGCGGGCTCGAGATCGGCCGCCGCTTCGGGGTCCCGACGCAGGTGCTCGCCCACCCCGACGACGCGTCCCGCTGGCTCGACGCGCTCGGCGCGGTGCGTGCCGACCTGGTCGTGCTGGCCGGCTACCTCAAGCTGGTCCCTGCGCCGGTGGTCGAGCGCTGGCGCGGCCGTATCATCAATATCCATCCCGCCCTGCTCCCCGCGTTCGGCGGCACCGGCATGTACGGCCGACGGGTGCACCAGGCGGTGCTCCGGGCCGGGGTACCGGAGAGCGGCGCGTCGGTGCACCTGGTGGACGAAGCGTACGATCACGGCACCGTGCTCGCGCAGGCGCGCGTCCCCGTGCTGGCCGGGGACACCCCGGACACGCTCGCCGCGCGCGTGCTCGCCGCCGAGCACCGGCTCCTCCCCGCGGCGGTGCTCGCCGCCGCTGAGGCCGGGCGCCTCGTGCCGCTGCCGGCCGCCCCCGCGCCCGCCGGTCTCACCTCGTGATCTCCGGTCGATGCCGCGCGCGCTGATCTCGGTCAGCGACAAGCGGGCGGTCGTGACGTTCGCGCAGGGGCTGGTCGACCTGGGCTGGGAGATCGTATCCACCGGCGGCACGGCGGCGGCGCTCCGGAACGCCGGGGTGCCGGTGGTGACCGTCGACGCCGTCACCGGATTCCCGGAACTGCTCGACGGCCGGGTCAAGACGCTCCACCCGCGCATCCACGCCGGGCTGCTCGCCCGCCGCGACCTCCCGGAGCACATGGCCGCCCTCGCCGAGCACGGTATCGACCCCATCGATCTCGTCGCCGTCAATCTGTATCCGTTTCAGATGACGATCGCGAAGCCCGACGTGCCGTTCGAGGACGCGATCGAGAACATCGACGTGGGTGGGCCGGTGATGCTGCGGTCCGCGGCGAAGAACCACGAGTCGGTCATCCCGGTCGTCGATCCCACCGACTACGCGCGCGTGCTCGGCCTTCTGCGGCAGGGCGGCGTATCGCCCGACGTGCGCCGGAAGCTCGCGGCCAAGGTGTTCGCGCATACGGCCGACTATGACACCGCGATCGCGCGCTATTTCACGCCGGCCGAGGACGGGCTGCCGCGGCGGATGGGGCTCTCGCTCGAGCGGCTCCAGGTGCTGCGCTACGGCGAGAACCCGGACCAGCGGGCGGCGTTGTACGTGACCGAGGAGGCGCGCGGTCTGCGCGACCTGCGGCAGCGCCACGGCAAGGAGCTCTCCTTCAACAACCTGCTCGATGTGGACGCCGCCGCGTGGGCCGTTGCCTGCTGGCCGTCGCGGCCGGCCTGCTGCCTGGTCAAGCACACGACGCCGTGCGGCCTGGCCGTCGCGAACACGGCCGTGGAGGCGTTCCGCCGCGCCCGCGCCACTGATCCGGTATCCGCGTTCGGCTCCGTGGTCGCATTCAATACGGTGGTGGACGAGGCGACCGCGGCCGCGATGAGCGATCTCTTCGTCGAGGTCGTGGTGGCGCCCTCGTTTCACGAGGAGGCGCTGGCCGTCTTCGGGCAGAAGAAGGCGATCCGTGTGGTCGAGCTGCCGCTGGGCCGCGGCGGCGGCTCGCTGGATTACAAGCGGGTGCGCGGCGGCTTCCTGGTTCAGGATCGGTTCAGCTTCGAGCCCGGCGACCAGGCGTGGCGCGTGGCGACCCGCCGCGCGCCCAGCGAGGCCGAGTGGGTGGATCTGCATTTCGCCTGGGCCGGTGTCGCGTCCGTCAAATCCAACGCGATTCTCCTGGCGCGCGGCGAGATGGCCATCGGGATCGGCGCGGGACAGATGAGCCGCGTGGATGCCTCGTTTCTCGCGGTGCACAAGGCCCGGCAGCAGGGTCACGATCCCCGCGGCGCGGTGCTCGCGTCCGACGGCTTCTTTCCGTTCGCGGACGGCGTGCAGGAGGCGGCCGCCGCGGGCGTCACCGCGATCATCCAGCCGGGCGGGTCCGTGCGCGATGACGAGGTGATCGCCGCGGCTGACGGCTACGACATCGCGATGGTGCTGACCGGCCGGCGGCAGTTCCGGCATTGATGGGAAGCACCGAGGCCCCATGACCCAGTCGGCAGCACCCGGGCGCGAGCGCCCGCCCTACCGCTGGGCGGCGATTACGGCCGCCGTCGTGTTCGCGATCTATGTCCTGACGCTCGCGCCCACGACGGCGTTCTGGGACACGTCCGAGTACATTGCCGCAGCGAAGGTGCTCGGCATCCCGCACCCGCCCGGCAACCCGCTCTTCGTGCTGCTGGCCCACGTGTGGGGGTTGCTCCCGCTGGCCGAAGCGTACGCCGTGCGGATCAACCTTTTCGCGGCGATGACGAGCGCGGCCGCGGCGGGCCTCTGGTTCCTGGTCGCGGACCGGTGGCTGCGCGAGATCGCGCCGGTGCGGTGGGTCCGCATCGGCTCGGCATTCGCCGGCGTGCTGGTCGGCGCCACGATGTGGACGGTCTGGAACCAGTCCACCGTGAACGAGAAGGTCTACACCGTTTCCCTCCTCTCGATCGCCCTGTGCATGTGGCTGGTCGTGCACTGGGGCGACGAGGAACCGGGTCCCCATCGCGACCGCTGGCTGGTGCTGATCGCCTACGTGATGGCGCTGAGCAGCACCAACCACATGATGGCCTTCCTCGCGGTGCCGGCGCTGGCCGTCTACGTCCTCTGGACCGACTGGCGCGCCGCCGTTCAGCCCTGGGCCATTCTGCTCGGCGTCGCGCTGGTGCTGGCCGTCACGGGCTCGTGGACCGAGATCGGCTTCGACAGCGCCAAGGGTATCGTGCTGCTCCTCGTGGTGCTGGGCAGCATCGGGTACGCGCTCTGGCGGAGCCCACGGAATCCGCTGGTCTGGCTCGGGGTCGTGGCCGTGGTCGTCGGCATCTCGCTCAACTACGTGTACCTCCCGATGCGGGCCGCGCAGCTGCCGCCGATCAACGAGGGCGAGCCGATCGGGTGGCAGGCGCTCCAGGACGTGCTGAACCGGGTGCAGTACGGCAAGCCCTCGCTCGACGATCGGCAGGCGCCATTCGGGGCGCAGCTCGCCAACTTCTTCCAGTATTTCTCGTGGCAGTTCGCCCGCGACTGGGGGGCGGCGGCCCGGACGGTGACGACCATCGGGTTCGGCGCGATCGGACTCGTGGGATTGTGGCAGTTGGGGCGGCGCGACCACCGCGCCGGGCTCGCCGCGGCGGCGCTCCTCGGCGTGCTCACGGTGGCGCTCGTGTACTACATGAACTTCAAGTACGGCTACAGCTGGTGCCAGGAGGACCCGGCGCTCGCCTGCGAGGTCCGCGAGCGCGACTACTTCTTCATGGGCTCCTTCTCCGCCTTCGGCGTGTTCGTCGCCCTCGGTCTCGGCGCACTGATGCAGCTGGTGGCGAACCTGTTCCGCGAGCGCCTCGGCCCGCGCGCCTGGGTCGTCGCGAGCCCGATCCTCGCGCTGGCGCTGATCCCGCTCTTCGGCAACCGCGTCACCGCCAGCCGGGCCGGCGAGCGACTGGCCCGCGACTTCGCAGTGGATATCCTCCAATCGGTCGAGCCGTACGGCATCCTCATCACCGCGGGCGACAACGACACCTTCCCGCTGTGGTACGCCCAGGAAGTCGAGGGGGTCCGGCGGGACGTGACGCTCGCGAACCTCTCGCTCATGAATACCCGGTGGCATCTCCGCCAGCTGCGGCGGCGGGAGACGCCGGGGTTCGATCCGTCCCGTGCCGCCGAGCTCTGGCACACGGACGGCGATGAGTGGACCCGGCCTACGGATCCCGTGTTCTCGCTGGACCTCGCGGAGCTCGACAGCCTGCCCGAGGTCATGCAGGTGCCGGAGAAGGGCGGCGGCATCCAGGTGGACAGCATCGCGATGGTCTTCGGGCAGGAGTACCTCCTGCTCCAGGACCTCGCGACGATCTTCCTCATCCGCGACAACGCCGGGAAGCGGCCGATTTTCTTCAGCTGGAGCGACGGTGGCTACCCCGACCAGACGCTGGGGCTGTCGCCGTACCTGGTCAGCCAGGGATTGGTCCGGAAGCTCATGCCCACGCCGGTGGAACCGAATGACTCGATCGTGCTCAGCAGCGGGCTGGGGTATTTCGATCTGCCGCGCAGCCGGGCCCTGCTCTGGGACACCTATCACTGGCGGTCCGCAACGCGGGAGCGCCCCCGCGGCTGGGTGGACGCGCCGTCGTCCTCGATTCTGCAGCTCTACGCGATCGTCTACGGCGGGGCAGCGGAGGTGCTGCGCAAGGCCGGTGACCGCGTCGCCGCCGCCCGCGCGGACTCGATCGCGCGGGAGGTCAGCGAGAACATCCGTCGCTAGCGGTTAGTCGATGTTCGGAACCGCGATCGTGGCGAGCCGGCCGCTCACCCCGTTCTCCGAAGGCGCATCCGCGCGCCAGGCCTCCCAGGTGAGCGGGCAGCCGTTGCCGAACGGCGGGTCGGGGTGGCCCGGCCGGCCGAGCAGGTCGTGCAGCATCTCGTGCCGCACCACCAGCTCGTTTTCCAGATACGCGCTTGCGATGTAGATGTGGTGGTTGTCGTTCCACCGGCCGACGCAGCGTCCGCTGGGGCACTCGAAACCATCGCCGTCCACGACGTGCCAGACGATGCGGTCGAAATTCCCGGTGCGGCCCGAACAGGCTTCGGTCCGGGCGAACCAGGCGCGATACTCTGGCCGGGCCTCCATCGGCTGGTCACCTTCGGGCGCGAAGTTGCAGCTGGCCAGGAGCAGCACGGTGGCGGCGGCGAGTGAGCGCGCCGAGCGGCGCACGATCGAGCTCATGGGTCCTCCTGTGCGGGCCGGCCGTGGGGAGCGGCCTCGATCGAGTCACAGGCGTGGAATCGGCACGCTATGGACCGCAGGTACTGCGAGCTGCGAAAGCGGTTGAGGTCGGTGCGTGAAGCCGCTATTCTGGAACAGGTTGCAGGTTGGCTCTCAGTTGAGATGGTGGGCGTAATCGTCCGGCCGTGAGCGCCTGCCTCTGCGCGGTGGTCTTTCCGCTCCACGAAAACCATCGCAGAATGCGATGCATCGTACACCTCGGCGTGGTGGCAGAGTGGTCGAATGCAGCGGTCTTGAAAACCGCCGACCGGGCAACCGGTCCGTGAGTTCGAATCTCACCCACGCCGCTCGGCCGGCGCCTCCCGCTCCCCGCGGGCCGGGCGTCGGCGGACGCTTTGTTCAGCCGCCGATCAGGGTCCGGACCTTCGCCGCGAGATCGTCCTGCGTGAACGGCTTGGCAAGGAACGGCGCGGCGGGGTCGAGCAGGCCGCCGTGGAATATTTCGGAGGCGAAGCCGGACATGTAGAGCACCGGCTTCCCGGGCCAGCGCATCGAGATGTGCCGGCCCAGCTCTCCGCCGTGCATGCCGGGCATCTTGACATCGGTGAGCACCAGGTGGATCGCGCCCGGATCCTGCTCCAGCGTCGCGAGTGCCTCCCGCGCGTGGCTCGCCTGCACCGCGCGATAGCCGGTGTGCGTCAGCATGCGCGACGCGAGCTGGCGCACGGCCTCCTCGTCATCCACCACGAGCACTGTGAACCCGCCGGGCGGCCGCACGAACGACCCCGCCGTCGCGTTATTCGCCACTGAGGCTCCATGAGCCATTGACGCTCCACGAAATGATTGCATGCGGACGAAAAGGGGCGCCGGAACATATTGACCGGCGGGAAGAATGGGCAAGCCTTCGCCGGGGTTGCGGCGGCCCGAGCGCGGTGCGAATTTCCGCTCGCGATCGCGGGCGTTGCACGCCTGGAGTGGTGGCCGAGTGGCTGAAGGCACCGGTTTGCTAAACCGGCATAGGGGTGAACTCCCCTATCGAGGGTTCGAATCCCTCCCGCTCCGTAACCGTCGTGAGAGGTGAGAGGTAAGACGTGAGAGGTGAGAGGTAAGAGGTGAGAGGCGGCGCAGATTCGGCGCCGAGACCCTCTCACCTCTCACGTCTCACCTCTCACCTTGTCGAGAGACCGCACGCATGGCGTCGCCCCCCGTCCGCGTCCGATTCGCTCCCTCCCCCACCGGCTATCTCCATGTCGGGGGAGCCCGCACCGCGCTGTTCAACTGGCTCTTCGCGCGGAACACCGGTGGTCGTTTCATCCTCCGTATCGAGGACACCGACCGCCAGCGGAGCACCGACGCCCACACCCGCGTGATCCTGGACGGGCTCTCGTGGCTGGGCATCACCTGGGACGAGGGCCCGTACTTCCAGGGCGCCTGCGGCGAGCGGCACCGGGCGGACGCCGAGCGTTTGCTGGCCGAAGGCAAGGCGTACCGCTGCTTCTGCACCAGGGAGGAGCTCGATGCCCGCCGGGCCGAGGCCGAGGCGGCGCGCACCGGGTTCCGCTACGACCGGCGCTGCTTCCGTCTCACGGGCCAGGAGGTCGCCGCCCGCCTCCAGGCCGGCATGCCGTTCACCATTCGCTTCCTCGTGCCCGAACAGGAGATCGCCTGGGACGATGCGGTGCACGGCCGGATCAGCTTCCAGAGCCAGGAGCTCGACGACTTCGTGATTCTCCGGAGCGACGGGTCGGCGATCTACAACCTCGCGGTCGTTTCGGACGACATCGCCATGCGGATCACCCACGTCATCCGCGGCGACGACCACGTCTCCAACACCCCCAAGCAGATCCTGCTCTACCGCGCGCTCGCCCGGCCGACACCGGTCTTCGCGCACGTGCCGATGATCCTCGGCACCGACGGCAGGAAGCTGTCGAAGCGCCACGGCGCGACGGCCGTCGGCGACTATCAGGACCAGGGGATCTTCCCGGCAGCCATGCGGAATTTCCTCGCGCTCCTGGGCTGGTCGCCGGGCGGCGACCGCGAGATCGTGGCCGAGGCCGAGATGATCCGGCGCTTCTCGCTCGAGGCGATCCAGAGCAAGCCGGCGGTATTCGACCCGGCGAAGCTCGAGTGGATGAATGGGCAGTATCTCTCGGCGACGCCGGCGGCGGAGCTGCTGCCGGCGGTGGAGCGCGAGCTGGCGCGCCTGGGAGTGAATTGGAGCGGTCGCGATCTGTTGCCGCTGATCGACGCGGCCAAGGCCCGGTCGCGGACGATCGTGCACCTTGCGGACCAGGTGGCGGTGCGGCTGGATGCGGCGCGGGTGCGGCGCGACGAGAAAGGCGAGCAGCTCGTGCGCAAGATGGGGGAGCGGTTCGGCGCGAGCGTCGGTCTCGCGCACCGCACGCTCGAGCCGGTCGCGCCCGAGGCGTGGACGGCCGACGTGCTCCTCGAGCGGCTGAGGAGCGCCGCGGAAGCGAACGCGCTCAAGCTGGGCGACCTGCTCCAGCCGGTGCGCGTCGTCCTCACCGGCTCCACGGTGTCGGAGCCCGTGAACGAGCTGCTGGCGGTGGTCGGGCGGGAGGAGAGTCTCCGCCGTCTCGGCGGGTGGAACGGAGAGCGCGCGTGAGGCGCGGCGACGGTGCGCTGATCCTCCTGCTCACCGCCGCGCTTTCCGCCTGCTCCGCGCGGACCCCACCGGAGCCGGCCCCGGCCCCGGCGCCACCTCCTCGTGCGGCTCCTCCGCCTCCGCCGACGGAGCCACGCGACCCGGTGCCGCCGCCCGCTCCGCTGCCCGCCTGCCCGCCTGCCCGCCT
>JBOHSY010000037.1:0-1156 GCA_050733355.1 Gemmatimonadales bacterium | reverse complement strand
GGCCGTGCCAGCCGCTCGAGTGCGCGCGCCGTGGCCGGGCCGTTCATCCGCCGTATCCCACCGCGTAGGCGAACAGATTGACACCCATGCGGAGCGCCGCCTCGCGCTTGTCAGCGGGATCGTGGTGCACCTCGGGATCTTCCCAGCCGTCGCCGAGGTCGGTCTGGAACGAGTAGTACACGGCCAGGCGTCCCTCGAGGAAAATGCCGAAGCCCTGCGCCGGCTTCCCGTCGTGCTCGTGGATCTTGGGAATGCCCCTGGGAAACTCGTACACCAGGTGGTATACCGGGTGATCGAGCGGCACCTCGGTCAGCGCCCGATCCGGGAACAGCCGGGCCAGCTCGCGCCGGATCGACTCGTCCATGCCGTAGTTGTCGTCGGCGTGGAGAAATCCGCCCTGATACAGCCAGGCGCGGAGCGTCACGAGCTCGGCGTCGCTGAAGCGCACGTTCCCGTGGCCGGTCATGTAGAGGTAGGGCACGTTCCAGAGATCGTCGTCCGAAAGGGTGACGACGCGCTCTTCGCCCGCTACTCGGAGCGCCGTGCGGCTCCGGATCGCCGCGAGCAGGTTCGGCAGACTGGAGGGGTTGGCGTACCAGTCGCCCCCCCCGTCGTAGTGGAGGCGGCCGATCGTGAGAACTGAAGAGCGGTTGAGCCGAGGAGCAGACGAGCCGATGGATCCGAGCGCGCAGAGACCGGCAACCAGCGGAAGTATCCAACGCGCTGTCAGCCATCGGCTCTTCTGCTCTTGGGCTCTTCCGCTCATCCGGATCACAGCTCCATCACCAGTCGATACGCCTCGTTTCTGGCCATCCCGAGCTCGGCAACCAGCCGCCCGACCGCCTCGCGCTTGGTCGCTCCGTCGGCCAGAAGCACCGCGGCGCGGGCGCGGGCTTCGTCGGTGCGATCGGGAGGCTCCGGGGCAACGCCGGTGCCCGCCATCACCACCGTGATCTCGCCGCGGGGCTCCTCCAACGAATAATACTTCGCGAGCTCGCGCAGCTTCCCGGACCGGAGCTCCTCGTGCAGCTTGGTCAGCTCGCGGGCGACCACCGCCGCCCGGTCGTGCCCCGCCACCGCGGCGAGATCGCTCAACAATTCGGCGACGCGGCCCGGGGCCTCGAAGAGCACCACCGTCCACTCCTCCTGGGCGGCG
>JBOHSY010000036.1:0-3847 GCA_050733355.1 Gemmatimonadales bacterium | reverse complement strand
GCCGGGAGCTGGACGGTGAAGGTCGCGCCCTGCCCCTTCTCCGTGAGCAGCGTGATACGGCCGCCGTGCTCCTTCACGATGCCGTGCGAGATCGACAGGCCGAGGCCGGTGCCGTGCCCCTCCGGCTTGGTGGTGAAGAACGGGTCGAATACCCTCGCCGCGAGCTCTTCCGACATGCCGGGTCCGTCGTCGATCACGTCGATCGCGACGCCGTCGAGCCAGCGGCGCGCGCGCACGACGATGGTTCCCGGCCGGCCCGCCGACGCGATCGCCTGCGCGGCGTTGTTGATCAGATTGACCAGGACCTGCTGGAGCTGGTTGGCGTCGGCCGCGGGCGCCGGGAGCTCGGGCTCGACCTCGAGCCGGCTCTCGACGCGGCGGGCCATGAGCTCGTTCCGGAGCAGCAGGAGCGTGGCCTCGAGCAGCGGCCGAAGCGGCGTGGGCTGGCGGCGGCGGTCCTGCTTCCGGGCGAACCCGAGCAGGCTCTTGACGATATTCGACGCCCGCTCGGCCTCCTCGCGAATCACGCTGAGCGGCTCGCGAAGTCCGGCGGGCACGTCGGGCCGCTCGGCCAGGAAGTCGGCGAAGCCGACCACCGAGGCGAGCGGGTTGTTGAGGTCGTGCGCGATGCCCGCGATGAGCTGGCCCACGGCCGACATCTTCTCCGACTGGATCAGCTGATCCTGCAGCCGGCGCCGCTCGGTCCGGTCGTCGAAGAGGAGCACCACGCTCGAGCGGTCCCCGCTGGTGAACGGGACCGAGGACGCGGCGAAGGCGTCGTCCCCGCGGCGGAGCTCGATCTCGGACAGCTCCCCCGCCGCCGAGAGGAGCCGTTCCACGTCGGGCCGCCACTCCGCCGGGAGGAGCTCGCGCCACAGACGGCCCACCACGGCCACGGGCTCGGTCCCGACCAGGTCCGAAAAGGCCTGATTGGCACGACGTATGCTCCCATCTTCATCGACGATGCACAGCGCCGGCGCGATGGCGTCCACCACGTCCCGCCACGAGCGCCGGCCCGCATCGAACCTCTCGACCAGTGAGGAGCTCTCGAGCGCCCCGGCCGCCTGCGCCGCGAACGCCTCGGCAAGGCTCAGGTCGGTGGGGCCGAAGGCGCCTGCCGGGGCGCGAACCGTGAGCGCGCCGATGACCCGTTCGCCGAGGGAGAGTGGAACCAGGAGCCAGCTGCCGACACTCTGAGGAGAGGCGTCGAGGCCCGAGGCCGGGTCGGCGGCGGCCGCGTTGTCGACCAGGAGGGGCCCCCGGGTCCGCGCGAAGTCGAGGAGGGAAAGGCGCGCCGGACGCGCCGAAGGGCGGGCGCGGACTACCGACGGGTCCCCGTCGAGCGTAAGGTGCAACCCCGCGCTCTCGAGCGGGTGCCACGCATGCTCCACATGGTCCAGCAGGATGTCCAGCACGGCCTCGCGGCGGCGCACGCCCGCGAGGTCGCGGCCCAGCGCCGTCACCCGGCGCAGGCTCGCCTCAACGCCGTACGCGGCGGAGCCCGAACGATCGACCGGTGAGGGATAGGTCATGATTCGTGCGAACACGCGCAGTCGCCTGACCGCGGCGGATCTCCAGCTGGCGTTGCTGGTGCTCAGCCGCGGCTCGGCGCAGCGGCGGGCCTGGCTGGAGCGGCGACTCGCGGTCGACGGGCCGGACGCCTTGCTGGACGCGCCGGAGCTGGGCGAGCGGTTGCTGGCCGTGCGGACGCTGCTGGTGCCGTCGGAGCCACTCTTTCTCTACGTCGTGGTGCGGCATGCGCTCCGGCAGGCGGGCATCGACGATCGCGACCTGGCCGACTACCTGGCCGCGATGCTGCTGGACTTCGGGCGACGCGACCGGGCGTGGCGGGTGGACTGGAACGACGACCAACGGCACCGCTATCTCGTGGACATTCTGATGGACCTCGAGGCGAGCGACGGGCCCCGGCGCTTCAAGGTGATGGTGCACCTTGGCAACTACGCGCTCTGGCTCGCGGGCCTGTTCCCCGACTATATCGCGGCGCGCCACCTGCGTAAAGGCGGGCCCGACGTCGGCTACTACGACGCGCTCGGCCGGCGCGGCTTCGGGCTCGCCTCGGATCACCGTCTGGCCGACGAGATCGGCCTGGACCACGTGTTCCGGGCCGCGGCCGAGCGGTTCCCATCGGTGCGCAGCGCGCTCAACGGGGTGAGCGAGCGGGTCTTCTTTCCGATGCACTAGCCGCGACCAGCGCCGCGAACAGGCCGCGCTCCGGTGCCCCGGTGTCGGCATGCATCTCCTCCGGGTGCCACTGCACCGCCAGCAGCCAACCCTCGCGTCCGTCCGTCTCGACCGCCTCGATCAGCCCGTCCGCCGCCCACCCGCTCGCCACCAGGCCGGGAGCCAGGTCGCGAATGCCCTGATGGTGAAACGAGTTCGGCGTGAGCGCGTTGGTACCCAACGCCTCCGCGACGCGACTCTCCGGCGCCAGTCGGACCGGGTGGGTCCGGGCATTGCGCGGGCCGCCCGGATCGTGGTTCACCGGCCCCGGCCGCTCGCTCGGGAGATCCTGCCACAGGGTGCCGCCCATCGCGACGTTGATCACCTGGAGGCCGCGGCAGATACCGAGTACCGGGAGGCCCCGGTCGCACGCCGCGCGGAAGAGCGCGATCTCGAACCCGTCGCGGGCGCGGTCCACCGCGCCGAGCGACCGCGAGGGCGGGGCACCGTAGAGCGTCGGGTCCACGTCTTCGCCGCCGGAGAGCAGCAGGGCGTCGCAGGCCGCGAGCGCCCGCGCCGCGTGGCCCGCGCCAATGAGCTGCGACAGCACCAGGGGCACCCCGCCCGCCTGCGCGACCGAGCGGAGATACGCCGCGTTCACCGCGGCGCGATCGGCCTCCTGCCACCGGCGCATGACGCCGCTGACGCCGACGCGCGGCGGGGTCACCGGATGATGGAGTCGGGGAAGAGCGGGCAGCGCGGATCCTCGATGCGCGCCGGATCGAGCTGGATCCCGAGCAGCGGGATGCTCGTGGTGCCGAAGGAGACGGTGCCGAGGTGCGGCGCGTTCTCGACCGGCGCGCCCTCGAAGAGCATGACCCCGCGGGCGCTCCCGGACTGGTCGACGATGAGAACGCCGAAACCCGGCCGGACGCCGGCGGGCAGCGTACCCTCCACGCCCACGATGACCAGCGAATCCGAGCGGCCGACGATGCCCCGGTAGGCGGGGCCGGCGACGAGGCGCACGGCGAGCTGCTCGGGGAGGCGCTCGGGCGGGACCGACAGCGTTTGCCGGGGCACCCCGAACTCACCGAGCAGGACCGTGGGCCCGGCCAGCGACGCGATGCCGCAGGACGCGGCCGGCGTGCGCTCCTGCCCGCACGCACCGAGCGCGATGGGGAGGGCGAGGGCGAGGGCGTACGAGGTTGCGCGCACGCCCAAACATAATCCACATTTCGTGCAACCCTCCTGATGTGCCGGCCGCTCCGGCCGGCTTCCACGTGCAAGGAGCCCTGCGTGTTCGACGGGCTGCGAGAACGGCTCGATCGGCTGTTCGCGAACCAGGGCACAGGCGGGCGCCCGGCCGCGGAGGTGGCGGCCCTGCGCGAGGCGACCCGGGAGGCGGAAGCCGTGTTCATCCGCCTGCGCCAATGGGTCGCCGAGACCGAGCTGCTGCTGGTCTCCGAGCGACGCCGACTCGAGGACGCGGAGCGCCGGGGACGGCTGGCCGCAGCGGTGCCGGACGCTGAAACGGTGGCGATCGCGGCGCGATTCGCCACCCGGCACCGCGAGCGCGTGGTGCTGCTGGAGCGAAAGATCGTGGTACAGCGCGACGAGCTGCGCCTTGCCGAGCGCGAGCTCGAGGAGCTGGCGGCCCAGGCGGCGG
>JBOHSY010000035.1:0-1194 GCA_050733355.1 Gemmatimonadales bacterium | reverse complement strand
CGGAGAAATGGAACGCAAACTCCGCCACCGGCCGCCCCGATATCCCCTCCGCCGCGCTGACATACACATCGCGTTGCGGTGCATACCCCTCGGCCCGCCGCCGCGCCGCGCCCAGCGACGACGACTTCGAGCCGGTCTTGACGTCCAACAAGACCAATCCATTCTCCCGTTCAGCCGCCAGGTCGATCTTCCCCTGCATCACCCGCCCGCCACCGAGCAGGTGCACGAACCCCAGCTCCCGCCGCGCCCCACGCAGATCCGCCACGGCCCGGTAGCTCGGGTCCGTCGCCACCAGCGCGATCTCCTCCCGCAGGGCCACGCGGTACCGCGCACCCTCCGCTCCCTCGGGTGGCGGGGCCTCCGGATCCCAGCGCCCAATGGCGTCCTCCAGCAGCAAATCGACCTCATCCAGCTCGCGCAGGTGCTCCAGAACGTCGTGCACAATGTGCCCCCGCGTCACCGCGTCCACGAAGTCCGCCGACCCTCGATCAACCGGCGGCTCACGCAGCCCTGCCGCGTAGATGAACCAGTGCTTGCGCCGGCAGCGCGCGAAGGTCACCAGCTCGCTGGCCGAGTGCCGCGGACGCCCCGCCGGCAGCCGCACCGGCTCCCACGGAGCCGGCAGCGACTCCACCGCCAGCACCGGCACCGGCTCGGCCACGACAGGCGTAGACGCCGCAACCGGCGCCGCCACCCGGACGGCCGCCACGAACGCCTCTCCACGATAGCTCCGGTATGTGACAGTCTCGCGAGTCAGGTCTCCCAACCGGAGCACCGGAGAGCACACGGTTCCCACGTGCCTTCCGGTCAACGTCCCCAGCGGAACCCCCGACACGATCAGCCGCTCCCGGGCCCGTGTCGCAGCCACGTACCAGAGCCGCTTCCGCTGCGCCTGCTCCTCCATCGCCTCCGCTCCGCGCAGCGCCGCGAACCGCGGATCGTCGTCGGGCCTGGCCGCCGCCGCCGAGCGCAGTCGCATTGCCCCGCGCCCAACCAGAAACCAGGAATCCGGGGGCACGATGCCGCGGGTGAGGTCGGCCCAGATCACCACCGGCCACTCCAGCCCTTTGGCGCTGTGGATCGAGGTGATGGTCACCGCGTCCCGGCGCGCCGCCAGCGGCGCATCGCCCTCGCGCGCTCCCTCCTCGCGCGCCCTCATCTCGGCGACCACCCGCAGGATCCCCGCGACCGTCA
>JBOHSY010000034.1:0-4876 GCA_050733355.1 Gemmatimonadales bacterium | reverse complement strand
TCCCACACCGCCGACGCCCCCGACCCCGCCGCCGCCGCCGACGCCCCCGACCCCCGGCGAGAACGGCTGCGACGACGACGATGACGACATGCGAGTCGCCGCTCTCAATGCGCTGCACCACATGGACGAGGAGCGCGCCATGCCGGTGCTCCGGAAGGTGCTCGCGCGGCGCGACCCCGGATCGGCGTGCCTCCGGCGGAAGGCCGTGTTCCTCGTGGCGCAGCATGGCGCGTCCGGCAGCGAGGACCTGCTGCTCGGCGCCGCGCGCAATGACCCGGACTCCAAGGTGCGGCAGCAGGCGGTGTTCTGGCTCTCGCAGGTGGGCACCGACCAAGCGGTCGTCGCGCTCGACTCGATCCTCCGCTCCACCAAGGATCCCGAGATCCAGGACAAGGCAGTGTTCGCTCTGTCCCAGCACGGGAGCGAGCGCGCGCAGGCCGCACTGCACGCGTATGCCAGCCGGAGCGACATCAGCGACGCCATCCGGGAGAAAGCGATCTTCTGGATCGGGCAGAGCGGCACGAAGGCGGATGAGGCGTTCCTGCGGAACCTCTACCCCAAGCTGCAGAGTGAGGAGCTCAAGAAGAAGGTCCTGTTCTCGATCTCGCAGACGGGGAGCAAGGAAAGCCTTGCCTGGTTGCTCGAGGTCGCGCGGACCAAGAGCGAGCCGCTGGAAATGCGGAAGCAGGCGCTCTTCTGGGCAGGCCAGAACGGGGCATCGAGCGCCGACCTCGCCGGCTTGTACAACACGTTCACCGAGCGCGACCTGCGCGAGCATCTCATCTTCGTTCTCGCGCAGGACGGCGACCGCGCCGCGGCCGACAAGCTGCTCGAGATCGCCAAGCGCGACCCGGATCCGGAGCTTCGCAAGAAGGCATTGTTCTGGCTGGGCCAGATCGACGATCCGCGAGCGGCGGAGGTGCTCGAGGAGATCATCTCCCAATGAGAGTGCGAGTGGCAGTGCTGGTGCTAGTGCCACTGGTGGCTGCCGGCTCGACCGAGGCGCAGGACGCCGCTCGGCGCCTGGCGGGGATACACGACGGCGCGGCGCACCTGAGCTATCCCGTCCGCGGCCGCACCTGCTGGTCCAACCACGGCCGGATGACCGACGACTGTCCCTGTGGGCCCGGCGTTGCGCACGTAACGGTATCCCTCGCCGGCGGTCGGGTGACGACCGTCCGCATGACGGTGCGCCGCGCCGACGCGCTGGCGCCGACTCGCGACGGTAGTGCCGTGGACCTGGGCCGGGTGGCGGCGCCCGAGGCGGCCGAGCTGCTGCTCGGGCTCGCGGCGGCCGGCGGCGAGGACGGCGAAGACCTGGTGGCCGCCGCAGGCATCGCCGACAGCGCGGTTGTGTGGCCCCGGCTGCTCGCGCTGGCGCGAAACGGCTCGCTCCAGCGCGGGACGCGGCGCGCCGCGGTGTTCTGGCTCAGCCAGGCGGCAGGGGATGCCGCAACCGGGGGACTCGACTCCATCGCGGCCGATCCGACCGGTGACCGCGAGCTCCGCGAACACGCGGTCTTCGCCCTGTCGCAACGGCCCGAGGACGAAGGGGTGCCAGCGCTCATCCGCATCGCCCGCGGCAACGCGGACGGCGCGATCCGGCGCAAGGCTGTGTTCTGGCTCGGGCAGACCGACGATCCGCGAGCGGTGGCGCTGTTCGAGGATATCCTCAGCCGGTAGCAACCATTCCGCGGGGCCGGCTGTCAAAGCCGGACGATGATCCCGGTTGCGCTCCTCGCCGCCACGCTGCAGACCGCTGCCCAGCTTGCCGCCGCCCCCACGCCGCGCGCGGATTCGTCCGCCGCCGCAGTGGCTGCGGTCCGGGCGGTCCGGGTTGGCGAGCCACTGTCCGTCGACGGCCGGCTCGACGATCCCGCCTGGGCCGGAGCGGAGCCGGTTACCCGGTTCACCCAGCGGATCCCGCGCGAGGGCGATCCGGCGACGGAGCGCACCGAGGTCAGGCTCCTCTACGACGACGACGCGCTCTATGTCGGGGCGCGGCTCCACGACACGGCGCCCGACTCGGTGGTGGCATTGCTCGCGAGGCGGGACCGCATCGTCAGCGCCGACCGATTCACCGTCTTCATCGACGCCTACCATGACCGCCGGAGCGGGTTCTACTTCGGCGTGAACGCCGCCGGGACGCTCTACGACGGTACCCTGTACAACGACGACTGGAACAGCGACACCTGGGATGGCGTGTGGGACGCGCGCGTGACCCGCGACGCGCTGGGCTGGACCGCGGAGATGCGCATCCCATATTCGCAGATCCGCTTCGAGCGCCGGGAGGTGCACGTCTGGGGCGTCAACTACAAACGCGAGATCGCGCGGCGGAACGAGCAGTCGTACCTGGTGATCCAGCCGAACAACGCGAGCGGGTTCGTCTCCCGCTTCGCGGATCTGGTCGGGATCGAGCGGGTGTCCCCGCCCGCCCGGCTCGAGGTGCTGCCGTACATCACCGCCCGCGCCGAGTACCTCGACCACAATACCGGCGATCCGTTCAACGACGGCTCGCGCCTCGGCTCGAACGTCGGCGCCGACTTCAAGCTGGGTATCGGCAGTAATCTCACGCTCGACGCGACCGCGAATCCCGACTTCGGGCAGGTCGAGGTCGATCCCGCGATCGTGAACCTGAGCGATGTCGAGACCTTCTTCGAGGAACGGCGCCCCTTCTTCATCGAAGGCGGTACCATCTTCACCAACTTCGGCTTCGGCGGCGCCAATGATTTCTGGGGCTTCAACTGGGGCGGGGGCGACTTCCTCTACAGCCGCCGCATCGGGCGGGCGCCGCAGGGCAGCGTGCCGGCTGCCGACTACAGCACTACGCCCTCGGGCGCGAACATCCTGGGCGCCGCCAAGCTCACCGGCAAGATCGGCTCCTGGAACCTCGGCGCGCTTAACGCGGTCACGAGCCGGGAGCACGCGCGGATGGACGTCGGAGGGGTGCGGTCGCGGGCCGAGGTGGAGCCGCTGAGCTGGTACGGCGTCACCCGGGTCCAGAAGGAGTTCGGACGCGGCCGCCACGGTCTCGGCTTCATCGGCACGGGTGCGGTGCGCGCGTTCGGCGACCCGCGGCTCCGGGACGAGGTCAACGCCAATGCATTCGTCCTCGGCGTGGACGGCTGGGTCACCTTCGACAAAGCGGGTGTATGGGTGCTCTCCGCGTGGGCGGGGGCCAGCCGCGTGGGAGGCGCCGCCGACCGGGTCGCAGACGTGCAACGGAGCTCGGTCCACTACTTCCAGCGGCCCGACGCCTCGCACATCACCTTCGACACGACGCGAACGTCGCTGAGCGGCTGGGCGGGACGGATGCTGCTCAACAAGCAGAAGGGCGACTGGATGCTCAACGCGTCGGCCGGCGCGTTCTCGCCGGGGTTCGAGATGAACGACGTGGGCTTCCAGATCTGGGCCGACCACGTCAACACCCATCTGATGGTAGGGCGGCGGTGGACCCGGCCGAGCCGGCTGTTCCAGCGCGCGCAGGCGAACATCGCGACGTTTCGGAACTGGACCTTCGGCGGCGACATGACCGACGCGGGCTATTTCGTCCGGGCGTATCTCCAGTTCCGGAACTTCTACGAGTGGACGGGAGAGGTACAGTACAGTCCGCGGAGCCTCAACCCGCGCCGCAGCCGCGGCGGGCCGCTCAGCGTCAACCCGCACGGCGTGTACTGGCGGAGTGAGCTGATTTCGGACGTGCGGAAGACGTGGTCCTTCGGGCTCACGTTCGAGGGCACCGACTACGCGCTCGACCGGCAGAGCAGCATCCTGGTTGAGCCGAGCGTCGAGTGGCGGCCCACCAGCAAGCTCACGGTGCGGGTGGCGCCGTCGTACGAAAATCTCACGACCACCGCCCACTACGTGGGGAGCTTCGACGATCCCGGGGCCACGGCCACGTTCGGCCGGCGGTATCTCTTCGCCGGGCTCAACCAGAACACGCTATCGGCGAGTGTCAGGCTCAACTGGATCTTCACGCCTCGGCTGAGCCTCGAGCTCTACGCGCAGCCGCTCCTCTCGTCGGGCGAGTACGCGGAGTACAAGGAGCTGGCCCGGCCGCGGACGTACGAGTTCGGGCTCACCGGGCCGGCGGTTTCGATCGGCGACGATCAGCTCGCCGTATCGCCGGCGACGCCGGGAGTGGCGGCGTTGAAGTTCGCCGACCCCAACTTCTCGCTCGCCTCACTTCGAGGCAACGCGATCCTCCGGTGGGAGTATCTGCCGGGCTCGACGCTCTTTCTCGTCTGGACCCAGAGCCGCTCCGACACCGTGCTCGACGGGCAGTTCCGCCTGGGTGACGGCCTCGACCGGCTGCTCAGCGGGGCCGCGGACAACGTGTTCCTGGTGAAGCTGTCGTACTGGTGGAGGCCGTGAACTGTTGATCGGGCCCCTTCCTGCCCGCATCGACGGCAGGCGGCTAGATTTGCCGGATGCCGCGCCTTCGCGCCGGGCGAGCCGTGTGGAACGGGATCACTCTCGCCGTCCTGACAGCCTGTAGCTCCCCCAAGAAACCGCCCGCTCCCACCGTTACCCTCCAGTCCGCGCCCGACACGCTCGTCGCGCCGTTCCAGGACGCGGCCGGGGCGGTGGAGCTCGAACCGGGACGCTGGGCCGTCGTCTCCGAGGGCGGGGGCATGGTGGTCGTGGCCGATTTCGGCAGTGGCCGTCTGACGCGGCTCGGCGGCGAGGACGGCAAGGAGCTTGCGAACCCCTTCGCTGTCTTTACCCCGGCCGGCGACACGCTCTGGGTGTCCGACTGGGGACTGCGGCGCGTGACCGGTTGGACCGGCGGCCGCCAGGTGGCCGCGGTGCCCGCCACCGACGAGCTCCGGGGCGCGCTTCCGCGCGCGCGCGATCGCGGCGGGCGGTTCTACGC
>JBOHSY010000033.1:0-2046 GCA_050733355.1 Gemmatimonadales bacterium | reverse complement strand
CGGTGCGGTGCGGTCGGGGTCGGTGGGGTCGGTGTCCGCGCAGCCACTCAGCATCTCTACGGTGCCGGGGTCCTCGATCACCAGGCGGTCGGTCGGGCCGGCGTCCGCCAGGGCGCCTTCGGTGTGGATGCTGGTCACCAGCAGCACCGGTTGGGCGTCGGCGAGCATGAATGCGATCCGCGCGGGTGGATACTCCGGGTCCACCGGCAGGTAAGCCGCTCCCGCCTTGAGCACCGCTAAGATCGCGACCACCAGCTCGGGTGAGCGGGGAAGGGCCAACGCCACGATCTGCTCGGGGCCCACGCCCCGGGCGATCAACCCATGCGCGAGCCGGTTGGCCCGGGCGTTGAGTTGGGCGTAGGTGAGGGCGGCGTCCTCGAAGATCACCGCCGTCGCCTCGGGGCTGGCCTGGACCTGAGCCTGGAACAACCCGGGCAGGCTGGTGGGGGGAACCGGCTGGGCGGTATCGTTGTAGTCGAGGAGCAGCCGGTGGCGCTCCCCGGCGCTGAGGATGTCGATCTGGCCGATCGGGCGGTCGGGGTCGGCGACCACCGCCTCCAGCAGGCGCACCCAGCGTGCGAAGAGCGCCTCGATGCCCTCGGCGTCGAACAGGTCGCTGGCATACTCGACCACACCATCGATGCCGTCGAGGTCCCCGTTCGGGCCGTGGCGCTCGGACAGACTAAAGCCCAGGTCGAACTTGGCGGTGCCGGTCGGCGTCGGCACGAAACTGGCGTGCAGTCCGGGCAGCTCGAAATCGCCCTCGGGAGCGTTCTGTACCGCCAGCAGGATCTGGAACAGCGGGTGATGCGCCAGGGAGCGGGTGGGGTTGAGGACCTCGACCAGGTACTCGAAGGGCACGTCCTGGTGGGCGTAGGCGGCGAGCGAGCGCTCTTTGACCCGGGCGAGCAGCTGCGCGAAGCTGGGATCCCCCGAGGTGTCGGTGCGCAGCACCAGGGTGTTGACAAAAAACCCGACCAGGTCGTCCAACGCCTGATCGCTACGCCCCGCAATCGGAGCGCCCAACGGGATGTCGGCTCCCGCGCCCAGCCGGGACAGCAGCGCCGCCAATCCGGCTTGCAGGACCATGAACAGGCTGGCCCCGCCCTGGCGGGCCAGACCCACCAACCCCCGGTGCAACGCCGGGTCCAGCCCAACCGCCAGGTGATCGCCGCGGTAGGAGGCGGTGGGGGGCCGGGGACGGTCGGTGGGCAGCGTCAACTGTTCGGGAAGGTCCGCCAGCGCCTCGATCCAGTACGCCATCTGGACGGCGAACAGGCTGTCGGGGTCGGCCTGGTCGCCGAGGAGGTGGTGCTGCCACAGCGTGTAGTCGGCGTACTGCACCGGCAATGGCGCCCACCCCGGCTCCTCACCCCGACCGCGGGCGGTGTAGGCGGCGACCAGGTCGGCTGACAGCGGTCCCATCGACCAGCCGTCAGCCGCAATGTGGTGCACCAACAACAACAGCACATGCTCATCCGGCGCCAACACGAACAACTCGGCCCGCACCGGCGGCTCGATGCCGAGATCGAACCCGTACCGGGCCCCAACCGCTAACACCTCGGACAGCTCGGTCTCGCTGGTATGGGTGACCCTCAGCTGCGGGCTGGCCGCCTGCGCGTCCAAGACCAGCTGATACGGTGTGCCCTCAACCTGGGGGAAGATCGTGCGCAGGCTCTCATGGCGGGCGATGACATCCCCCAGCGCGCCCTGGAGCGCTTGGCGGTCCAGCTTCCCCCACAGGCGGAATGCGAGGGGGATGTTGTAGGTGGCGCTCGGGCCTTCCAGCTGGTGGAGGAACCACAGCCGGCGCTGGGCGAACGACAACGGCACCACCTCCGGGCGTTGGTATCGGGTCAACGCCAACCGGGCTTGTCCGGCGTCGTCCAGCCGTGTGGCCAGCCCGGCCACGGTCGGGGTCTCGAAGAGGGTACGCAGCTCCAGCTCGACGCCGAAGGTGGCCCGCACCCGGGCGATGAGACGGGTGGCCAGCAGGGAGTGCCCGCCCAGGTTGAAGAAGTCGTCGTCGACGCCGAGCCGGCCCAG
>JBOHSY010000032.1:0-37877 GCA_050733355.1 Gemmatimonadales bacterium | reverse complement strand
CGAGGCAGTTTTATGAGAAGCTCGGTTTCAAGGTCTTCGGTGGAGATCCGTCACAGAACTGGCTGATCTTGAAGAACGGCGATCACGCCATCGGCCTCTTTCAAGGCATGTTCGACAAGAACATACTAACCTTCAACCCTGGGTGGGACAGCAACGCCCAAAAACGAGCTACTTTCACGGACGTGCGCGAGCTGCAGCGCCAGCTGAAGGCGCAAGGCGTGCAGCTGGTGAACGAGGCAGACGAGAGCACGGCGGGCCCCGCCAGTTTTATCGCGGTGGACCCCGACGGAAACCCGATTCTCGTCGATCAGCACGTCTGAGTTGGAGACCCCGGCTTTGTGATTCGTCGGGGCTGGGAGTTGAAGCCGAACCAGGCACTGCACCTGACCGGGGCCGCCATGCTGGTTTTCCGAAGCATCCAGCTCTTCCAGGCGGCCCCGGCAGGTCAGCTGGGTCGTCAGGCCCACGCGGAGGGCGTACGTCTACAGCCGCGCTTCCCAGCTCGACGTGGGTGGCAATAGGGCTCCGGCTCGCGCTGAGCGTACTCGGGGTGAACGCGCGGTCCGAGAACTGCCGTTTGCCCGCACGGCGGGGCAGCAGACTGGGACGGCCATGCAATTCGGGTATGGGGTGGTGGGAGTAGTCGTGGCGGGCGCCGTGCTTCGGCGGCACCGCTGGGCCCGACCAGCACTCTGGATCTGGGCAGGCCTGCTCACCGTCACGGGCGGCATGGCGCCGATCGTCTGGGGCGCGGCCGGGCCGCTTTCAGGGCTGGCACCGGGTCTGGCAAGTGCAGCGATCGCCGGGGTGGTGATTTGGCTAGCGACGAGGCGCCGCGCGGCCCTAACCAGCGCATGCGGCTTCCATGAGAAGGCCAGGTGTCAATTGGCCGACGTGGCGGCCAGCGGGGAGCTCCCCGACGCGCTTCCATTCGCACTCGCAGGGCATCCGCCCCGGTGCAGGGTGAGGTTCGCCCAGAGGGCTGCGATCTGACGGACGATCTCGGCTGGTGCCGGATCACAGCTGCAATCGCAGTCCCTCACCCGGGCGGTCGAGCTCCCGCCTCCGCTCCCGTGTACGCCAGACCTGCTAGGACGCGACCGGCTGCCGCAGGGGCTCGTACCGCGCGCCACTCACCCAGAGCCGATGGAGCAGCGTCGCCAGCTTCCGCGCCACGGCCACGACCGCGGGTTTCTTCGCGTTGGTCCCGCCCCGCGCGGCGAGCGCCAAGCCCCAGCGCCGCAGATCGCAGTCGGGTCCGAACGGCCCCAGGATGTAGTGCGCCCCGTTCACGAGGAGGCGCCGGAGCATCGGGGCCGCTCAGGGGTTGGCCTTCTGATGCGCAAGTTGTTAGGCGAAAGAAAGGGAGACTCTCATGCTCGACAGACCGCAGATCGTGCAGACCGAAGCACAGTCGACCGCGGTCATCCGATTGACCATTCCACGCGCGGAGATTCAGCGCGTCATGGGCCCCGCGATCGCTGAAGTGATGGGCGCGATTGCCGCCCAGGGCGTGGCCCCTGCCGGGCCAGTGTTCTCACACCACCTCAGGATGGATTTCGACACGTTCGACTTCGAGGTTGGTGTGCCAGTGAGGGCACCGCTATCCGAGACCGGACGCGTGAGGGCCAGTAAGTTGCCGGCAGCGACTGTGGCGCGGACGGTCTACCACGGGCCCTATGAGGGTCTCGGTTCTGCGTGGGGCGAGTTTGGGGAGTGGATTAGCTCCGAGGGGCATAAGCCAGCGGCCAATCTTTGGGAGTGCTACGTCGTAGGCCCTGAGTCCAACCCGGACCCGGCCACGTGGCGGACGGAGCTGAACCGTCCGCTAAGCCGCTAGACCGGAACGCATGGGCGGGCAGCAAGTACGTTCGCCTGACAACGGCATGCAGAGCGTTATACGGCCCGCAGCAGGTTGTACGACCCGGAGTAATGGCTTTCCTTCACTGAAGGAGGACCGCCATGTTCGCACAGCCCACCACTCCTGCCCCGCTGATCGCGATCCTTGCATTCGTCGCCGCCTGCACGGCTGATAAGGAGGCGCCTCGCACGGACGCGGCCGCCGCCCCGACCTTGGTCACCTTGACCGCCACCGATTACGCCTTCGAGGCGCCCGACACGATCGTGGCGGGGTTCACCACATTCCAGCTGGTGAACAACGGTGACCAGTTCCACATGGCTCATCTGATCAAGCTCGAAGGCGGCAGGACACTGGACGATTTCCTCGTGGCGTACAACGAGGCATTCCGCACGATCGGTCCTCGTCCGACGTGGGCAACGCGGCTCGGCGGTCCTGGCGTTGCCGACCCGCGCGGGCGTTCCAATGCAACACACTACCTGGAGCCGGGCAGCTACGCGTGGGTCTGCCTCATGAACGTCCCGGATGGCATCCCGCACGTCGTCAAGGCGGGGATGGCGAAGCCCTTCGCCGTGCGGGCTCGCAACCGCGGGGCAGCGCCGCAGACCGCACCAGAGGCCAGTGTCGTTATCCGGATGGTCGACTACGCCTTCAGTATCAGTGCTCCGCTCACGGCTGGGCGGCACATGATCCGGGTGGAGAACGCGGGCGCAGAACCGCACGAGGTCAGTCTGCTCAAGCTCGCGCCCGGGAAGACGATGCAAGATCTCGAGGCGTGGGTGCAGAATCCCCAGGGCCCGCCGCCGGCGAACTCGGTCGGCGGGGTTTCGTCGCTTGCAGCCAACACCGAAGCGTATTTCGAGGTCGACCTGCCCTCCGGCGATTACGTGCTCTTGTGCCTCGTCACGGCACCGGACGGGCGGCCACACACCGAGCACGGGATGATCCAGCACATCCACATCGGGTGACGGCCTGGATCAGATGCAGGTCTGCTTGACTGGTTGCGCGTGAAATCCTGTTCAGATGTTGGCTCTTGGAGTTCTCGGCACTGTTGCACCCGGCGAGGCGATCCGCTCCGCCCAGGCGCGCAGCGGCGCGGCATCGGCGCGGGGCGACCGCAGGATCCGCCACGCCGCCTCGACCAGCAGCCAGCGCAGCCGGGTGTCGCCGGCTTTGGTGATTCGTCCGCCGCTGGCGCTCGCCCGAGCTCCGCTCACCCGGCACGAGCGCGAGGTAGGCCTCGACCTGATGGGCGGTGCCGAGTGCTCGGCCGCGCCACTCGCCAGCCGGAGCCCGTCCCGGCGCACGAGGGCCTTGAGGAGCGCCACGTAGCGGGTCCGGGTGCGCACCAGGGTGTCACGCACCGCGAGCTCGGCTCGGACGTGCCGGTGCCTCGGCCGGAGTGCGCGCATCGCGCCGGTCGGTCTTCACCCGGCCGCTCCGGGTGGCATACGTCGGCGCGTAGTTGGGATCAGCCACCATCACCGTGTGGCCCAGCGCCTCCAGATGGCGGGCCACCCACTCGCTCTCGGTCGAGGCCTCGAGCAGAATCCGCGCCGGGGCGCGCGGCCCCAGCACCGTGGTGAGGCGCTCGGGGGTGGTGCCAATGCGGTGCCGCGTGGATCCGGCATATACCCTTCCATACTCAGAGTTCTGCGTGGCTCGACAGCTGAGCCGGCTGTTCCCTCCGTCGCGCGGCTATACGCTCTAAGCGCCGGTTCCTCGCCCGGAGCCGGGCGTCGACTTGGTGTTGGGGCGTCGAACCCGCAACGGCACCCATACTGCGACTATTCAAGTGAAGTCGTCACGCACGTACACGAGACCGACCCCACCAAAGCGCACGAAGCGCCCGTTTGTGTTTCATACGTGGTTCAAGTGGTTCGAGTGTCCGCCGCGAGCCGCTTTCTTTTGTCTCGTAGCGCTTTACCCAGTGGTGGACGCTCAGCAACGACGTGAGCTCGGCACCTGGGGGGCTCCCCAGATTCTGCTGTTCTCTCAGCGTGAGATGCGGCGGTTCCTAGCTTCTCTCAAAACGAAGTCCGACCAACCCGACACGGTGTTTGGCTTCGGATTCGACGACCCATCGAAGGTATGCCAGATGCGCGGCGATGCGCGGCGTAGATTCCGTGATTTCCCGGGACCCATTCTGAATCGTCGCGTCCGGCTCCTGCGGCAGTTTCTGTCGCGCTGAGATCTTCGTTGGCTGCCGCCTGATACCAGCTTTGAAGTGCAACGCTCGCATCGATAGCGGGTGAGCCGGGTTCGCGCTCGACTATCTTTTCAGCCATGTCACTCACCGATGCGCAGCGCCGCGTGGATGCATGGGTATCGCAGTTCGAGGAGGGCTACTTCCATCCGTTGACCAATCTCGCCCGGCTCGCCGAGGAGGTCGGCGAGCTCGCCCGCGAGGTCAACCATCGCTACGGGCAGAAGACCAAGAAGCCCGGCGAGCCCGACGGCGATGTCGCCATGGAGATGGCAGATATCCTGTTCGTGCTCATCTGCATGGCCAACCGAGAGGGGATCGATCTGCAGGAGGCCTTCGACCGGATGCTGGCCAAGGTGGAGACTCGGGACGACGGGCGCTGGACTAAAAAGCAGTACTAGTGCTCTCACTCCCACTCTTTCGGCATCGCCTCGATCTCGGCGAGCAGGGCCCGGTAGCTCTCGTACCGGTCCGGCGCGACCAGCCCTTCCTCCACCCCGCCGCGCACGGCGCAGCCTGGCTCCGAGACGTGTCGGCAGTCCCCGTAGCGGCACTCGTCCGCCAACGGCCGCATCTCGGGGAAGCACTGCGCCAGATCGCGTGCGCCGATGCCCCAGAGCCCCACCTCGCTGAA
This sequence comes from Gemmatimonadales bacterium, assembly GCA_050733355.1. Lineage (GTDB taxonomy): Bacteria > Gemmatimonadota > Gemmatimonadetes > Gemmatimonadales > GWC2-71-9 > DASQPE01. Next base: position 33,179 of record JBOHSY010000032.1, on the reverse strand, counting down.
GCCGGGCGTGTCCATCAGGAAGCCGCCGCCGCTGAGCGGGACCATCACCGCCGACACGGTGGTGTGGCGGCCGCGGCCCACGCGCCTGCTCACCTCACGGGTGCGGAGCCGGAGCCCCGGCTCCACTGCATTCAGCAGGCTCGACTTGCCTGCCCCGGACGGCCCGGTGACCACCGAGACGCGGCCGGCGAGCGCCTCCGCGAGCTCGGCAATCCCTTCGCCCGACTTCACACTGGTGCGGTGGACCGGGTAGCCCGCCGCCCGAAGCCGGTCGGCAAGCGCGCCGGCGGAGTCGATATCGGTCTTGTTGATCACGACGGCGGCCGGGATCGAGTTGGCCTCCGCGAGCACCAGCAGGCGGTCGATGAGCTGCGGGATCGGGTCGGGGTTCCGTGCGGCGGTGACGACGACCACGCGGTCGACGTTCGCCGCGACCGGCCGGACGCCGCGCCCCTCCGGCACGCGGCGGGCAAGCAGCGAACGCCGGGGCTCCACGCCGAGCACCCCGAAGAGGTCGCCGCCCGGCTCGGGTTCCAGCTGCACGACGTCGCCGACCACCACCTTCGGCTGCTCCCGCTTGAAGCGGCCACGAAGGACGGCACGCACCTCGCCGGACGCGGTGTCCACCCGGTACGTGGCGCCGTCGCGCTCGAGGACCGTGCCGACCAGCGCCGTCACCACTCGCCGGGGGCGCGGGCGATCGCCTCGTCCAGGGCGGCCTTCACGTCGTAGAGCGACAGTGCACCGATCCGCTCGGCGGCTTCCGCCGGGGTGCGGCCGCGCGCGAGCACCGCGCTCTCGACGTGGCCCACCGGCCGATCGCCCGACGGCGACCAGCGCACGAACAGCAGCGACGCGCCGTACCGTCCGCGCCCGTCGGGCTCGTCCTCCACGAACACGCCCACCGAGTACGGGTGGCCGTCGCTGCCGCCGAACGCGGCCGCGCGTTCGTGTTTGGCCATGTAGCCGGCGAGGGTGACTTCGGTCACGACCGGTGGACGGACTCCTTGACCAGGTTGCCGAGGATGAACGCGATGTTCGCCGGGCGCTCCGCGAGCCGGCGCATGAGATAAGGGTACCACTGCGTACCGAACGGCACGTAGACCCGCATGCGGTGCCCGCTCCGGACCAGCCCGTGCTGGAGGTCGCGGCGCACGCCATAGAGCATCTGGAACTCGAACCGGTCGGCGGCGATCGACTCGCGCCGGACGAAGCCGCGGGCGTGCGCGATGATCGCCTCGTCGTGCGTGGCGATGCCCGGATAGGTGCCGGCGGCGAGCAGCTGCTCCATCAGGGTCACGTAGTTCCGGTCCACGTCGGCCTTGTCCGGGAAGGCCACCGAGGGCGGCTCCAGGTACGCACCCTTGCAGAGCCGGACGCGGGCTTTCATCGCGATGAGCCTCGCGACGTCGGTCTCGGAGCGGCGCAGCATGGACTGGATCACCACGCCGCACTGCCCCCCGAACCGCTCGAACAGCCTCCGCTCGAAGAAGTCGAGGGTGCGCTGGGTGTAGTCCGAGCCCTCCATGTCGAGCCGGACGAAACCGCTCACCGCCTGTGCCTTGTCCAGGATCCGAGTCAGATTGGCGGCACAGAGCTCCTCGTCGATGTCGAGCCCCATCTGCGTCAGCTTGACCGAGACGTTCACCTCGACTCCCGGGGCGGCAGCCATCCGCTCGAGCATCGCGAGGTACTGATCCCGGGCAGCCACGGCATCCGCTTCGGCCGTGACGCTCTCGCCCAGCAGATCGAGCGACGCGGTGATGCCGCGGCCCGCGAGATCGCGCGCCGCGGTGACGGCCGAGTCGATCGTCTCACCGGCCACGAAGCGCGAGGCGAACTTCCTGGCGAGTCCATTCCGACGCACGAAGTTGAAGATTCCCTGCCGTTCGGAAAGCCAGAGCAGCCCCTGACGCATGATCCCGATCCTGTCGCGTATATTCTTGCAGGAAACTCACTTAGCACGAGCCGGACCCGCCGCCATCGAACCTACCCCGGGGCCGGAGACCCGACAAGCGCCGACGCCGAAACCGGTGGTCGGCAGCGCGCGTCGTGGAGCAGAGCCCCCATGTCACCTCCGGATCTCCTCATCGTCGTCGGCGGGTGGGCGGTCGTCGCGCTGCTGGCCTTCGCCACCGCGCTGGGTGCGGGCGTGTCGGTGGCCCCGGCGTTCTCGTGGGCGGACCTCGCGCTGCTGGAGCTCGCGAGCGTAGCGCTCTGGGTCGCGCTCACGATTCCCGCACTCTGGTTGTCCCGCCGCCTGGCCGAGCGGCGCGATCGCTGGCCGATCCGGCTGGCCATCCAGGCGGTTGCCGTGATCGCGATCGTGCTGCTGGGCGCGCGCATCGAGCGTGACCTGATCGCGCGGATCGCGCCGGTGCCCGACCTGGCTGTGATCCGCGCGCTCCTGCCGAGGCTCGACGCCCGGCTGCTCGGCTGCGCCCTGATGCTCACGCTCACGCAGGCCGCCCGCTGGTTCAGTCTTTCCCGCGCGCGCGAACTGCAGGCGGTGGAGCTGGAGGCCCGGCTCGCGAAGACCAAGCTGCAGGTGCTCAGGATGCAGCTCCAGCCGCATTTCCTCTTCAACACGCTGAACACCACGGCCGAGCTGGTGCACACCGATCCGCGGGCCGCGGACCTCATGATCACGCGGCTTGGCCAGTTCCTGAGGCTGTCGCTGGATCATGCCGGCCACCAGGTAGTGCCGCTCCGGCAGGAGCTGGACTTCATCAAGGCGTACCTGGAGATCGAGCAGATCCGCTTCGGCGAGCGGATGACTGTGACGTGGGCCAACGCACCCGATGCGCTGGACGCGGCGGTGCCGACCCTGCTGTGGCAACCGGTGCTCGAGAACGCGATCCGCCACGGGCGTGATCCACGCACGGGAGAGGCGCGGATCGAGGTGGGAGCGCGCCGGGAAGGGAATGACGTCGTGCTCTGGATTCGGGATCAGGGGCCCGGCGTGCCGGCCCATGGCCCGATCCGCGAGAACGTCGGCCTCCGGAACACCCGGGAGCGGATCGAGCGGCTTTACGGCTCGTCCGCTGCCTTCAACCTCGCCAACGCGCCGGGTGGGGGAGCGCTCGCCACGGTACGGCTGCCGTACACCGCGTGCGCTGCGGCGCATACGCCGCTGCCGCTTCGGACCAGCGATCTTACGGCGATGTTCCTGTGACCCTCCGCGCCATCGTGGCCGACGACGAGCCGATGGGCCGGCAGCGGCTCGTTCGCCTGCTTCAGTCGGAGCCCGAGGTGGAGGTGCTCGCGGCCTGCGAGACCGGCGAACAGGCGCTCGAGGCCATCCGGTCGCACACGCCCGACGTGGCGTTTCTCGATGTGCAGATGCCGGGGCTCGACGGCTTCGGCGTGGTCGGGGCGCTGGACGCGGAAGGGGCGCCGGCCATCGTGTTCGTCACCGCCCACGACCACTACGCAGTGCGCGCGTTCGAGGTCCACGCGCTCGACTACCTGCTCAAACCCGTGGACGAGGAGCGGCTCCGGACCGCGCTCGCCCGGATCAGGGAGCGGCCCGCGGGGCCGCCGGAGGATGCGAGCCAGCGGGTGCTGGCGCTGCTCGAGCGGCTGCACGCGCGGGAGCGCGGGCTGGAGCGGCTGGTCGTGCGCACCCAGGAGCGCGCGTTCTTCCTCAAGACGGAGACGATCGACTGGATCGAGGCGGCGGGCAAGTACGTCCACCTGCATGTGGGCAAGACCACCCACCCGATCCGCGGCAGCATGGCCAGTCTCGAGCAGGAGCTCGATCCCGCGCGGTTCGTGCGGATCAGTCGCTCAGCGATCGTCAACATCGACCGGATCCAGGAGATCCAGCCGTGGTTCCAGGGGGACCACGTGGTGATCCTCCAGGACCGCACGCGGCTCACGTCAACCCGAGGCTACCGGGAGAACCTGCAGCGACTGCTCGGGAAGTAACGAGTTGTGAGTTCCGAGTTACGAGTGCTTGCGGCGCGGACCTCGCGACTCGTAACTCGTAACTCGTACCTATTGGTTCCCCGGCGACGGTCCGTTGCTGGGCCCCTCGCCCTCGAGCACCGATCCTTCGCCTCCGAAGAGGGCATACGCCCCGGCGATGCCGCCGAAGAACAGAGCCCCGGCCAGGCCGGTCGCACCGGGCGAGAACCGGCGTTCCCGGACGCTCGCGACGGCGTGGCGGGGAATGCTGACGCGCTCACCCTTCCAGTCCGACGTGACCCGCCGGTTGTCTTCCGTCGAAGCCACCGCCAATTCGAGCTGATCCGCGTCGGCCCCGACGATCTCGCCCTCGATGGAGGCGACGCTCCCGCCGAGCTGCAGCGCCAGGTCGGCCGCGCCTTGATCGGTCAGCCGCAGCGCGATCCGCCGGCCGGATACCGGCTCGACCGACTCCACCGGGCCGGCGTACCGGTACTGATAGCATCCTGTGAGGGCGGCGAAGATCAGCAGCCCCCATATGCTCTGTCGCATGGAAATCCTTTCGGCAAAAGGAGACGGCAGGGGCGGCGCTTACCGCCCCTACCGCCTGTACCGCCCTTAGCGCCCTTAGCGCCCTCAGTTCGCCAACGGCGAACTGCTCGTGTAGTTCAACACCGGACACGCATCCGGATCGTTCGGGTTCTGGCCCGTCGGCGTGACCGGCGCGCCGGCCGAGTTGGTGGACGGCGTGTTGGGGTTCGCGTTGATCTCGGTCTGGCCGTACGGGATGCGACCCGGAATCGGGCTGGCACCCGGCGTGGTGCTGTTGGCGGGGGCCGCCGGCGCCAGCGCCGGGAGGCAGGTCCGCTTGTAGTCGCTCCAGACCTCGGGATTCAGGAACAGCGTCACGTACTTCTCCTCCATGACGTTCTGGAGGGTGGCGGGCGCGCTCCCCAGAGCTGGGAACGTCACCAACACGCCGCCGTGGGTGCCGAACGACCGGTTGGCCCTCACCGCGTCGAGGTACTGCTGCGCCAGCCCGACGTTCCCGGCCGCGAGCGCCGCCTCGGCACCGATGAGCTGGGTTTCGGCCCAGGTGATCATCGGGGTGCGGAAGTCGCCCGCGCCCGACGCACCATCGATGATGGGGCCGAGGCCGGAGTGATTCCCGGCCGCCGAGCCGTTCCCGTTATCGATCCCGCCTGCGGTGACCAGGTCGGTGGCGCCGCCGGGACGGAACCCGAAGAAGTCGGCCGGCGTGCCGGCCGCCTCCGCAGGCGTGAAGTAGAAGTTCAGCCGGGCGGCGTCCTCTATGCCTCCGGCGATGCGCCGTTTGAGAATCTCGACCAGCGCCGAGCCCGGCCCGATGTCGCCGCGCGCGCCCGAGAACTGCCACCAGATGTTGTTCCCGTTCGGCGTGGCATCGTGGTACCAGAGGAAATCGTTGGCCGGGGTGCTGATGCCGGGGCCGCCGTGGTTCACGCCCGGAGGACCCACCTCGGCCAGCGCGAGCGCGTAGTTGGCGGGGTTCACCTCGGCCATGTGCATGTAGTACCTGGCCTTCAGTGAGTGCGCCACCTCGGCGTACACGGTCCGGAGGGCGTCCACGTCCCCACCCCGGTCGTTGTAGATCAGCTCCGTCCCGTCAGCCGGCGGCCCGCCGTTGCTGGGACCGCTGGCCGGCAGGTAGACATTGATCGCCGAATCGAGCTGGGCGATGAGGTCGCCGTACACCTGGAGTTGCGGGTCGAACGCCGGCGTCAGGATGGTGGAGTCGGCGGCCTCCCGATAGGGGATGTCGCCCCAGAGATCGGCGGCGAGCCCCACCGTGATCGCCTCGTACACCTTGGCGATGCCGACGTACACCGAGTCGTTCACCCGGTGAGCGACCTGCTGCATCTTGTGGATGTCGAGCAGGCCGCCGCCGCCGGTGACTGTCCGCGTCGAGCCATACACGGCGCCGAAGTACGTATCGGTATCGCCCGGTCCGGTGGTGCCGCGGTCGTAGCCGATCTGCTGGCGCGAGTTCCCCGAGACCTGCTGGGTGTACATCGCCGCGTAGCGGGCCAGCTGACCCTCGTACTGCACCACCTGCGCCGCCTGGATGCCCACGTAGAGCGGGCCCGGGCGGCTCAGCTGGTCGACGGCATTGGGGTTCGTGGTGATCCCCGGGCCGGAGATGAAGTCGCCACACGCCGACAAGCCGGTCGCGAGGACCAGGGCGAGCGCTTTCCTGCCTGCATTACGCATAGTCTGGTTCCTCGGCAATCAGCGGTTGAGCGTGAACGAGAAGACGAACGACCGCGCCTGCGGGTTGTTGAAGTAGTCGATGCCCTTCACCGCGGTGGCGGCGCCGAGCAGCGACGTCTCCGGGTCCACGCCGGTATAGTCGTTGGAGCTCACCAGATTGCGGCCGGCCACGCGGAGCTCGATGCTGCTCAGGCCGAGCGTGCGCGACACCCAGGGCTGGTCGAGCGTGTAGCCGAGCGACACTTCGCGCAGCTTGACAAAGCCGCCGGGCTCGATGAACTGCGTGTCCGGGCCGTTGAAGATGCCGCCGGCGCCGGTGAACCAGGCCTGGCCGAGGGGTACCGCCGAGCCCGCGCCGGGGCCCGCGACGGCCTCGTTCGCGAAGTAGCTGTCGCCGAACACGAAGGTGCCAGCGTCGCGCCGGACCTGGGACTCGAGGCTGGTGCCGAAGTGGTTCAGCGCGCCGAGCGTCCCGTTGTGGTTGAACCCGCCGTGACGCACGTCCACCAGCGCCCCAAGGCTGAGCCCCTTGATCCGCACGTTGGTACGGAGCGAGCCGGTCCAGTCCGGGTTCGGGTCGCCGAGGTCGTACTGATTCGTTGCGTCGAGCTGGGGATAGCCGGTGTCGTCGATGTAGAGCGACCCGGCGCTGGCACCCTGGCAGTGGCCGGCGGTGTTGTCGAGATCCACCCCGGCAACGATGAGTCCGCGTCCGCAGCGGACGAAATCGCCGCCGTAGTACACGCCGATCGGGCGCCTCTGGATGGCAACGCCCTGAATCGTCAGGCCGTTGGTGCCGCCGCTGAAGGGGAATGGCGCGAACGCCACGCCGGCGAGGTCGGTCGTGAGACTCCGGTTCCGGGCCCACTGGAGCCCGATGTCCATCCCGAAGTCCTTCGCGTTCACCGGCCGAAGGTTGAGCGCCACCTCCCACCCGCGGTTCTGGAGCGACGCGGCGTTGGTGGGCACTTCGCTGAAGCCGGTGCTGGTGGCGACCGGCAGATTCAGGATGACGCCCGAGGAGTTCTGCCGGTAGTGCGTCACGCTGAGGTCGGCCTTGTCGTTGAAAAGGCCGATGTCGAGGCCGGCCTCGAACTCCTTCACGCGCTCCGGACCGAGGTCCGTGGCGGGCAGGTTGTACTGGGTGACGAAGCCGCCCGGCCCGAGCTGGGTGGACGACGCCGGGCCCCAGCCACCGTCGCCGATCGGCGTGGCGACATACACCGCCGGCAGCAGGTACGGCAGGGGCTGCGTGCCGCTCTGGCCGTAGGCGGTGCGGAGCTTGCCGTAGGTGAGCCAGGAGTCGCCGGTGGACCGGCGGAACACGTACGCGGCGCTGGCCTTCGGGAACCAGTTGCGGCGGCTGGAGGCGCCGAAGGTCGAGGCGCCGTCGTTGCGCACCGCGGCCGCCAGGAACAGCCGGTCGCCGATGTCCGCGGTCGCCTGGAGGAAGTACGACTCCAGCCGGATGGTCTGGCGGAAGTCGTAGGGCGGCAGCAGCGTGGCGGTATTGGTCAGATTGTACGGCTGAGGCGCGATGAGGCCGGTGCCGATCACCTGCCGGCTCTTGAAGTTCTGTGAGTTCAGGTTCTGCCCCACCGTCACCGTGCCCTTGAAGCTCTCGCTCAAGCCGTACTTGATGGTCCCGGTGAGGTTGTGGTCGACCTGGGTGGTCCGGATGTATCCCGCGTTCATGCCGCCCACGCCGAGCACGCCGGCCACGGTCGTGTTCGAGGTGCTCCAGGGCCAGCCCTGGGTGCGCTCGTCGTTGGCGTAGTCGAGGCCGAGGGTGTAGTTGAACGACAGCCAGCCCGCGGGGCTCCAGTCGGCGTTTACTCCACCGAATGTGCGGCCCACCTCGGTCAGGCCGGGCGCCTCATTTGCGGTGAACAGCGGGTTGTCGTAGGCCCGGGAGGCTTGCTCCGAGCCCGGGCCCGGATTCGGGAACCGGTAGCTCCGGTGCAAGCCCGAGCGTGGATCGAGGTACGGGAAGTTGTTGAACGTCGGCGTGGTCCGCCACGCGCCGAGCAGCAGCCCATCGGTGCTGTTCCGGCTCACGACCGAGCCGCCGTTCCCGTCCACGTACGCCACGTTGGCGCCGACCTTGAAGTTGTCGGTGAGGCGGTGGCTGCCGTTGAACCGGACGGAGATGCGGCGGTACCGGTTGTTCGGCCCCACCGCGATGCCGCGGTTGTAGTTGTACCCGCCGCTCAGGAAGAACGTGGTGCGGTCGTTGCCGCCGGCGATGGTCAGGGTGTTGTCGGTCTGGAAACCCTGGTCGAGCATCGAACTGGCCTGGTCGTAGGTCGGGGTGCCGGCCGGGACTTCAGGGCCCCAGCTCCCGGCCTGCGCGAACGGCACGGCGCAGTTCTGCAGGGCCGGATCGTCGCTCGGCTGACAACCCGCCGCGACGCCGCCGGTGCCGAGCCCGTACTTCCGCTGGAGCTGAGGCAGCTGGGTGTGCTCGTCCACCGAGAAGGTGCTCCGGAGGGAGTACTTCGTCGGTCCGGGCCTGCCCTTCTTGGTCGTGATGAGAATGACGCCCGATCCCGCGCGCGAGCCGTAGATCGCGCCCGACGCGGCGCCCTTCAGCACCTCGACGCTCTCGATGTCGTTCGGGTTGATGTCGATCGCCCGATTGGCCGGGGCCGCGCTGCTGTTGAGTGCGGAGTTGGTCGGGTTGTTGTAGTTCGTCGTGTTGTCGATCGGGATCCCGTCCACCACGATCAGCGGCTGGCCGTCGGACGCCGAGATCGTCGTGAGGCCGCGGATCTGGATGAACGACGAAGCTCCGGGATCGCCGGAGCTCGAGGTCACGACCACGCTGGGCGCCTTGGCCGCGAGCGCGTTGATGAGGTTCTGCTCGTTGCTCCGCTGGATCGATGTCGAGTCCACGCTGCTCCGCACGGTGCCGAGCTTCTCGACCGCCGATTCGGTGCCCGCGCCGGTGACGACAATCTCACCGAGCTGGAGCGGATTGTCGGCCAGCGCGAAGTCCGCCGTCCGGGCACCGCTCGACAGATCCACCTGTGCGCTCTGCGACTTGAACCCGATCAGCCGCGCCGTCACGGTCACGACCTGCGACGGGACGCGGGCCGGGGGAATCAGAATCGTGTAGGTGCCGTCGCCGCGGGACGCCGCGCCGAGGCCGACCTGCTCGATCGTGACCTGCGCGCCGGCGAGCGCCGCACCGGAAGCACTGGTCACCCGCCCGCTGAGCGTGACGGGCTGCTGGGCCGCGAGCCCGGCCGGGACGAACGCCGCGAGCGCCGCCGCCAGGAGCCGGGATCGCGCCAGCCGCCCCGCCCGGGCGATGCTGCCGAACACTGAGACGTGCATAGGCACCTCCGCTTGGGAATGCTGCGAACCGCTTGGGTGTCCTGCGAGGGAGAACTGCCCCGGCCTCAGGCCACGAACCGGTAGCCCGACGTGAGCGCGGTGACGATGTGACGGGGGCGACGGGGATCGTCCTCCACCTTGCGGCGGAGCCGCGCGACGTGGGTGTCCACCACGCGCGGGCTGATCTCCGCGGCGCCCCCCCACACGTCGTGCAGCAGGTCCTGGCGCGAGGCCACCGCGCCGCGCCGGCGCATCAGGGCGATAAGCAGCCGGAACTCGGTTCCGGTCACCTTCACCGGCCGCCCGCGCTTCAGCACCGCCTGCGCCGGCAGGTCGAGCGTGAGCTCGCCCGCCGCGGTCGGCCACGTCGGCTCGGCGTCGTGCCGCTCGCCCCCGGTGCGCAGCAGCAGCTCCTGCACCCGCGCCACCAGCTCGCGCAGGAACCCGGCGTCCGCCGTCACGGGCCGCGTGCCGGCGTCCAGCAGGTCGAACCGCGGAATCGTTCCCGGAATGGGCGTGGGCATGCTGAGCTCACGGACGACCGACCCGGACACGCGCTCCCTGTCACCCGGGGCGCTCGCGCCCCCGGACGGCAGTCGCTCCTCCCTCGGGAGCGACGGGTCGTCGGTCGGTCGGCCGCTCGCCCGAGGCGCGCCGTTGGCGCGTTGGCCGGAGCGACGGTCGTCGTCGATGATGAGAATCCGCAGCGGCGACACCCCTGACTGCGTTTGCTTGGCGGAGCCGACACGGTCAAAGCCGGCCCGAACCGACGCCAGAGTAGACGACCGGGTGTCGGACGACGAACGGCGTTGGTGCCAAGCGGCCGAAACGGGGAACGAACTGCAGGTAGGGCGGCGCGAGATCAGGGCGGATTACAGGGCCGTCACACGCCCGGCGCGCCGGGCCGCTGGCCACGTTGCGTTTGCGGACGTGACGGCGCGGGCGATCAGGAGGTCAGCCTCCTACGACCAAGCAAGCACCCGATTCACCCTTCGGAGGCGTTGCCATGCACATCCGCATCCTCGCCGCGCCGGCGTTGCTCACCGCGGCCCTGCTCGCCTGCAGCAACACGCCCACCGGGCTCCAGTCGGTCCGGACCACCGACGGGAGCGCGGCCGGCGACAGCACGTCCGCCGCGCTGCCCGCCAGCGTCCGCGTGACCGGACGGATCCTGGGCGTGAGCGCCACCGGCCCGGTCTCGGGCCCCACCGACACCCTCCGCTTCGAGCCCATTCCGGGCGCTCGCATCGAGGTGCGGCGGAACGTGCTGGTCAACGGACAGGCAGCGCAGGAGCTCGCCGCCACGCTCTCGGCCGACGCCGAAGGGCGTTTCCGTCTCGACGCTCTGGCCGGGGGACACTACATCGTGCAGGCAGCGGCGCCCGGGTCGGGCTACGCCGCAGGATGGGAGTATCTGCCCGCGACGCGCAGCGCGGTGGAGATCAACCTCTACCTGTGGAAGGAATGAGCGCGGCAGCGGCGATGCTCATTGCTTCGTGTAGATCCCGTCGAATGCCACGGTCCACGTGGCGCCGCCGTCCGCCGACTGCTCCCAGAGCTGCCGCACCTTGCCGTCCTGCCTGGGGGTCCAGGTGATCCGCTCCTGGACGACTTTGCCCGCGGAGTCGAGTGTCTCCCCGCGCAGGATCATCTTCCCATCACGGAAGTGGCCGTCGAGCTCGAGCAACAGTCCGCCGTTGTCCGTCCAGGTCTGATGCCAGCGTTTCCGCGTGGCGTCGTAGATGTTGAGACTCGTCCCGGTGTATCCGCCGACCGCCGCATAGCGCTCCTGGAGCACGCAGCCGCCATGCTCGCGGGTGATCGTGTTCCGACCGGCCAGCTTGCCGTCCGCCCGCCGGACTTCCCATTCGCCGAGCCAGAAGTCGAACTGCCGGTGCTCGGCGGACGCGCACGCGGGCGACGCTCTCGCGGTGGGTGCCGACGCGTTGGTGGTTTGTTGCGCCGCGACCGCGGGTGCCATGGCGACAAGCGTCAGCGACGTTGCGAACTGGATCCAACGAGATGGCACGTGGCCTCCTTTGACGGGCACCCCGTCCCTACGGCGGCAGGCGCCGCCCGGTGTCGCGGCCGAGCTGGTCGAGCTCCCGGAGGAAGCGGGCGACGCTGCCGAGATAGGTGGCGGCGTCCGCCGCCCAGGCATCGTTGTGCCCCCCGATGATCGGCACGAACCGCTTCGGCTCGGGCGCGAGCGCGAAGAGCCGCTCGCCCAGGTCGTAGGGAATCACCTCGTCGCGCGTGGCGTGGAGGAACAGCTTGGGCACCGCCACGCGCCCGATCTTCTCGTCCGAGGCAAAGCGGTTCCGCGCCATGAGGCGCACGGGCACGAAGAAATAGGTCCGCTGCCCGACGTCGGGCACGGAGGTGAACGCGCCCTCCAGCACGAGCGCGCGCGCCTCGACCCGGCTGGCAAGGTCCACCGCGACTGCGGCCCCGAGCGAATGGCCGAAGATGAGCACCCGTTCCGGCGGGACGCCGAGCGTCGCACGCAGATAGGCGTACGCGGCATCGGCGTCGCGGTAGACTCCCGCCTCGCTCGGGTCGCCCGTGCTCTCGCCGTAGCCGCGGTAGTCGAACGTCAGCAAGTGGAGGCCGAGCCGGCGGAGCGCCGCGTAGTGCTCCTGCCTGCTCCCGTTCGAGATGTCGCCGCCGTTGCCGTGGAACATCAGGAGCCAGCGTCCGCTCGTGTCCGATGGATCGCCCATCCGCCACCCGACGAGGGTGACCCCGTCGGCGGTGGTCGCTTCCACCCGCACCGGCTCGAGGCCGGCGAGCGGCGCCGCGAGCCCGCCGCCCCACGGGGCCACGGGAAACACGATCCGGTTCTCGCTCAGCTTGAGCAGGAGGAGCAGGCCCGCATAGGTGAAGCCGAGCGCGAGCAGGAGGGTCATGGCCACCCGGGCGACGGCCGCGCGGCTCACTCGCCGCGGGCCTCGCGCTGCGCAAACTCCAGCACGACCCGGGTCGTGATCGCGTGCGCGAGATCGGCGGCGCCGAAACGCTCCTGCACGTAGCGCTGCCAGCGGTTGAGGGCGACTGGACGTCGGAGGACGTCTTCGAGCCGGAAGATCATATCCAGGAAATCGATCGACTCGGCGCCCAGCTCGGCCGTCAGCGCGCTGTCGGGGCCGACCTGCTCGAGCGGAACGATCAGCACCTCGGCCACGAGCCGCCGAACGGCCTCGGGCAGGGCGGTGTCGTCTACCAGCGACGGATCAGCAGGCACGCGTTCTGTCCTCCGAATCCGAACGAGTTGCTGAGCGCGGTGTGCACCTGTACCGCGCGACTCGTGTTGGCGACGTGGTCGAGATCGCATTCCGGATCGGGACGATCGAGGTTGATGGTCGGCGGCAGAAAGCCGCCCGCCAGCGCCGCCACACAGGCTGCCAGCTCGACCGCGCCCGCGCCCGCGAGCAGGTGCCCGATCATCGACTTGGTGGAGCTCACGGGTGCCACGGTGGCGGCGCCGAGCGCGCACTGGAGCGCCCGGGTCTCGGTCACGTCGTTCATCCGCGTGCCGGTGCCGTGCGCATTGACGTAGCCGACGTCCCGGGGAACCGCCGCCGCATCCCGCAGACAGAGTCGGATCGCGCGGGCCGCGCCGTCGGCGTCGGGCCGCTCGTCGGTGATCCGGTAGGCGTCGCACGTCACCCCGTACCCGGCGAGTTCCGCCCGAACCCGCGCCCCGCGGGCGCGGGCGCACAACTCCCGCTCCAGCACGACGACGGCGGCGCCTTCGCCGAGCACGAACCCGTCGCGATCGCGGTCGAAGGGCCGGCTCGCGCGGGCCGGCTCCGCATTCCGCCGCGAGAGCGTGCCGAGCAGCGCGAAGCCGAGCACGGCGACCGGGTTGATCGCGGCGTCGGTGCCGCCGGCGAAGACGACGTCGGCGCTGCCGTCCCGGATCAGCCGGAGCCCCTCACCGATGGCCTGAGTGCCGGCGGTGCACCCGGTGGTGATGGTGCTGTTGGGGCCGCGGGCATCCTGCTGGATAGCGAGGTGCGCGGCCGCCAGGTTCGGCAGGCCCCGCAGGGTGGCGAGCGGGTTGGTCCGGCGGCGGAACGCGCGCGCGAACGCGGGGACGTCCCAGTCGCCGGCGGCGCCGTCCGACCCCGACTCGAGCACCGCACGCGCCTGGGCCGCGAGCAGATCCACGTCGGTGGGGCCCATCCCCCCGGCGCCGAGCGACACCGCCACCCGCTCCGGGTCGGCGGCGCCAGTCTCGAGGCCGGCGTCGTCCCGCGCCATGGCACCGGCCGCCACCGCGAACAGCGCGGCCCGGCTCATCAGCTTGGCCAGCTTCGGCGGGTGCACCCACACGGCGCCATCGAAGCCGCCGTCCACCTCCGCCGCGATCCGGGCGTCAAACCCGGCGCAGTCGAAGGCGCGGAGTGGGCCGACCGCCCCGCGGCCCTCACGGATCGCCCGGGTGAACGAATCGAACCCGATGGATCCCGGGGCGACGACGCCGACCCCCGTTATCGCGACTCGCTCACCCATCCGCCGGCTCCCGATGACGGCCGAGCCAGGTCTCCATCGCCTGGCGCCAGAACGGGGCGAAGGCGGGCGGCACCAGCATCTCCGGTTCCACCAGCTTGAAGGTGAGCCGCCCGGAGGCGATCACGCGCTCGCCGACCGCGGCCTCGCCGCGCACCCGCGCGACCGCCTCGTCGAGCGCCTCGACATCCACCGTGAGACGCACCTGGTCGCCCGGGCGAGCGAAGGCGCCGAAGCGGACCCGCTCGATCGACACCATCAGCGCGAGCTTGCGGCCACCGGTCGTCTCGTGCAGCAGGACACCCGCCGTCTGGGCAAGTCCTTCCAGCAGACACACCCCCGGCAGAACCGGATTGCCGGGGAAGTGCGCGTCGAAGTGGTCTTCCGCGAGCGCGACGCACTTGACCCCGACGGCTCGCCGGCCGGGGACGAGCTCGACCACGCGATCGAGCCAATAGTGCCGCATCGTATCAGGGCGCGCCGCCCCGGACCGTCGCCTCCGACTGGGCCAGGCGGTGCCGGCCGTACAGCTCGGCGGCGAGCCGGGGCACGAAGCCGGGCTCGTCGGCCAGCCGGCGGAGCGCGGCGGAATCGGGCGCCGCCCCGGGCGAGAGGTGCAGCTGATACCATCCGCGCGCGTGCACCAGCACGGTTCGCGTAAGCCCCGCGGCGGGAGCCGGCGGTGCGCGGAAGGTGAGATGCGCCCGGTCGGCCGTGGTCGGCATTTCGTGGTACTGGTCGTCGGCGGCGCGGATGGCCGGCAGGATGTCGCCCAGACGCGCGTCCACGGCGCTGACGGGGCGCAGCGTGTCCACCTTCAACGGCGCGGCAGTCTCGAAATCGAGCGCGAACGCGTCAACTGCCCAGAACCCCCTCGGCGGGCGGATCCGTAACCGCACCGTGTCGCCCTGAACACCGTGCAGCCGGAGCGGCGCGACGCGCTCCTCCGCCACGAACGGTCCCCCGCCGGCCAGCAGGGCGCCGGTCTGCCAGCCCTCCGCGGTCTCCAGCTCGACCCGGAGCGCGTAGAGTTCTTCGCGCACGTTCCACGCCTTGACCGAGTCGCGGTAGGTGGCATCGCCATCCACCCGCGCGTACCACGCCCCCGCCTCGCGCCCGCGCAGCTCGAGCATCGATCGGATCATGTGCGAGCCCCAGAGGCCGGTGCCCACCCGGGCCACGAGCCGGGCGGTGGTCGCGCCGGGCGGACGCGGGAATGCCAGCACGATCTGGTCCCGTCCGTCGCTGGTATCGCCCGGGACGGGCGCGGGCTCCCAGATCCGCTCGTCGGGAGCGGCGAGCCACGGCGTGAGGTCGCGTCCCGCCGCGTCGCGCGCGCTAGCGGGCGGGGTGGGCGCGCTGATCGCGTGCACCCGTCCCCATTCGTCCGCCACGACCCGCACGGCCGGCGGGTGATCGACGACCCACAGCTCGAGCAAGTTGGTCACCTGGGTCTCCGCGACCTCGTTCGTCACCAGCAGGCGGTACAGACCGCGGTCGGGGCGCAGGTGCTCGAGCACGCCGTAGTCGTCGCGCTCGAGACCTCGCGCGATGGCCCCCCCGTACGGCTCCGCGTCGAACACGTACCGCTCCCCGTCCCAGGAGTAGATGAAGGGGCACGACTCCTTGGTGGCGAGCGCAATCAGAAAGAGGCCTCCGAGCACGGCCGCGGCGATCCCGATCGTGGCGAACGCCGTCAGGCCGGCATCGGTTCGGCTCAGCCAGAACCGCTGCACGTCGCCGCGGGCCACGTGGTATGGCCGACGATCCACCAGGCCGCGTACCGTGTCGGCGTACAGGTGGGCCCCGGGATCGTCGAACTGGACGTAGCTGGCGTCCGCCAGCGTCACCGCCGCAATGCGGTCACCCGTGCGGCGAATGTTCGAGCGCATGGTCGATACCGGGACGCCTTCACGCAGGATGACCACCTGGCGCACGGTTTCGAGCGGCACCGCTCGGGCCGCGCCCGCCACCGTGCCAAAGACGGTGTCGCCCACCACCACGGCCGGCGGCTCGAAGTCGATCCGTTCGTTGCCCACGGTCACCACGGCGGCGACCGGCTCGCTTGCGGCGGGCTTGAGCCGCTCGGCCTCCACGGGCTTTGTCCTGGAGCATGCGGTGGTCTGGAACAGATAGGCGGGAAGCAGCAGAACCGAGAGCAGACGGCGGCAGACGGGCGGCACGGACCACCTCGGGATGCGAGCCAGCAGCAGAATGTACGGAGTCGATTCTACCTTACCAGCGGCAGCGGGGCTGTCAAGTGATGCTCAGGGGTAGTAGCGGCCTCCGTCCGCCGCGAGCGCGACGAGCGCCGGCGCCGGCGCGAAGCGCGGCCCATGGGCGGTGGCGAGCTGGCGGAGGGTATCGGCCACGCGGGTGGCGCTCAGGTCGTCGATCATGCGGAGCGGCCCTCCCCGGAACGGGGGGAATCCGATGCCGAAGATGGCGCCGATGTCACCGTCACGCGGAGACCGCACCACGCCTTCGCCCTGCGCCATCGCCGCTTCGTTGAGCATGATGTACAGGAGCCGCCGCTCGACGTCAGCCGGGTCGAAGCCATCCAGCGGCCTGATGCCGAGGAGCCGGTAGACCCGCTCGTCCACGCCGGTCTTGTGGCCCTCACTGTAGGCGTAGAATCCGCGGCCGTTCTTCCGCCCCTGCCGGTCGTCCGCGAGCATCTTGCCGATCGTCGGCGACGGCGTGAGCCGCTCGCCGAACGCATCGTGCATCACCTTGGCGGCCTTCTGCGCGACGTCGAGCCCGACCTCGTCCAGCAGCGCCACCGGCCCGACCGGGAACCCGAACTTTACCATCGCCCGGTCGATCACGTCGATCGGCACGCCTTCCTCGATCAGGATGCCGGCCTCGTTGAGGTAGGGCGAGAGGATGCGGTTCACCCAGAAGCCCGGGTGGTCGCGGACCACGATCACGGTCTTGCCGAGCTTCCGGCCGAAGCGCACCGTGGCGACGATCGCGTCGGGCGCGGTACCCTCGTGGGGGATGACCTCGAGCAGCGGCATCTTCTCCACCGGCGAGAAGAAGTGCATGCCGATCACGCGTTCGGGGTGCCGGGCGCCGTCGGCGATCTTGTGGATCGGGATGGTGGAGGTGTTGGTCGCCACGATCGCGTCCGGCGCCACCTCGGCCTCCACCTCTTGCACGACGCGGCGTTTGACGGAGAGGTCCTCGAACACGGCTTCGATGACCAGGTCGGCGCGGGTGAAGCCGCTGTAGTCGATGCTGCCCGAGAGGAGCGCGGTGAGGCGGTGGTGCTGCGGGCGGGTGAGCCGGCGGCGCCTGAGCCGCTCGTCCAGGATCGCGGTCGCGGCGCGGATCCCCCGCCCCACCCGCGCCAGCTCGGCGTCCTTGAGTCGCGCTTCGACCTCCGCGTTGAGGGCGGCGACGCCCGCGATGGCGGAGCCCATGAAGCCCGAGCCGACGATGCCGATCCGGCGGATGCGCCGTGGCTCCACCGGCGTGTCGGGCGGCACCCCGTCGTCCTTCTTGAGCGCGGTCGTCGCGAAGAAGATCTGCACCAGCTTGCGTGACACCGCCGACACCGCCAGCTCGCCGAAGCGCTCATGCTCCGCCTTGAGCCCGGGCGCCATGCCCTGCTCGAGCGCCACGCGCACCACGTCGAGCGCGGCGAGCGGCGCGGGATAGTGCCCGCCGGTCTTCTTGAGCACGCGGTTGCGGGCCATCCGGAACACGAGCTCGCGGCCCACCGGCGTGCGGTCGAGGAACACGCCCGTGGCTCCGCCGGCGGTGGGCCGCTTCGGCTTGCCTTCCTGCGCCAGCCGGTCGGCCGCCGCGAGCGCCACCTCGCGCAGGATGCTCGGCGGCACCACCTCGTCCACCATGCCGAGCCGGAGCGCCTTCTGGGCCCGCTCGCTCCGACCCTGGAGAATGATATCGAGCGCAGCGCGCGCACCGATGAGCCGTGGGAGGCGCACGGAGCCGCCCGCGCCCGGAATGATGCCGAGCTGCACTTCGGGCAGGCCGATCTGGGTGTTTGGGGAGTCGGTAGCAATGCGCCAGTGACAGGCGAGGGCGAGCTCGTAGCCGCCGCCCAGGCACGCGCCGTGAATGGCCGCGATCACCGGCCGCGGGAAGCCCTCGACCAGGGTCATGAGCTCCTGGCCCTTCCGACTCAGCGCCTCGGCCTCGGTGCGGTTCTGCAGCCGCACGAACTCCTCGATGTCGGCCCCGGCGATGAAGCTGTCCGGCTTCCCGGAGATGAACACGAGGGCCCGCGCGCCCGCGTTGGCGCGGAGCTGAGTCATCAGCTCCTCGAACTCACGTACGACCGCGGCCGTGAGCTTGTTGACCGGCTCGCCGGGCAGGTCGAACGTGACGACCGCAATCGCGTTGTCGTAGGTGACTGAGAAGGCAGGCATCGGTGCCGGGTTGGGGGCTATCCGCTATCCGCTATCCGCCGCTCCGCCGCCGCTCGGTATTCAGGGCGACGCGCCGAGCGGCCGCGGATCGAGCGGATAGCCGATAGCGGATAGCGGATAGCCTTCATCGTTCCAGCACCATCGCGTAGCCCATCCCGCCCTGGGCGCAGATGCTCACCAGGCCGAACTCCGCGTCGCGCCGGCGCATCTCGTTCGCGAGCGTCGTCACGAGGCGCGCGCCGGTCGCGGCGAACGGATGCCCGATGGCGATCGAGCCGCCCATCACGTTGGCACGCTCCCAGTCGACCTCGCCCAGCGGGCCCGGAAGACCCAGCCGGTCGGCCCACGCCTTCGAGGCCCACGCCTGCGCGTTGGAGAGCACCTGGGCGGCGAACGCCTCGTGGATCTCGAACAGGCCGAGCTCCGACCACGGTATGCCAGCGCGCTCGAGCGCCTTGGGCACGGCGAGCGCCGGCCCCATGAGGAGTTGCCAGCCGGGATCGACCGCGGCCACCGCGTAGCTCCGGACGAAGGCCAGCGGCTCGTAGCCCAGCGCCCGGGCCTTTTCCTCCGCCATCAGCAGCACGACCGCGGCGCCGTCGGTCAGCGGCGACGCGTTGCCGGCCGTCACCGAGCCGTACTTCCGGTCGAAGACCGGGCGCAGCTTGGCGAGCTGGTCCAGCGTCGCGTCGGGGCGGATGCCGTTGTCGCTGATCGAGACCTCGTCCATGGCCGGGCCGCCGAACCAGGGTACGATCTCGGAGACGAGCCGCCCATCGGAGGTGCCGGCCGCCGCACGCTGATGACTCATCAGCGCGAAGCGGTCCTGCGCCTCGCGCGCGATGCCGTTGTCCTTCGCCATCTTCTCCGCCGACTGGCCCATCGACTCGCCGGTCGAGGGCTCCGCGATCGCGGGCGTGACGGGGACCAGATCCCTGGGCCGGGTGCGCCCGAAGGTGGCGACCCGGGCGCCGACGCTCTTGGCTTTGCTGGCGTCCACCAGGATCCGGCTGAACCGGCGGGAGTGCAGGATGGGGATGTCCGAGAGCGACTCGACCCCGCCGGCGAGTACGACATCGGCGTGGCCGAGCGTGATCTGATCGGCCGCGTTGTGAATGGCCTGCGCCGCGGAGGCGCACGCCCGGTTGATGGTGTACGCCGGCACGCTGGGCGGGAGCTGCGGCAGCAGACTCACCTCCCGCGCAACGTTCGGCGTGAGCACCGATGCGACGACCTGGCTGAAGATCACCTCGTCGATCTCGCGCCCGTCGATCTCGGTGCGATAGAGGAGCTCGCGCGCCGCGTGGCGCGCGAGCGCGACGGCCGGGATGTCCCGGAAGATCGTGCCGCTCTTGGCGAACGGCGTCCGCACGCCGGCGACGATGGCCACGCGCCGCCCGTTTATCATTGAGGACACCGCGCGACGACGCTCGCAACCGCACGCCAGCGTTCCGCGTCCACGGGTTCGAGCACCTCGCGGCCGTGCACCACATCGAGCGGCCGCACCAGCAGGCTCAGCTCACCCGGCTGGAGCAGGTGCGCCGGATCGCTCGGCCCCCAGCCGAGCTCGAGCTGCGCCTCGAGGAATGTCTCCATGATCAGTACGCCGCCCGGCGCCACGCACGCCACCACCTCGGGCATCCGGGCGCGATCCAGGTAGTTGAACAACAGCACGGCGTCAAAGGTACCGAACGCGGGCCAGGGCCCCTCGAGATCCGCGCACTCGAACTCGATGGTCAGGCCCCGGGCTGCAGCCAGCTCGCGACCCGATGCCAGCTGTTCCGCGTCACGATCGACGCCCCGCACGGTCGCACCGAGGGCGGCCGCGGCGAGCGCGTGGCGCCCTTCGCCGCACGCCAGGTCCAGCACGCGGGCGCCGGAACGGAGGAAATGAGCCTGCCAGAAGAACCAGGTGCTGGGACGGGGAACACGGGTCACAGGGCTCAGGGGCACGCAGGCCATTCCTCACGGCGCGCCGGGCTCGGTGCACTGACCGCGCACCCGGCGGATCTCTTGATCGTCGGCGGCGGCATCACCGGCGCGGGGATCGCCCGCGACGCGGCCATGCGGGGCCTCCGGACGGTGCTGGTGGAGCAGGGAGACCTCGGGGCCGGCACCAGCTCGCACTCCAGCCGACTGGTGCACGGCGGCCTCCGCTACCTCGAGCAGGGACGGCTCCGGCTGGTGCTCGAGGCCAACCGCGAGCGGCGGGTGCTGCTGCGCCTGGCTCCGCATCTGGTCCGGCCGCTGCCGTTCGTGTTCCCGCTCCACCAGGGCGACCGCGTGCCGCTCTGGCGGCTCGCCGCCGGGATGTGGCTGTACGATCTCCTTGCGCTGTTCCGCAATGTGGCCCCCCACCGCATGTTGAGCAAGCGGGCGCTGCTCGCCGCCGAGCCCATGGTGCGGGAGCGCGGACTGCTCGGCGGCGCCCGGTATTTCGACGCCCAATGCGACGACGCCCGGCTCGTGCTGGCCACCGCCCGGTCGGCGGCCATCCACGGGGCGCAGATCGCCACCTACGTCGCCGTCGAGACCCTCGAGCTCACCGATGGGCGGGTGAGGGGGGCCCGCGCGATGGATGTGCTCACCGGCGAGCGAGGCATCCTGCGGGCCGCCGCGGTGGTCAACGCCACCGGGCCATGGACCGATCGGGTGCGGGCGCTGGAAGACCCCGGCTGCCGTCCGCTGCTCCGTCCCACCAAGGGAGTCCATGTCGTGGTCCCGCGGAGCCGGCTCGGCCACCACGAGGCGATCGCCTTTCTGAGCCCCATCGACGGGAGGGTCATGTTCGCCCTGCCGTGGGGAGACGATTCGTACGTCGGCACCACCGACACCGACGCGGGCGAGCCCCCCGAGACGGTCGCGGCCACGGCCGATGACGTCGTCTATCTGCTCCGTTCCATCAACGCGCTCTTCCCCAACGCCCGGCTCGGCGTCGAGGACGTGCGGGTGACCTGGGCCGGGCTCCGGCCTCTGCTCGGAGATCGAGCGCGGGGACCCTCGCGGGTGTCGCGGGAGCATGCGATCGTCGAGGGACCGGCCGGCATGCTCACCATCGCCGGCGGGAAGTTGACCACGTATCGCGTCATGGCGCAGCAGACCGTGAACCGGGTGGTGGACCAGCTCGACGAGCGAGGCCACCGGATCGAGACGCGCCCGGCGCCCACGGACCAGGAGCCGCTCCCCGGCGGCGAGACTGCCGAATTCGGCCCGTTTCATCGGAGCGCGCTCGAGCTGGGTCTCAACGCGGACACGGCGGAGCACCTGATCCGGCACTACGGCACCGAAACCGCGAGCATCGTCAATCTGGCCGCGGCCAACCGCACCCTGCAGCACCGGCTCCACCCCGGCCATCCCGCCATCGAGGCCGAGGTAGTGCATGCGGCCCGGCGCGAGCTGGTCCAGCGGGTGGCCGACATGCTCGTGCGACGGATTCACTTGTACTACGAGACGCCGGATCGTGGAGCAGCCGCGGCGCGGCGCACGGCCGAGCTGCTGGGGCCGGAGCTGGGCTGGACGGAAAGCCGGGTGCGAGAGGAAGCGGCCCGTTACCGCCTGCTCGCCGGCCGGCTCCCGTAGCCACTCACGTCCTGCGGGCCTCCTGCGGGGCCGTTATCTTTCCCGCTCTCACCCCCTTTCTTCCCGTTGGAGCAGGCTGTGGATCCGAACGTCTTCGAAACCGCCAACGCCGGATTCGCGCAGGCGATGTACGAGGAGTTCCTGCGCGACCCGTCCGCCGTGGGTCCGGAGTGGCGGCGGCTGTTCGAGAGCGGGACGGTGGGCCTCGGCAACGGCGCCTCGGCGCCGCCCGAAGAGCCGAAGAGCCGAGGAGCCGAAGAGCAGATGACCCGGCGGGTGCAGCCGAGTGCAGCGCCCGCTCGGCAAGCATCTGCTCCTCCGCTCTTCGGCTCTTCTGCTCTTCCGGCGTCGCCGCCGGTGGGGGCGACGCCCATCAGGGGGCCCGCCGCCCGGCTCGTCGCCAACATGAACGAGAGCCTGAGCGTTCCGACGGCGACCACGTTCCGCACACTCCCGGTCGCCCAGCTCGAGCGCTGTCGCAAGGACCTCAACGCCAGGCTCCAGTCCGCGGGTCGCCCCCAGAAGCTCTCCTTCACCCACCTCATCGCGTTCGCTCTGGTCCAGGCCGCCAAGCGCCATCCGGTCATGGCGCACACGCTGGCCGACATCGACGGCACGCCCTATCGGGTGCAGCCGGAGGGGCTCGGGCTCGGGCTGGCGGTGGACGTGCAGCGGAAGGACGGCAGCCGCGGGCTCGTGGTCCCGGTCATCAAGCGCGCGGACACGCTCGACTTCGCCGCCTTCCACGCCGGGTACGAGGCGCTGGTCGAGAAGGCGCGCAGCAACAAGCTCCTGCCCGACGATTTCGCCGGCGCCGCCATGACGCTGACGAACCCCGGCGGTCTCGGGACGGTGGCGTCGGTACCTCGCCTCATGGCGGGCCAGGGGAGCATCATCGCGGTCGGCGCCATCGGATATCCGGCGGAATACGGCGGCGCACCGGAGGAGCGGCTCCGGGACCTCGGCATCGCCAAGGTCATGACGGTGACCAGCACCTACGACCACCGCGTGATCCAGGGCGCGGAGTCGGGTGGGTTCCTGGCCACGCTGGATCACCTGCTCCAGGGCGAGGAAAGCTTCTACGAGACCATCGCCGAGAGCCTGCAGCTATCGGCTATCAGCTATCGGCTTGCTCCGGCCGCGGCCCAGTTGCCGAAGCCTCCCGCAGCTGTCACGCCCGACATGCTGCGCCACGTGGCGGCAGCGATGGCGCTGGTGAAGGCATTCCGGACGCACGGCCACCTCGCAGCGAGGATCGACCCGCTCGGCACCGAGCCGCTCGGCGACCCCGCGCTCGATCCAGGCCCGCTCGGCCTCACGCCCGAGATCATGGCGTCGATCCCGACGCCGGTGCTCCGGACCTACGTGCCCGGCGCCACGCTTGCCGAATCGTATCCTCACCTCGAGGCGACCTACTGCGGTACGCTCGGCTACCAGATCGAGCACATCGCCAGCCACGAGCAGCGCGTGTGGCTCCGGGAGAAGATCGAGTCCGAGGAGTTCCGCACCCCGCTCAGCGCGGAAGAGAAATGGCAGCTCCTGCGCCGGCTCACGCGGGTCGAAGCGCTGGAGAAGTTCCTCCACAAGGCCTACCTCGGCCAGAAGCGCTTCTCGATCGAGGGTGTCGACCTGCTGGTGCCGATGCTCGACCTCACGCTGGAGCTGTCCGCCGCGGCCGGCGCGCGCGAGGTGGTGATCGGCATGGCGCACCGCGGGCGGCTCAACGTGCTCGCGCACATCATCGGCCGGCCGTACGACACGATCTTCGCCGAGTTCGAGGGCGGCCGGTTCGTGGAGGGCAACCAGCTCACGCCCGAGGGGGGCACCGGCGACGTGAAGTACCACCATGGCGCTGAAGGTGCGTTCCGGCTCCGGAACGGAAAGTCGATCGCCGTCACCCTCTCGCCCAACCCGAGCCATCTCGAGTTCGTGTCGCCGGTGGTCGACGGACGCGCGCGGGCCACGCAGACGCTCCGTCGTGGCCGCCGGGCGCACCACGACCCGGCGGTGGCGCTGCCCGTGCTCATCCACGGCGACGCGGCATTCGCCGCGCAGGGAGTGGTCGCGGAGACGTTCAACCTGAGTGCCCTCAAGGGGTACGCCGTAGGCGGGACGCTGCACATCATCACCAACAATCAGGTCGGCTTCACCACCGATGCCGAGGATGCCCGGTCCACCCGCTACGCGAGCGACCTGGCCAAGGGGTTCGACGTGCCGATCATTCACGTCAACTCCGACGACGCGGAAGCGTGCCTCGCCGCCGTGCGCCTGGCGATGGCGTACCGCGATACGTTCCGCCGCGACGTGGTCATCGACCTGGTGGGCTACCGGCGCCACGGCCACAACGAAGGCGACGAGCCGACCTACACCCAGCCCGTGATGTACGAGCGGATCAAGGAGTTGCCGCCCGTCCGGGCACGCTATGCGACGCAGCTCGCGGAAGAGGGCGTGGCCGCCGCCGCTGATGCCGATCAGGAGTTCGAGCGAGTCTACCAGGACCTCGTCGCCGCGCAGCAGCGCTTCAAGGCGAGCCTGGGCAAGAGCACGGTGCCCGAGATCGCCAAGGTGACCGGTCCCGGCCAGGAGCCGGTGACGGCCGTGCCCGCCGAGACGCTCACCGGACTCAACGAGCAGCTCCTCACCGTGCCGGAGGGGTTCACCGTGAACCCCAAGCTCAAGCGCCAGCTCGACCGTCGGCGGACTGCGGTAGGCTCGGACGGCGGAATCGACTGGGCGCACGCCGAGGCGCTGTCGCTCGCGTCGCTCCTGGTCGAGGGCGTCCCGGTGCGTCTCACCGGACAGGACACCGAGCGCGGCACCTTCAGCCAGCGCCACCTGGTGCTGCACGATATCACGACCGGCGACGGCTGGACGCCGATGCAGCGTCTACCCGGCGCGACCGCGCCGCTGGAGCTCCACAACAGCCCGCTGTCCGAGCTCGCGACCATCGGCTTCGAGTACGGCTACAGCGCCGAGGCGCCCGAGGCGTTGGTGATCTGGGAGGCGCAGTTCGGCGATTTCATCAACGGGGGGCAGGTCATCGTCGATCAGTTCCTCGCCGCCGGGCTCTCGAAGTGGGGGCTCACCACGCGGCTCACGCTGCTCCTGCCGCACGGCTACGAGGGCCAGGGGCCGGAGCATTCGAGTGCCCGGCTCGAGCGCTTCCTGCAGCTTGCCGCGGAAGGCAACATCCGCGTGGCGAATCCGACGACCCCGGCGCAGTACTTCCATCTGCTCCGGCGCCAGGCCAAGCGCGCCCGGCAGCGCCCGCTCATCGTCATGACGCCGAAGAGCCTGCTCCGTCTGCCGACCGCGGCCTCGCGCCTGGAGGAGCTTGCCGACGGACTCTGGCAACCGGTGCTCGACGACGTCTGGGCCGCGGCGCGCGCGGGTGAAATCCGGCGGATCGTGCTGTGCTCGGGGAAGATCTATTACGACCTGATCGCGGAAGCCGAAAAGATGACCGAGCACCGGCCGGCCATCGTGCGCATCGAGCAGCTCTACTCGTTCCCCTGGCAGGAGCTTCGGGTCGTGCTGGCGCGCTATCCCGCGGTGGACGAACTGATCTGGGCCCAGGAGGAGCCGCGCAACATGGGCGCGTGGCTCTACCTCAAGTCCAAGCTGGCGGAGGTGCTGCCGGCCGGGGCGGAGCTGCAGTACGTCGGGCGGCCGGAGCGGGCGAGCCCGGCCGAGGGGTACCCGGCCGCGCACGCCATGGAGCAGAGCCGGATCGTGCGCGAAGCGCTCGGCAGCCCGCATGACCGGGCATCGCTCCAGTCGGTGGTGGTGGCAGGGGACGGCCAGGGATAGCCTGACGGCGGGAAGCTACTTCAGGAGGCTCAGAGGCCGGTTCGCTCGCGCCAGGAGGAGTCACCCGGGGGAATGGCCGGACTTCGATCAGTGCCTGGGGGCCACGCTCGTGGCTTGCGAGGGCGATGAGCCCAAGCCGCCGGTGTTTTTCCTGCGGATTCCGCCGATCGCCGCGTGCTGAAACGCCAGAGGCCCTCCGGTGTCAGGTACACCGGAGGGCCTCGCTGCGTCACGGGCAAAACTGTCCGTCCGTGTGCCCGTTCGCCGTCTAAGCTCCCTTCGCCAGCATCGGCCGCTCGCTCGCCTTGCGCGCGAGTTCCTTCAGCGGCTCCGAAAGGTGGTCGCCGTAGTGGAGGAGGAACACGCCGCGCGCGCGCTTCATCATGAGGAACGCGAGCAGCGGAGTGTCCGCCTTGGCCGCGTTGCAGTCGCGGCAGGCGAGGACCAGGTTGTCGGGCCGGTCGTACGCGGTCTGGCCACGGCGGGGACGCACATGGTCCAGGGTGATGACCTCCGGCGTGGTCTCGGTGCCGCAGTAGGCACAGACCGATCCGTGCTGCGTGAGCAGCCAGTCACGATGGGACTGCATGGAACGGCCGGAGGAACGGCGAAAGCTGGAGGAGACTTCTACGAACGGACGTCTGCTTCGGTTGGGTCTGCGTGCCACAAAGTGTTCACTTTGAAGGTTATGCGCCGGCCGTCAAGGCCGGGGGGATCCCGGAGTGGGATCCACCTGTTGACGCAAGTACAACAAGTTTAATGCCAGGAAGGTTCTTCCGGGTAGGGCTAGGGCAGGCTGTACGGGTCCGTGACCGGTGGGGCGCCCGCCCGGACCTCCGGTTCCAGCAGCCGGCCCCAGAACTCGTTATAGGGATGGACTTCCTTCACCGGCCGTCCATCCGCCTCCATCGGCCGTCCCGCGTTGGCCCAGGCGAACAGGCTCCCCTCGAGATTGTGGACGTTGCTGAACCCCTGCCGCCGTAACCAGTGGGCCACCCGGCCACTGCGGTAGCCGACCGAGCAATACACCACGATCGGCGTATCCCGCGCGAACGCCTCCATGTGCCGGAGCAGCGGCCGTATGGGATCGATGCGCCGAGCACCGGCCAGGTGACTCAGCTCGTACTCCGGCGCGGTGCGGGCGTCGAGGATGAGGGGTGGACCGCGGGTCGAATCCGCGGACCACCCGGCCAGCTGCGCCGGGGCGATCCACTCCAGCGCCGGAAACTTGCGTTCGGTCACCCGCCGCACGAGGTCCAGCCCGATCGGGCGGGCCTGGAAATACAGCACGGCCAGGACGGCCAACGGCAGGACCACCAGGAATCCGAGCGCGAGGGCGATCTTGAGACCCCGGTTGCCGCTGCGCCGAGTCCATCGCCCGGGCTCCTGCTCGGGCTCGTCGGGTCGAAGGTGGGTGCGCACCCGTATACCAGGCATCAGAGGGGCAGGAACAGCTCGGCGAGGTCGAGCGTGAACGGCGAACGAGCGGGCGCGGCATGCCAGCGGAGCTCGTCCCGGACGACGGTGGGGAAGCTGGCATCGGGCGCCCAGACCTCCACCTGATGCGCATCGCCATCCACTACCCAGTACACTGGCACGCCCCGGTCCTGGAACAGGCGGCGCTTGGTGAACCGGTCGTAGCGAACGGACGAAGGGCTCAGGATTTCGACCACGAGGCGAAGATCCTGGACCTGAGCCCAGTCGAGCGTACGGATCTCCTCGAGCGGCGCCACGAACAGGTCCGGAGAGACGAGCAGGTCGGGACGCCAGGAGAGGTCGGAGCGCGAGCTCATGACGTGACCGACCGGCTCGCGGAGGAGGTACTCGTGCAGCGCGATGAGGAGGCGGTTCTGGATGATCTGGTGCCATACCCGCGGCGCGGGCGTCACGAGCAGCTCCCCGTACACCACGTCGTAGCGGTTCCCGTCCTCGGGGAGTGCCCGGACCATGTCGGCGGTGTAGTAGACGGGCGCGGCCATGCCCATATCATGGACCCCTCGGCAGCCGGACGGCAAGAGCGAACTGCCGCCAAAACTGCCGAGGATCGGGCGGAGTGGTGTTACCGAATTGGCGCGGAGAGGATCGACGGCGTGCAGGAAGCGGGCTCGCTACCGGATCAGACGGGTGTCGGGAAAAGCCGAGTACCACCCGAACCAGAACGCGCGGTGCGCCGGAAGCCTCCCGAGCGCGACGTCGCCGCGACGCAGCGCCGCCTCGCTCACGATCCAACGATTCCCATCCGCGTCCTGCGCCGATTCGCGGCCGTCCCAGCGAACGAAGCGGCGTCCAGCGCTGCCGTAGACCCGGTTCGCTCCGGTCGGATCGGTGAGGACGACGAATTCCACCCCACCGAGCCGGTCGTGGTAAATCGGGCGCTTGCGGAGGAAATCAGCGGCGATCGCGAGCGGCTCGGCCGGCACACGACCGAACCGAAGCGCCAGCACCTCGGCCTTGTTCGGGAGCCGCTCGTCCAGCCTGGGCACCCCGAACATCAGCTCATCGGTCGCGAAGTACTCGCGATAGGCCACGCCTTCGCCGTAGTCGCGGCGATGGCCCGTGTCGAGCGAAAGCACCTTCGTACCCGGATGGCGCTTCCGCCACTCGCCCCAGGTGGTAGTGACCACGAAGAGCGGCTCGAGTTCGATCCCCTTCCCGACCAGTGGGCCGACCACGGGAGTCCCGGTCAGCGTAGACCAGAGCGACTTGGTCGCGGCATCGTACATCAGCTTGTTCGACCGGTAGAGGAATCCGCTGGTCCCCAGGGTGTGCTGCACTCCGCCGATGACGACCCGGTAGAAGATCATCGACCCGCACAGGGTGCAGTACACCCCGTTCAGCTCCTCCCCGCCGATCCGGTCGCGTACCATCTCGTGCCAGGCCAGGATGCGCTTTGGGTACGCACGGGCGTCGCCGTTCCGCTCGATCCCGAACACGACGTTGTCGTCCGCCAGGTAGCTGGCTTCGCGGGCGGCGAGCATCCTCGGATGGTCGAGGGGCGGGATGCCGTCCCGCACCACGCCGCCCCAACGGATCTCGTCCAGCCGGATGCTGGCCGCGGGCTGCTCGTCGAAGTACTCCGTGAATCGGGGGTCGATCGCGCCGTAGAGCGTCGCCTTGAACTCTGCGTAATCCGGGTGGCTCTCGCGCACATGCTGCCAGATCCACTCGTACCAGCCGTCGAGATCGCGACCGTGGCGCTGTCCGGTGCCCCGCTCAAGTAGGCCCAGCACGGCTTGCTGCGTCCGGACGTCCGGCGCGAAGCCGGCCAGTTCGACCAGCAGGACGGCGTAGGAATTGCGCCAGCGCTCCGCGATGAGCGCTCCGGCCCGCTCAGCGCTGGTCCAGTCGTCTCCCACCAGTTGGAAGAAGGCGGCAAGCGGAACCAGCGGAGGGGGCGACGCCCGGCGAGTCTGCGCCGCCGCGGGGGCGGCGAGCGAGGCGAGCAGCAGGCAAGAGCTGAGCGAACGGTGCATCGACGCGTCTCCTGGCGAGAGGTAAACGCGCCGACGCTGCGAGCGGATCTCCGTCAGCCCGCTTTGCCCACAAGCGTCGCGGCGCTCGAGCGGCCACGATCGCGCAGCTTGGCGTAATACTCCTCGCGCACGCCGAGCGCGTTCACCTGGCACATGGGCACGAGCTGGTCGCCGATCGGCACGTGGAAGACGCACAGATCGCGGCGTTCCTGGCCCCGGGGTGACTCGGCCTCGGCCCGGTTCATGAAGTGGTGGGTGACGATCACCAGGCCGTGGATGCGCGCTTGCCCAGCGGCGAGGCGGCCGAGCAGCCGCCACGGGTGTCCGGGCTCAAAGCGCCGGAGCCAGTGCGCGGTTCCGCGCATCGCGCTTCCCAGCACGAACCCAGGCTCGCGGACCGCAAGCGCGGCCCACCGCGCTCCGCGCTCCAGCGGACCGTCCAGCCGGAAGGTGATCCCGCCGAACTGATCGAGAAAACCATCCACGATTCGCTCGTCGGTGGGGTCGCCCGCCTGCCGCAGCGCCTCGAACCGCGGTGCCTCGCCGGGCTGGGTCAGCACCAGGCCCGGCAGATACCGGTTGCAGTCGGGGTGCCCGATCCAGAGCTGGCCCCGCTCAGCCCGCTCCGGCGCGTCCAATCCGCCGTAGAGTCCTTCGGCGATGCGCTCCCACAGCGCCTCGACCGACACACCTTCCAGGTCCGACTCGGTCCGGCCCACCCGCGCGAGCGGCTGAAAGCTGACCAGCCGGAACGCGTCCGCGTTCCGCGTGAGCCACCGCGCGACCGCCGGCACGCCGGCGACGTTGTCGACGGTGACCGTCATCGTGGTCGCCGCGCGGAGCGGACGACCGGTCTCCCGTGCCACGCGGCGGATCAGCATCGCGAACTCGTCCCGGAGCGGGTTCAGCGCCTCCTCGTTCGTCGCCTTGCGGTACGCGTCGCCCAGCCGGCCCCGCTGCGTGGTGTCGATGTGGATGCTGACCTCGACCAGTCCGCCCTCGACCACGAGCCGCTCGAGCAGCCCCGGGCGCCGACGGAACCCGTCGCCGTGCGTCATGAGCATCGGGATGAGATCGAGGTTTTGCGCATAGCGCAGCAGCTCGATGATCTCCTCGACCGGGCGGAGCAGCACCTCGCCATCGGTGAGCTGGAGGTTGCCGCCGTTGCCGAGCATGGGTCGAAGCTGGCGCATCTGCGCCTTGATGGCCTCGACCGGCTCGGCCGGAATGCGGTTGGCTTCCCTGCCGAGATAGCAGCCGCGGCAGGCGAAGTCGCAGCGCGGCATGACGCCGATCGTGGCGCCGCAGCCATTGCCCCCGCGGCCGAGCATCTGGCGTGGCCCCCGCAGATGCTCGGGCACACGTGCGCGCGAACGCGCGAGGTTGGCGCGCGTCTCCGCGAGCACCGGCTCGCTGAGAATCGATGCGAGCTTGCGGATCCGTTCCATCATCGACCGTTGAACCACAAGGAGCGGAAGGGCACAAAGACTTGAGGACAAACCGTGGACCTGCCGGTGTACCCAGCGAGGCTGCGGAATTGCCGGGAGTTGTTTGTGTCCTTTCTCCCTTTGTGGTTCATCAGTTCGAAGCGGAGGTGGCCGCAGCGCGCGCTTTCTCCTGGCTGTTCAGTGTCCAGTCGTACTCGGTGTGCTCCCACTGGTTCCACTTGCCGCTCTCGAGCAGCTCCCGCTCCGGCCCCGGCGGGTGATACCCCGCGATGTATTTCGCGACGGCCTCTCTGCTCCCGCCGAAGTCCTTCTCGTAATCCCGGAACTTGAACACCTGGCTCACGTACACGGCCCGCCCGGCCGGGTCCACCCGGTTCTTCTCCGGCGACCGGAGCAGGAACACCCGGGCCTGGTCGTCGAGCTGCTGGTCGAGGCGGGCGCCGGTGTACACCTCGTTCCTGAGCGGCGGACAGCCCATGGCCGCGCAGACCAGCGCGAAGTGGATCCGTGGCTCCCTGAACTCCGGGCGAATGATCTTCTGCTCGATGTGATCCAGCCCGAGCGGAGTCCCTCCCACGACCGCGAGCTTCTCCTTCCACGGCCCGTAGCCCTTGATGCCGAACAGTCCCTTGTTGATGTTCCGGATCGACTCGCGCTCATCGTGCTGGTTGATGAGCTGGATAGTGTAGGCGTTGTATGCGTTGATCCAGAAGGCGAGCTGCTCGTCGCGCGGCAGCGCACGGGGATCGAACTGCGCAAGGCTCTGGAGGTAGGCCGAAAACTCGGGCGAGGCCTTGAAGGCGTCGTAATCCACCATCCCGTCGGTGACGTGTGCCACGAGGAGCCTGCCGAAGGCGCCGTGGTCGAACGTCTGGGCGTCGGCGTCGGCCGGTGCGCCCGCCATCAGAACGGCGGCGGCGGCGATGGTGGTGAGGCGGCGGATCGGGCGGTGCATGGCGTCCTTCCGGCTGGATCGCGGTTCGCTCTCCCTTTATACGCCTCCCGCCGCCCGGCGGATCTGATGGTTCAGGGTGCGCTCTCCGCCAAGTAAAGCCGCCGGCCTCCGATCTCGAGCGTGTGCCAGCGGGACGGGAATACCCGCGGCGCGCTGGCTCGGACTGAATCGACCCAGCGCGGGTCGCTTCCATAGACGTCGCCCCGAAGCTCGCCCACGCGTCGCCATCCCGCCGCGGTCCGGGCATACACGTTCATCGGATACCCGCTCACACTCGCGACTTCGGACCCGCCGTCCCCATCGAGGTCGACCACCAGCATCACGCACGCGACCCCCGCCACCCGGAGGCACACCGGCCCGGCGCCCGCGGCGCTGTCCGCCTGCTGCCGGAAGTAGGCGACGAGGTCGGAGTCGAGCGACGTTCCGCGAGGCAGAACCTCAATGTGCGCGGCGACATCCGCCGGAGGGCCGGGCTGGTCCCAGCGCTGCGCCTTCGCCAGCGTCGCCGAGGCCAGCCGCTTGATCTCCGCCGCCTCCGCGTGCCCGGTGGGGCCGGCGGCCAGCCGTCTCAGGGCCCGGTCGCCGAACACGCCGAGGTTGAAGCGCAGGTAGTCGTAGTCGAACTTGGCGGCGGGCACCCGGCCGGCCAGCAGGCGCGACAGCTGATCGGCGGCGGCGAGACGCTTGGGTTCGAGCAGCGGACTGTTGACCGCCACGATCAGCCCGACCAGCACCCACGCCATCCCGGTGTTCACCCGGCCGATCGCCCCCATCCAGGGTCCATCGCGGAACGCGGCGAACAGGTATCCGATGCCGTAGAGCGCGACCACGGCGATGAAGAGCGCCGCCCAGATCCGGTCCACCGAAAGTCCGTGCTGCGCGATGCGGAGCCAGAGCGAATACGCGGAGAGCGACGCGTACACCGGCACCGCGAGCACCGCCGCGCGCAGAGCCGCCTGGAGCCAGCGCGGATAGAAGGGGGGCTGCCCGCCATCCTGATACGCGGCATTGAAGAAGAAGAGCAGGAAGACCTGGAGCCACAACATGAGGAAGGTGGCGTGGCCGGTCTTCCAGAGCGGCGCGAGCCCGGTGGCGGGAAGCGTGAGGAGAAAGGCCGACGCGATGAGCGCCACCAGCGGAAGCAGCCAGGCGAGCACCCCGAACAAGTGGCGGCGCAGGAGCAGCACGAAGCTCTCCCGCGACTGCGCCAGCGCGACAGCGTAGCCGAACGTGACCGAGGTGACCGGATAGACGAACGCGGGCTCCTGGAAGAGCTCCTCGAACACCTGCACGCCGACGATGACGAAGAGCTCGGCCCAGAGCCAGAGGAGGGCCCAGAACAATCCGGTGAACAGCGCCGCCTGCACCACCACCAGCGTGTTCTGCCACCCGGCCTCGAACAGCTCGGCGTAGGGCGGCGTCCCCCGCGGCCGGCCGCCCCGCACGCTGGCCTGGAGGAACGGCGTGAGAATCCACCAGAGGGCGGCGACCGAGAGCCCGAACG